>JACPPN010000165.1 GCA_016190995.1 Acidobacteriota bacterium | reverse complement strand
GGATTGATGAGATCGTTGATTTGGACCGCTATGCGGCGCTCTACGAGGATTCTGTTCTCTTTGTGGACGCGGCGCATGGGGAAGCCAGGGGCTGGGCACTGCGCAACGCCGTATAGCGGCGCGGGGTAGGGGTCCCCGCGAGCGACCGAGCCGGGGTCCGGGGCAGAGCCCCGGTCTAGTTGACTCGAAGGGGCCAATCCGAAACGGGGAGTGAAACCCATGTCACTTTTTCGTCGTCTTCGCGATGATGAACGGGGCATGTCGTTCGTGCTGGTGGGCCTGGGGTTCATGGCGTTTCTGAGCGCTGGCCTGCTCGCGATCGACGTCGGCATGTTCATGACGGCGCGATCGCAGGCGCAGAACTCCGCCGACGCGGCGGCGCTGGCCGGCGCCGTCGCGCTCGTGTACCAGGACTTCACGGATCGATCATCGAGCGGTCCGGCGGTGCAGGGCGCAATCTCCGCCGGACAGGCGAACCAAGTGATGGGGCAGACGGTGTCGATCCTCCCGTCTGACGTGACCTTCCCCAACGATCCGCAGGGACAGCCAACGCGGGTGCAGGTGACCGTCTACCGCACCGGGGGACGGAGCAACCCGCTGTCGACGCTCATCGGCGCATATTTCGGGCGATCGAACGCGGACGTCAACGCGACCGCGACGGCCGAGGCCTCACCGGCCAACGCCGCGACGTGCGTCAAGCCGTGGTCGATTCCCGACAAGTGGCTAGAGAATCAGAATGGGCCCTGGGATCCGGACGACTCCTTCGATCTCTACCAGAACAACGGCCAGCCCCTGCCCAATCCGGACGTGTACAGGCCCATTGGTCCCGGGTACACGGGCTTCGACGGCAACCCCACAGGGCCCGACTACGGTCTCCAGATTCTGCTGAAGGCGGGCAACCCGCACCAGGCCATCAGCGCCTCGCATTTCTTTCCAATCGCGCTGCCACCAAACACCGGCGGAAACTGGTATCAAGAGAACATTCCCGACTGCTGGTCCGGGATCATGCAGATCGGCGACCTCATCCCGGTCGAGCCCGGCAACATGACGGGGCCGACCGTCTCGGGCACCGAGGAGCTCATCGACAAGGACCCCAACGCGTTCTGGGACACAACCCAGAACAAGGTTGTCAGCAACTTCAATCCAAGCCCGCGCATCATTGTCATGCCGGTGTTCGATCCGGAGGTGTACGAGAACAGCCGCCAGCACGGGCGGCAGGACATCCAGGTCGCGAATCTCGTGGGCTTCTTTGTCGAGAATCTGCAGAGCAACAGCGTGCTCGGACGCCTGGTGCCCGTGAGCGGTCTGATTCGCGGCAATGGCACGGTGCCGACCGGCGCATTTCCCAAGGCGATTCGACTGGTTCAATAGGAACCTCGATGGCCCGCGGCGGAACTGCCCGCCGCGCGGCCGCGCCCCGACAGTTCCGTTCCCGGGTGTCTCGTTTCAGGTTCCGCCGACGTGTGACGATCGTACGTGCGCCTTCTGTCCGGATCCTGCAACTCAACAGCTCATAGTGACTTCCTCGTCCCTCCGGTTTTTCGACGTTCTCGGTACAAAGGTTGCGATCGCGAGCGGCGCCTGATGCCTTGCCAGCGCCGTTGAGGGTTGCTGATCGACATCCGCTCGATCCGTTAGCGAATCATCGTCTGTGGGCGCCGCAGCGCGCGCCGCGCCCATCGTCCGTCGACTCACGCGCTGACAGGCAGGTGGGCAGGTTGTTTCGATGCAATGCCCGCCCAGCGCGCACCGCGGTTTCACCTCCACCAGTCCAGCACCGGTCCACGCATCCCCGGCCATCTCTTCACCTGCGGCGCGGCCATCGCGCCGGCGTGTGTGAAGCAGCGGAAAAGGAGCACTCATGTCTTTCTTGCGCCGGATCCTTGATGACCAGCGTGGCCAATCGCTGGTGTTGTTCGGCGTCGGGTTCATGGCCATCCTGAGCGCGAGCCTGCTCGCGATCGACGTCGGGTTGTTCCTCACAGCGCGATCGCAGGCGCAGAATTCCGCCGACGCCGCCGCACTGGCTGGCGCGGTGGCGCTCGTCTTTCAGGACTCCGCGGATCGTTCGACGGGCGGGGCGGCGGTGCAGACCGCGATCACGGCCGGTCAGGCCAACCAGGTCATCGGCCAGAACGTGTCGGTTCAGCCGGCGGACGTCAGCTTCCCCAACGATCCCGAAGGGCAGCCGACGCGCGTTCAGGTGAACGTCTATCGCACGATCGGGCGGAACAATCCGGTGTCGACGCTCGTGGCGGCATACTTCGGACGCCCCAACGCGGACATCTCCGCAACCGCGACCGCCGAAGCCTCGCCGGCGAACGCGGCGACCTGCGTGAAGCCGTGGGCCGTTCCGGACAAGTGGCAGGAAGTGCAGGATCCGCCGTGGGACCCGGCGGACTCGTTCGATCAATATAATCCGATCGGGGCACCGCTGCCGGATCCCGACGTCTACGTGCCGGCCGATCAGAGCGGCTACACCGGCTTCAACGGCAACCCCACGGGTCCGGACTATGGCCTGCAGATCACGTTGAAAGCGGGAGCCCCCAGTCAGGCGATCAGCGCCAGCCATTTCTATCCGGTCGCGCTGCCGCCGAACACGGGCGCAGCCTGGTACGAAGAGAACATTCCGTCCTGCTGGTCGGGCACGATGCAGATGGGTGATTTGGTTCCCGTGGAGCCGGGCAACATGACCGGGCCGACGCTGTCGGGCACCGAGACCTTGATCGATCAGGATCCGAACGCCTACTGGGACACGACGCGCAATCGCGTCGTCAGCGCCTTCAATCCCAGCCCGCGCATCATCGTCATGCCTGTTTTCGACCCTGCCGTCTACGAGAACGGCCGTCAACGTGGACGGGTGGACATCCAGGTGTCGAATCTCGTCGGTTTTTTCGTCGAGAACCTGCATGGCAGCAGCGTTGTCGGCCGCCTGGTGCCTGCGATCGGACTCATTCGCGGCACTGGGACCGTGCCGACCGGGGCGTTCCTCAGGGCGATTCGGCTTGTGCAGTAACCGAAGCTTCGCCTCAAGTCGACGAGTCGGAACGACGCCTCGGTGCGTCGAAGCTTCGTCACTGGGCCGCACGTTCCCGGAAGTTACGTTTCTGTCCCCGATCCCCCAAGGTTGTCAGCCGCCGTGCGGGCGGCCCCTCTCGCGGGTGCCCGTTGGCCGGGCGAAATCAAGCGGTTTCAACCACTTTTCGTCCGTCCATCGGGATCGTGTGCAGGGTACGGCCGTTGCTATCCAACGGGCGGCATCGCCGCGGTCGGCGTCTGGAGAGTCGACTTGTCCTCCCGGTCGGCATTCTTTCCCGCACGCCGTCGGTCCGTCCCGGCCTCGCCCGGCACGGTCAGGGCCGAGCGGTCAGTCGCCGCGCGCGATCCGGTCTTGAGGCGGCAGGCGCCGATGGACGCGGGTCCGAACTAGGGCTCATGCAACTCGCAGCGATCCTCCTTAGCCACGACGAAGAATTCCGCCGACAGGCGGCGCAGCTGCTCCAGGGAGGCGGTGTGCCCGTCGGCATCCTCGACCCCCGGCGCATCGCCCCGGAGTCGTCCGCCGGGCCGGACCTCGCCCTCATCGACCTGCGGCACGATTCAGCGGCTGGCCTCAACCACATCGAGCGGCTGCGCGCGGCGCACCCCACCCTCGCGATCTTCGCCGTGGCGAGCGTGGCGGACCCCGACCTCATTCTTCAGGCGATGCGCGCCGGAGCGAACGAGTTCTTCACGTGGCCCGGCGCGGACGCCAGCCCCCAGACGGTGCTGTCGTTCGACGAGTCGTTTCATGGTGCGGTCCGCCGTGCGGCGTCGAGGCGGGAGGCCACCCACGCCGGAACGCGGCCGCCGTCGGTCTCGCTCGTCTTCTTCGGCGCCAAGGGCGGCGCCGGGACCACGACCCTCTCGGTGAACTGCGCCGTGGAGCTCGCGCGGCTCACGAAGCGCCCGGCGGTGATCGTCGATTTGAAAGCTTCGCTCGGCGAGGTGGCCCTGTTTCTCGGCGTGCGCCCGCGCTTCACCGTGCTCGACGGCATCGAGAACCTGCATCGACTCGACCGCGATTTCCTGAAGGAGCTCGTGGCGAAGCACAAGTCCGGCCTCGACATCCTCGGCGGCTCCGAGCAGTTCGATCGTCCCGGCGCGCAGGACGCCGGCGCCATCGAGGAGCTCCTTCGCGTGCTGGCCAAGGTGTACGACTTCGTGGTCGTCGATGCGGGAAACTTCGTGAACTCGTGCGCGCTCGCGGCGTTTCACGCGGCCGACACGATCTTCCTGGTGACCAATCCGGACGTGCCGTCCATCCGCAACGCGCAGCGGATGGTCGATCGCGTGCGTCAGCTCGGCGCGGGAAGCGAGCGGGTGCGGGTCGTGCTCAACCGGTTCGCCGAGCACCTGATGATCGGCCCGAAACAGATCGAGACGGCGCTCGGCTACCCGATTCACCAGGTGTTCACGAGCGACTACCGCACCGTCTCGACGGCGCTCAACTCGGGCGTGCCGCTCGCCCTCACGAACCACTCGGACATCTCGAGCCAGTTCGATGCGTTCACGCGGCAGATCATCTCGCCCTCGCCGGTGACGCCGGAGCCTGAACGGAAGCGGCGCTTCCTCGGCTTGAGGTGACCGGCACCCAAAGGACAGACGGATTTCGAACAGCAGGGGACAGCCGAAGAGGCCCTATGACGATGTCACTCAACGGAGCTCCCGCCGGCGCCGCGCCGAAGCCGGCCCGCTTCGACGGCGTGCGACCGCAGTACATCGAGCTCAAGGCGAACGTTCACCGCAAGCTGCTCAACCGCCTCAATCTGGAGACCCTCGCGTCCACGGACCGCGCGCGCGCCGAGGGGGAAATCAGGAACCTGCTCTTCGATCTCATCGCCGATGAAGGCATTCCGCTGAGCATGACCGAGCGCGAGGGCATCGTAGGCGACGTGCTCGACGAGGTCTTCGGCTTCGGTCCGCTCGAGCCGCTGCTGCGCGATCCAAGCATCAACGACATTCTGGTCAACACGTACAAGCAGGTCTTCGTCGAGCGCGCGGGCGTTCTCGAACGCATGCACGCGACGTTTCAAGACGACGGGCACCTGATGCGGGTCATTGACCGCATCGTGAGCGGCGTCGGCCGACGAGTGGACGACAGCTCACCGATGGTGGACGCGCGGCTGCCCGACGGTTCGCGCGTCAACGTCATCATCCCGCCGCTCGCCGTCGACGGCCCGCTGCTCTCGATTCGCCGGTTCCCGAAGGAGCGGCTGAAGGCCGAGGACCTGGTCGGGCTGCGCGCCCTGACGCGGCCGATGCTCGAGTTCCTCGAGCACTGCGTCCGCGCCCGGCTCAACGTGCTCATCAGCGGCGGGACCGGCGCGGGCAAGACGACGCTGCTCAACGTGATGTCGAGCTTCATCTCCGAACGCGAGCGTATCTGCACGATCGAGGATGCGGCCGAATTGCAGCTCCACCAGGATCACGTCGTCCGGCTCGAGACGCGTCCGCCGAACGTCGAGGGCAAAGGCGCCATCCGCCAGCGGCAGCTCGTCATCAACGCCCTCCGCATGCGCCCCGACCGCATCGTCGTCGGCGAGGTGCGCGGCGAGGAAGCGCTCGACATGCTGCAGGCCATGAACACCGGGCACGACGGATCGCTCACGACCGTGCACGCGAACACGCCGCGCGACGCGCTGTCGCGGATCGAAACCATGATCTCGATGGGCAGCCTGAACCTGCCGGAGCGCGCCATGCGGCAGCAGATCGCGTCTGCCATCCAGCTCGTAGTCCAGCAGGCGCGCATGAGCGATGGCTCGCGGAAGATCACGAGCATTTCGGAGATCACCGGCATGGAAGGTGACGTCATCACGATGCAGGAGATCTACCTGTTCGAGAAGATCGGCGTCACGCAGGACGGCAAGGTCATCGGCAGATTCCGCGCGACGGGCGTTCGCCCGAAGTGCTGCGAGCGGCTGCGCGCGTCGGGTATTCATCTGCCGCCGGAGATGTTCGAAGGGATTACCGAGGTGCGCTGATGTCCCCCGCCATTTTCGCCGTCATGGTCTTTGCGCTCGTCGTCGTGGTCGTGCTCGGGGCCGACATCGGGATCAAGCGCATGCCGGGCGCCCTGCAGCGTCGTCGTCTGGAATGGCGCATTCGGGAGGTGGTGGCGCCGGAAGCCGACGGGACCGCCCAGCGATCCGTCAGCACGCTCGTCAAGAACCCGCTCCGCGGGCCGCTGCCCGCGCTCGATCGGTTCGCGGGCGGGACGCTGAAAGGATCCGCGCTGCGCAAATGGCTCGAACAGTCGGGCATGAAGATCAGCGTGAGCGGTCTGGTGGTCATCTCGTTCGTTCTCGCCGTGCTCGTCGCCTTCCTCGGGGTGATCGTGTTGCACCGCGTCGTCGCCATGGTGGGCGGGTTCCTCGTCGGCGGCATGATCCCCTTCCTCGTCGTGCGGATTCGGCGGGCGAGACGGCTGCACCGATTCGAAGAGAATTTTCCCGAAGCGCTCGATCTGATCTCGCGCGCGGTGCGCGCCGGCCACGCGTTCACGACCGGCATGAAGATGGTGGCCGACGAGCTGACCGACCCGGTCGGCCCTGAGTTCAAGAAGGCCTTCGAAGAGCAGAACTTCGGGCTGCCGCTCAAGGACGCGCTTAACAATCTCTCCGAGCGCGTGCCGCTGCTCGACGTGCGGTTCTTCGTCACCGCCGTCCTCATCCAGAGAGAGACAGGCGGCAATCTGTCGGAGATTCTCGACAACCTCGGGCACGTGGTGCGCGAGCGCTTCAAGATCCTGCGCCAGGTGCGCGTCTATACGGCGCACGGCCGCTTCACCGGTTACGT
>JACPPN010000169.1 GCA_016190995.1 Acidobacteriota bacterium | reverse complement strand
GAGAATCGCCACCCGACGAGATGGGAGCTGGACAAGGCCTCGCCGGATCATCCCATCTATATCAGCGCGATGTATGGCCACATCGGCGTGGCCAACAGCAAGGCCTTCGAGCTGGCCCACGTCACGAAGGACACGCCGAACCCGACCGGCGGCGTCATTCGCAAGGACCCGAAGACGGGCGAGCCGAACGGGGTGCTCGAGGAGTCGGCACAGACGCTCGTGCGCCGGATCATCCCGCCCTTTTCAGACGAGCAGATGATGAAGGCCATCAAGTGGGCTTCGGATCACTACGCGTCGCGAGGCGTGACGACGTCCGCCTCGCCGGGCAGCGACCGGCAGCGCCTGATGGATCTGCGGAACGCGTTGTCGCGCGGCCTCCTGGGCATCCGGGTCGTGACCATGACCTCCAAGAGCCTCGACCAGCCGTCGCCCAGCGAGCTGGGCGGCTTTCTGCCCGGTTTTGGAAACGAGTGGCTCAGACTGAGCGGCATCAAGATGGTCCAGGACGGCTCGATCCAGGGCTATACCGGCTATCTCACTAAGCCGTACCACGTGCCCTTCAAGCCGTACGAGGAGAAGCCCGCCGACCCGACCTATCGCGGCTACCCGCGCCAGAGCCGCCAGCAGTTGACGGCCATGGTCAAGGAAATCCACCGCGCCGGCTACCAGATTGGTATTCACGGCAACGGCGACGCCGCCATCGACGACATCATCGCGGCGTATCGCGAAGCGCAGAAGGACTTCCCGCGTCCGGATGCCCGTCACCACGTCGAGCACGCCCAGATGTCGCGTGACGACCAGCTCGATGCCATGAAGGAGCTGGGCATCACGCCGTCGTTCTACGTCGGCCACGTCTACTACTGGGGCGACCGCCATCGTGACATCTTCATCGGCCCGGAGCGCGGCAGCCGCATCAGCCCCTTGAAGTCGGCGGTCGACCGCGGCATCCGCTTCACGATTCACGACGACACGCCGGTCACGCCGGTCAATCCGCTGCAGCTCCTCTGGGTCGCGGCGACGCGCTTGACGGTGAGCGGGAAGGTGCTCGGGCCTGAGCAGCGCATCACGCCGCTGCAGGCGCTGCGGGCCCTGACGAGTGACGCCGCCTGGCAGGTGTTCGACGAGAAGATCAAGGGGTCGATCGAGCCGGGCAAGCTGGCGGACTTCGTGGTGCTGGCGGAGAATCCGCTCACCATTGACCCGGTCAAGATCCGCGACATTGCGATCCTGGAAACAGTCATCGGGGGCAAGACCGCCTACGCGAGGCCGGCGGGGACCGCATTACGGTGAGGAAGTCGGGAGGACGAACATGAGAAGAGCCGCAACGGCCCTCCTGCCGGTGCTGTTTGTTGGAGCCGTCTGCATGGGGGCCTATGCCCTCCTGCAGCGCTCGGTGGCGACCTCGTGGGAAGCGGCCCGTGCACTCGAGCGCATCGGGAGGACCGCCGATGCGCTGGCCCGATACGAGGAGCTCGGGCAATCGCTCGAGCGGGCGGCCTGGTTGAGGCGGTTTTTCAGCGACGCGTACACCGATGCGGCCGTCGCCCGGCTGCGCCTCCTCGATGACACCGCACAGTATGGCCGGGTGCTCGAGCTGGGTGATCGCTTCGTCCAGGATCCGGCCGTCACCGATCGCGCGGCGCTTCACTTCTGGATTGGGACCGCGCTCTTGCAGCGCGGCCTTGTCGAGGAGAAACCCGAAGATGTCCTGCCGTGGTTCCATCGCGGTCTTTCCTCGCTCAAGCGGGCGCTGGAAGAGGACCCGGCTGCGCGCTGGAGCATTAGGTACAACTACGAGCTGGCGAAGGCTACGGTGGATCGCGCGACGCGCGACCCCGGGCAGGCACCTCAGCAAATCGTGCGGCCCCAACGCGGCCAGCCGCGAACCAAGAAGATTGCCGGGTGACGCGTGACCTTCGAGGCACCGCAATACCTCGTCGCGCTCTTTCTCGTGGCCGTGCCGGCGCTCGCGTCCTTCGTCAGCTGGCGGCACATCCGGCGGGGGCGGCCGGAGCTCGACCTCGATCGGCTCCGTCGCGTGAGCCGCCTCGGCACGAGCCGCCGGCAGATTTTGCTCGTTTCATTGTCGGTGCTTGGGTCCGCCAGCCTGCTGCTCGCTCTTGCGGAACCGCGCATCGAGGTCGAAGGTCGCCGGGAGATCTTCAAGACGCTCGACATCGTCTTCCTGCTCGACACGTCGCTCTCGATGCGCGCGCGCGATGTGCTCCCGTCGCGGATCGAGCGGGCGAGCGAGGAGATCAAGAACTTCTTCGTTCGCCAGAAAGACGAGGCGATCGGGCGGGTGGGGCTGGTGAGCTTCGCCGGCTCGAGCATCATCCTGTCGTACTTCACGCGAGACGGGTCGAACATTCTCTTCTACCTCGACTCGCTCCAGACCGACATCCTGCCGGGCTACGGGACGGACATCGCGGGCGGCATCGCGAACGCGCTGGCCCTCGTCGAGAAGGAGCGCGCGACGGATCGTGACCTGGTGCCCTCCGACGTGGTCTTCGTCCTCATCTCGGACGGCGAGGACAACGGCAAGGAGATGACCCGCCTGGTCGCACGCGCGGCGCAAGCCGGCTATCGCATCTATTGCATCGGGATCGGGTCGCAGGGCGGCGCGCTCATTCCGCTGCCGGCCACCGATGGCCGGCAGACGTTTCTCCTCGACGAGCGCAGGCGCCCGGTGCTGGCCACCTTCGACGAGGGCACGCTCCGCTGGGTGGCCGTGGCCACGGGGGGAACCTACCATCGCTCGTTCACGGGCACCGAGCTCCGCGCCAATCTCGAGGAAATCCTCCTGAGCGCGCGCCGCCTGGTGCGCGTCGAACGCGTCGTGGAAACGAGACCCGTCGAGCGCTGGTTCCTGGCGGCGGGCGTGGTGCTGCTGGGTGTGTTGATGATCGTCTTGGAGCGTGTCCGAGATGGGGCGACACGCTCCTAGTAGGCCGGCTTCGCCGGCAAGATCTCCAATGTTGTTGCGCGGAGCGCGTAGCGCGACGCGCCTACTAGGAGCCCGTTCGGGGTTACTCAGACGGGCTCCTAGCCGGAGGACATCTTGAAAGCCGGACATGCCGAGGCGGCCATGGACGCGCCGCAAGCTTTGGATCTCGTCACCGATATCGAGCGCGAGATCAACCGGATCATCATCGGCCAGGAAAAGATGGTCCACGCGCTCCTCCTCGGCCTGTTCACCG
>JACPPN010000180.1 GCA_016190995.1 Acidobacteriota bacterium | reverse complement strand
TTGATCCATTGATCCATTGATCCTGCATCCGGCGTCAGAAGCTTCACCGCGGGGCAGCACGCGGAGATGTGCACAAGACAATTCCTCCGCGCTCTCAGCGGCCTCCGCGGTCAAGGCTTGAGGTTTTCGCTTCCATCACATCGTCGGGCACGTCGAATCCGTGGCGGGCGTACAGCGTGCGGCTGCGCGGCGTCGGCCACAGGATAATGGCCTGGACACCCTCGCGCCGGCAACAGTCGACGGCGGTCTCGACCAGCGCGCCGCCGATTCCAGCGCCGCGAGCCTCGGCTCGCACGTAGATGTTGGTGATGTAGCCGAAGCGTTCGGCTTCGAGGATCGGATTCGGGATCTTCTCGACGAGCTGCAGCCACGCGTGACCGACGATCGCGCCGTCGCGTTCGGCGACCCAGCAGCGCCAGGGTCCGTCGGCAATCCTGAGGCGCTGCTCCATCCAATCCCGACAGCGCGCGAGAAACTCCCCGTCGCCCACGGCCGCGGGAGCAATCGAGGCG
Organism: Acidobacteriota bacterium; assembly: GCA_016190995.1. Lineage (GTDB taxonomy): Bacteria > Acidobacteriota > Vicinamibacteria > Vicinamibacterales > JACPPN01 > JACPPN01. The sequence continues at coordinate 7,063 of JACPPN010000180.1, read as the reverse complement.
CGAAACTCGTGGCGCATCTTCGCCAGCGTGGCCACGTCGGCGGGGATCGCGTGGCGAATCGTGCAGGGCATCGAGATGTCAGCCCATGATTTGCTGGGTCAGGGCCGGAACCAGACCGAGCAGGCGCGCGTAAAGCGCGAGCTGACCGCGATGATATTCCTCGTGCGCGATGCCATGCTGCATCCAGGCGAAGCGGCTGCCGGGCAATCCATCGAAGCGCGTGATGTACTGCATCATCCAGAGCTCGCCCGCCTGGCGGAAACGTTTCTCGCCGCCGCGATGAGTGGATTTCAGCTCGGCAAGCAGCTCCGGCTTCGTCGCGCGCGACGGCAGACTGCCCGCGTGCTCCTTCAGGAGCGCGGCATACGATGCACGCCGGAAGCTGCCATCCGGACGCGCCAGCTCGCCGACCATCAGGAGGCCCGATTCGAGAATGTGCAGCCCCAGCTCCGCGACACTTCGCATTTCCGGCGTCGGACGGAAAGTCATCTTGTCGGCCGGGATGTTCTTCAGTTCGTCAATGACGCCGGTCCGCGTGTAGCCCCACGCTTCGAGCGCTTCTTCGAGCAGCGTGGTGTAAGCCGGGGGTGCGGTTGGTGTTTTCATGTTCATGGCCTGTCTTGATGACCTGTGGCCTTCGACACTGAAGTCCGGCTAAAGCCGGACACTACTACGGTACGCGCGCTACTGAAGTCCGGCTAAAGCCGGACACTACTGCTACTACTGCTACTACTGCTACTGCGCGTGCACGTAGTCGACTTTGGACCTTGGACTTTCCGCTCCCCTACGGCACCACCTTGAATCCGGCCAGCACCTTCTGTGTCTGGCCGCCGAGGCTCGCTGTAATCTCGACGAGGTAGTCTCCCGTCGCCAGCGGCGCGAGCGACAGATTCCCCACCGCCCATCGCGCCGTCTCGTCAGCGCGGTCCGACGACGCCAGCGGCACCTGCATCGGTCCCCCCTGACGGTCCAGCAGCCGCATGGCGAGCCGGTCGGCGTCCGGCTTGACCGGCACTTCGACGCGGATCAATTCGTTGCGACGGAATCGCACATCAGCGGTCGCCATGTAGCTCACACCGGTCGACGGCCCGCGGCGGAACCACAGCACATCGCCGGTCATCACGTCGGCCGGGGCCGGCTCGGGGACCGTCACGCTCACTGCATCGCTCAGCGGAAGCGCTCCCGTGACAAATGAGCGGATGCGAGCCGACACCGAGTAGGTGCCGGGGCTCAGGCCTCCGTTCGGGGCTCGGGATTCGGGATTCGGGAGTCCTGGCTCAGGGCTCGGGAGCCTGGCGACGAACGTGCGGCTGCCGGGCGCCAAGGGAATATCGGTGGACGTCACCGGCGAGCGATCGCGAACGAGCTGAACCGTCGCGACGCCGCCGCCGACCCACGCAGGCGATCGCGAGACGGTATAGTCGATTTCACCGACAACGATGAGCGCGGCGGTCGTGTCGGAGCCGCGCACCGGCGCCCCGCGAAGGAGCAGCTTGGTGCCGGCGCGGACGACGCCGATCGAGCCAAGCGCGCTCGCCACGGCTTCATCCTCCGGGGATCGTGAGGGTGCCGTGTTTCCGTTGGCCGGCGCGGGCGTGTCGACCACTTCAGCGGCGCGGGCCGCGCGATATCCACGTCGCGCGCGCACCTGTACGTCGGGGCGCTTGACCCGCACGCTGATCGAGCGGTACTTGCCATCCAGATTCGTGTTCGACGAGTAGTAGCCAAGCAGGTAGTAGGCGGTCAGGTCGTCGGCCACGCGCTTCAGCCCGCCTTCGATGTCGTTGCTGTTGAGGACGGCAATGCCGTCGGTCGCTTCCGCAAGGGTGCGCAGAGTGGAGATGCGATTGGCGAGCTGCCCCCGGTCCTGCGCAGGCGGCAGCGGACGCTCTGGCCCGATGGGCGTGTCGAAGACCGCAAGCCCACGGGGATCGACCGGGTAGAACGTCGCGTTCGAACGGTTGGATTCGTCCAGCAGCTCGCGGAACTGTCGCTCGTTGTCCAGCATGGCCAGGTTCATGCGATCCCGATCGCAGGCGAACATCGACGCCTCGCCCTCGCCCGGCTTGCCCTCCATCCGCATGCGCCCACCCTCCCCCACATAGACGACCGGCGGCCCCGGCGCGTACTTCTGGCCGTTGGGCAGCGTCAGGGCGTCGGCGAGCGCCCGGTTGGGCTTGTAGAGAATCCAGCCGTCGGTAATCGCGAGAATGGCCTTGCGTTCCTCCCGCAGCGCGCGCAGGTGGCGGACGAGATCCGCGAGCGCATCGAGCGTCAACTTCTCTCGACGCCTGCCGATCATCTCCCGGACGACGAACTCACTCTCTTTGAACCGCCTGCCGCCGAAACAGGCCTCGTACCGCTCCTCGTCTGGATCGCGGGCGGTGATGTCCGTCCGCCGCCCCCAGTTCCAGTGGCGCGTCAGCATGTCTTCGATCGTAAGCGTTCGGCGGCCGAGCACGAGGTTTGCGGCGGACATCTCCGGCGTCATGACACCGACGAGATCGTCCTGTCCGATGATGCGGTCGAGCAGCGTGACCAGGGGACGGCGCACGCGGTGGGACGCCTCGTCTTCGACGTGATAGGTGTCGAGGAATAGCACGAACACACGCGCGCGCGGGTCCTCGGCCATCTGGTTCCCTTCCCGCTGGCTATTGGGCTCGGCCCGCGCGGCCTGGGCTCCTGCCGGCCGAACCATGATGTGCTCGAATGTCTCGATGCGCTGCGGTTTGCCTTCCTCGAGGATCTCGAAATCGTCGCGAGTCAGATCACCGACGTGGCGGCCAGCGGCCGTGGGATAGACGTCGACGCTGACGAAGTTGACTTCCGTCCGGAAGATGGGCGGCTGTTGCCCGGAAGGCTGTTGAGGCTCCTTGGGGGGATCCTGGGCAGCGACGAGCGCCGCGACCAGGCAGGAACCGATGAGGGCTGGAACGAACCGTCGCGCGACCGTCCTGCTCATGGCGACCCTGTAGAGCGCGACGCTGGCATGGGCCGAGTGTACCGCCTCTCACCGCCGCACGCCAGCGGCGACGAGCAGGCCCGCGAGTGCGCCGACAAGGCCGGCGACCCATCCTCGATGTTTGGTCGCCCAGAGGATCCAGGCGGTGTCGCGTGCGCGCGCTTCGAATCGGCCGTGGGCGCCGTGATCGCCTATCCCTTTGCGCGTCTCCTGGCGGCGGGCCGGGTCGCCCGCCGATCGATCTCGGCCTTCACCGTCTTCTTCTTTTGCGCGCTCACCGAGTCGAGGCTCTTTCGCAGCGCCTCCATCAGATTGACCACCTTCGGCGGCGCCTCTTCCGGGGCGGCCACGAACTCCTCGCCGGCCACCTTCGCGTCGATGAGCTGTCGCAGTTCCTCCTGGTAGGCGTCCTTGTACTCGCTCAAATCGAGCTCGCCCTCGAAGGTATCGATGACCTGCTTGGCGAGCCTGATTTCTTCCGGTTTCACTTTGGTCGAAACGGTTTCGAGCTCGTCGATCTGCTCCATGCTGCGAATCTCGCGCGCGTGCCGCAACGTGAACATGATCAGGCCGCGCCCGCGCGGGAGCACCGCCACCAGATATTCGCGGCCGTAGAGCGCCAGCTTGCCGATGCCGGCCTTTCCTTTCATTCCCTCGCGAATGACCGAGAACGCGTCCGCCGCCATCTGACCGTCCGGAGCGAGGTAGTACGGCCGCTCCACGTAGAGCGGATCGATGGCGGTGTCGTCGGTGAACTGCACGAGATTGATGACGCGCGTCGATTCGGGCCGTACCTTGGCGATGTCATCTTCCTCGATGACGACATAACGGCCCTTCTCGAATTCGTATCCCTTGACGATGTCGGAAAGCGGCACTTCGCGCTTGCAGTGCGGGCACCAGCGCTTCTGCTGGATGCGGGTGCGGCACTCGGCGTGCAGTTGGTTGAAGCTGATCGTTGCGGCCGAATCGGTCGCAGGAAAGACGCGGACCGGGATGTTGACCAAGCTGATCTTGATGAAGCCCTTCCACGTAGCGCGTGCGGCCATGTTCGCTCCTCGGCGTGTTCGGTCCACCGGGATGGACGTCAGCGGTGGGTTCGGGTTTCCGGACGCAATATTGCGCGGTTTTGCCCGCCCATTCGCACTATCGGCAGATGAGGTCCGGAACCTAAGAGCACCGGCCCTCCCCTCAGTCGTAGTGTCCGGCTTCAGCCGGACCTCTCGCAATGTCCGCCTTTAGCCGGACTCTTCGTACTGTCGGGCTTTAGTCGGGCACCACGAGAGGCCCCCTGGTAGCTGGTGGTTCTCATATTTAATACTTGGTCTCGAATGCGGGCTCAACCAAAACCGTCCAGGCCGCGGAAATCGAGCAGATCATCCCGAATCCCGGACCCGCGCGCGCAGGCCCCGCGCTGGACCGAGGAGGTTCGCCGGCTGCGCCCGATGCTGGCCACACTGGCCGACGCGCCGCTCGAGGATCCGGCGCTCGTGTACGAGCCGAAATACGATGGCATCCGCGCGCTGGTGTTCGTGGATCCGCGCCCTCCGGCTCGCGTCACCATCTGGTCCCGCCTCGGGAACGAGAAGACGTCCCAGTTCCCGGAGCTGGTGCGCGAACTCGAGGCACAGGCCAAGAGCCTCGAGGCCCCGGTGATTCTCGACGGCGAGATCGTCGCGCTCGATGATCGCGGGCGTCCGGTGGGCTTTGAGAACCTGCAGGGTCGGATTCACTTGACCAGCTCGCGCGACATCGATCGCCTCGCCCGATCGCAACCGGTCGCCTTCATTGCATTCGATCTCCTCCGCGACGGCGATGAGGACTTGCGTCCGTTGCCGCTCACCGAGCGACGCGCGCGGCTCGAACGCCGTTTCACCGGAACGCGCACGCCGGCCTTGAGGCTGAGCGAGGTTGCGGTCGGAGATGGGCGGTCTCTCTACACGCGCGCGGCACAAGAAGGCTCTGAGGGGCTCATCGCAAAGACGGCTTCATCACGTTACGAGACGGGGCGCCGCAGCCTGCAATGGCGCAAGATCAAGCTCGTTCGCCGTCAGGAGTTCGTGATAGGCGGCTGGACGGAGCCGCGACAGACGCGCAGCTACTTCGGCGCGCTGCTGCTCGGCGTGTACGAGAATGGCAAGCTGCGTTACGTGGGCCACACCGGCAGCGGCTTCAACGAGCGGGAACTGGAGCGTCTCTGGCGACTCCTTCGCCGGCTCGAGACGGACGTCTCTCCATTCACCGTTCCACCGAAGACGAACGAGCGGCCGCACTGGACTCGCCCCGAGCTGGTTGCGGAAGTGAAGTTCACGGAGTGGACCGCGGATGACAAACTGCGCCACCCGATCTATCTCGGGCTTCGGGATGACGTGAAACCGGCAAGCGTGCGACGTGAGCCGACACCCAAGGTCGGCACGCCGATGGCGAGGCGCGCAGCGACCTCGCCGGCGCATGCCCGACGCGACGGCGCCAGTCCCTCCCGAAAACCCTCCTCGCGCGCCACGATCGCGACTGATGAAGGGCCAGCGTCACCTCCGAAAAAACCGCTCGAGATCGACCAGGCGATTGCTGCCCTGATCGCCCGACTCGAGGATCTCGAGGACCGTCGTCGTGACGGCGTCATCGAGCCGGCAGAGGGACTGCGGCTCGAGGTTACGAACCTCGCCAAGGTGTTCTGGCCGGAGCTGAAGATCACCAAGGGCGAGCTGCTGCGGTACTACGCGCGGATCTCGTCCATGATCTTGCCGGTCGTCGCCGACAGACCGATGGTTCTCAAGCGATTCCCCAACGGCATTCACGGCAAGGCGTTCTACCAGCAGCGATCGTTGCAGGAGCCACCGCGCGGGGTCAGGGTCGAGCGGCTGCCGGACGCGCTCGATCCGATCGGCGAGCCGGGTGCCGGACGTTTCGTCGGCGGTTCGCTGGCCACGCTGCTGTACATGACACAGATGGCCGCGATTTCCGAGGACCCGTGGTTCTCGCGCGTGCAGTCGCCGCTGGCCGCGGATCACGTCGCCATCGATCTGGATCCGAGCGAAGGGGTGACGTTCAGGCAGGTGCTCGACGTCGCGCGATGGATCCATGAGGAGCTCGAAACGCTCGGCACGCCCAGCTTTCCGAAGACCTCCGGATCACGTGGCCTGCACGTCTACATCCCGCTCCCGCCGGAGACGTCGTACGAATCGGGAATGCTCTTCTGCCAGATCATCGCCACCTTCGTGGCTGGCAAACACCCGAGGAGCGCCACCGTCGAACGATCCGTGTCGGCGCGCGGCAGGACGGTGTACGTGGACTACCTGCAGAACATTCTTGGCAAGACCCTCGCGTGCGCCTACAGCGCGCGCGCGAGCGATTATGCGGGCGTCTCCACGCCGCTGTCCTGGAAGGAAGTCCATGCCGGAATCGACCCGCGCGACTATACCATCCGGACGATGGAAGATCGGCTCGAGGCAGTGGGCGATTTGTGGGCCGGCTTGCGCAAGTCGAAGCCCGCGAACTTGCGGGCCGTGATTCGAATGAAGACCTGAAGGTTCATTCCGGATCTGGTGAGACGTGGAAGTGCACGATCGCCACCGATCCATCGCACGCTGCAGGACCACCGTCCATTGGAGTCGTGCCGGTTGAGGACCGGCGGCTCCCTCGCCGTTTCCGCGTCATCGGGCGACGCGACGGACAAGCCTGGCGGATCAAGCAGGTGTTGGTCGACACGATCGCATGTCGATGCTACAATTTGTGGTTCATGCGCCCGTAGCTCAGTTGGATAGAGCGGCGGGCTTCGAACCCGTAGGTCGGGGGTTCAAATCCCTCCGGGCGCGCCAGTTTTCCTCGAACGGAACAGCCGGTTCTCGTGGACGCTGACCGCACGTCGGTGACGAACTGATCGCGGCTGGACCGTTCTGATTGTGGGCGCCCGTAGCTCAGCTGGATAGAGCGTCGGCCTCCGGAGCCGAAGGCCACAGGTTCGAATCCTGTCGGGCGCGCCAGCCTTCGCTTGAGAGATCGAGCAAGCTTCGGCTGGCAAGCCGGTTCAGCGTTCGCTTGAGAGATCGAGCAAGCTTCGGCTGGCAAGCCGGTTCAGCGTTCGCTTGGGAGATCGAGCAAGCT
>JACPPN010000163.1 GCA_016190995.1 Acidobacteriota bacterium | reverse complement strand
TGAAAAAGGCTCACCACAGAGCGCACAGAGCACACGGAGTCCAGATAGTACTAGAGTTTTCTCTGTGCTCTCTGCGTCCTCTGTGGTGCACCGGAAGTTCTTCAGCAGCCGGCTGGCGCGATCATAAGTGCGCGGGCAGCTCCGAGAGCGACTGAATCACCGGGGTTTCACCGGCCTCGCGTGGGACGTGCCCCGATCGGCAGACCAGCACGCCGCGCATGCCCAAGCGCGCCGCTCCCTCGATGTCCTGCTTCAGGCTGTCGCCGACCATCAGGGCCTCGCGAGGCGGGACATCCATCAATCGAAGCGCCGCCTCGAAGATGCTCGGATGCGGTTTCATATATCCGTGCTCGGAGGAGGACACCGCGACCGAGATCAGACCCTGAAGCTCGAAGTGCGTCTGAAAGGAAGCCAGGCAGCGGTGGGTATTCGAAATGAGCCCGATGCGGATCCGGCGTTCCGCCAGATCCCGCAGTGTCTCCGCCACATCGTCGTAGAGCGAGAAATGGTGGCAGACGGCCCATTCTTCGTAAATCTCGCGGGCGCAAGTGTCGAGCGCCCCACCGCGGCCGCCCATCTCTTCGATGATGCGGCGCGTGTAGTCGACGAAGATCTGCGGGTCGTAGATCCCCTGCTGCTCGCGATCGAGCAGTGCGGACGCTCGCGCGACCGCCTGTTCGAACTTCGAAGGATCGATCTCGATCCCGTGCCTCGCGCAGAACCGCCGATACCCGCTTCCCTGGAAAGTCGGTCCCGGATAGATCAGCGTGAAGTCGACATCGAAGAACACGGCCCTGGTCGCGTCGTGGGGCAAGGTCGTGGCACCTGCGATCAATCGGCGTACGGCCCTGCGACAACGACAGCCGCGTGCTCGCGCGCGAGCACCGCCCGCGCGGCGGAGTTGACCTCGTCGAGCGTGACCGAGCCGAGCAGGTCCGGCAACCGCAAGTCATGGTCCAGCCCCAGGCCGAAATGTTCCGCCGTTTGCAGAAACGTGGCGATGCCGGTGTTGGTCTCGAGCATCCGCGGCAGCGATCCAATCAGGTACTGTTTGCTGTCACGGAGCTCGCGCGCCGTGATCCCCTGGGTCGCCATTCGGTCGATTTCCTCGTCGATGGAAGCGATCGCGCGATCCACGTTCGAAGGATTGACGCCGGCGCGAATGACGAGTGGGCCCTCCGCGAGGTTGGCATCGAAGGAGCTGAATACGTAGTACGCCATGCCCTGCCGTTCCCGAATGCTGTCGCCGAGACGCCCGCCGAGCGCGTACTGACCGAGGACGTTGTTCATGAGCCAGTAGGTGTAGTACTTCGGATCCAGTCGCGTGATCGTCGTGAAGCCGTACGCGATGTCGGCCTGCACCTTGTTCATCATCTGAATCACGAGACGGCGGCGCGTCGATGGCCTGGGCACCGACGGGGGAACCAGGCGCGGCGTCGGGGTCGCCGGCCAATCCGCAAGCGCCCGTACCGCCTCACTCGTGGCCCTCTCGGTCTCGACATCTCCCACGATCGCGAGAGAAAGCGACGACGGCGTGAAGCGATCGCGATGAAAGCTCAGAAGATCCGCCCGCTGGATCGACTCGACGTGCTCCACGCTGCCCTTCGGCTTGCGCCCGTAGGGATGCGCATCCGGATAGAGCATCTGCATGAGGGCTTCGGTGGCCCTTATAGCCGGATTGTCCTCGTCCTGCCGGATGCCCGTGATGATCTCGCCGCGGCGCTTGGCGATCTCTTCTTCCGGAAAGCTGGCGTTCCGGGCGATGTCCACGACCAGATCGAGCACGGGCTGAAAGTCCTCGGCGAGGCAGGTACAGCTCAGGGTCAGGACGTGACGCGTCAGCCCGAGGCTGAGGGTGACACCGCGGTTGTCGAGCTGATCGGCGATGTCGTCGGCGGATCGCACCGTCGTGCCGCGGTCGATCACGCGCGATACGAAGTGAGCGAGCCCAAGATGTTGGTCGGGATCGTACGCGCTGCCCGCCTGAAAGGCCGCGCTGAGGGTGACGGCGGGACGCGTCGCCGTCTCTTTCACAATGACGACGGCGCCATTGGGAAGAACCTCGCGTACGGGGGCCAGGCCTCTGGTGGTGAGGGTCGTCATGGCTTCGCCGCCCTTCTCTCAGGAAACCGGACCGCTCGGTCCGCCAGCCTCCACGGCGGGCTCGCCGGTGCTGCCGGGCGGGACAGGCTGGAACCACCCGACCGTGCGGTTCTGGGGCGGCAGGTACCGCCGTGCGGCCGCGGTCACGGCGTCAACGGTTACAGCGGCAATCCGCCCCGCAAGTGAGGTGTAGATGTCGGCCGCGGCGATCGTCTCGAAGAAGCCGAGCTGGTGAGCGATGTTCGTGACGCTGTCGGTCTCGAAGACGAGCCGCGCCTTGAGCTGACGCTTCGCGCGATCCAGCTCGTCGGTCGCGATGCCGTCCCGGCGTGCGCGTTCGAGCTCTCCGACGAGCGCGCCCTCGACCTCTCCATATGCCACGCCTTCCCTGGCGGTCGCGGAGACAACGTAGAGGAATGGATGTTCTGTTGGAAGCAGCGTGCCACTGACGGCGGACGCGAGCCCCCGCTCGACGAGCGCGCGGTACAACCGCGACTTGCGCTGCGGCGGCGCGCCCCGAAAGCTCGACCACAGGTTCATCCCTTTCGCCCCGGTGAGGATGGCGTCGAGCGCGAGCATCGGAAAGAAGTCGGCATCCGTCACGGCCGGGGCGTGGAAGGCGACCTTGAGGTACGCCGCGGTTCCCTGGCGCACGAGCGTCACGCGTCTCTCGCCAAGCTGCTCGGGCTCGCGTGTCGCGATCCTTCCCGGAATGTGGCGCTCCGGAATCGCCCGGAAGTAGTGCTCCACACGGCACAGGGCCGCGTCCGGGTCGACATCGCCGACGATGACCAGCGTCGCGTTGTTCGGCGCGTAGTACCGGCGGTAGTACTCGTAGAGCTCTTCACGCGTGATCCGCTGGAGATCGCCCAACCACCCGATCGTCGGATGACGGTACGGGTGCGCACGGAACGCCGTGGCGGTCACTTCGATGTCGAGCAGCTGGTCGGGATCGTTCTCCCCGCCCTGCAGCTCCGAAATAATGACGGTGCGCTCCGATTCGCACTCCTCCGGCTCGTACAAACAGTTGTTCATGCGCTCGGATTCGATGAAGAGCATCTGGTCGAGCGCATCGCGTGCGGCCGTCTCCAGATAGGTCGTCTGGTCGATCCAGGTGTAGCCGTTCCACGTGCCGCCAAAGCGCTCGATGATGCCCTTCACCTGGTCGCGCGGTATGTTCGTCGTTCCCTTGAAGTTCATGTGTTCGACCCAGTGCGAGATTCCGGTGAGGCCGGGGCTTTCATCCTTCGACCCAACCTTGTACCAGCACCAGACCGAGGCGAGAGGAGCCGTGTGGACTTCCTGGATGAGCACTCTCAGACCGTTATCCAGCACCGCCGTACGAACGGTACTGCGAGCCTGTTGTTCGGTTGAGATCATTCGTCCATTATACAAACCGCACCGCCGGTCTCTCTTGACAGTCCGGCAGTCCGCCGCAGGTCGCCGTCACGGATGGGCTGGCGCAAATACTCCCACTAGTGAACAACTTACAAGCCGGGTCAACGATTCGGACGGCCGCAGTCTATCCAAGTCGGGTGGAGAGACAATTGCACTGCGAGCGGGCGAGGAATCAGAATCCTGTACGCCGTCGGGCACTCAGTCCTGCGAAGAGGAGGTCACACATGCTGAAGCGATCGCTCGTCGCCGCAGTCGCGGCCGTGCTGGCCCTTGCGGTCACATCGGTGAATGCGGATGTGTCCGCGACGCTGCTGCTGCGGTCGGGAGAACGGATCAACGGACAACTGATCGACATGGGTGCGGATTTCACGATGCGGGTGAACGGGGTGGAACAGCACTATCCGATCGGTGACGTTGCGGTCATCGATTTCGTTGGCGGCGGCTTGGGGCTGCCCGACACGGAAACCTCGGCGGTCACGCCGGGCCGGCATCTGCTGCTACTGCGCGGAGCCCAGAGTTTCTACGGCACCCTCGTCGATTTCACGGGAGCGCCACTCAAAGCTGTCTTCAGAATAGAGTCCGGTGAGGAGCGGCCATTCGAGGTCAGTCAGGTAGGTCGTATCTATCTGACTCGCCCTCCTGGAGCGCCGGTGGCTACGACGGGCGCGGTGACGGCGCCCCAAGGCGGCTTGATCGTGCCGGCGACGTCCCAGTGGACATCCACCGGCATGTTCGTCACAACGGGGGAGCTGATTTCCTTCAATGCCACCGGGGAAATCCGTCTGAGCGGCGACCCGAACGACGTGGCGAACCCGGACGGCTCGAAGACCCAGCGGTTCGCGGGCGGCAGTGCATTGCCGAGCAATTTCGCGGGCGCATTCATCGCTCGCGTGGGCAACTCTGCGCCTTTCCCGATCGGGTCGAACGCCGCACCGGTCAGGATGCCCTCAGCCGGAATGCTGTGGGTGGGCATCAACGATGACAACGTCAGCGACAACGCCGGTGAGTTCCGCGTCGTCATCAACCGTGCGGGAATGGAGCGGCGCCGGAAGTAGTTGCGGCTCGGCGGCGCCCGAATTCCCGAAGGACCGGCGCCGGGCTACGGGCCGGTCCTTCGTGTGTACGCGCATTCCAGCGACCACCAGCCTCGCGCGCACGGCTGAAACGGGCACGAACCCGTCGCGTCTCGGTGCATCCCCGGCCCCGCGGCCTCGGCGGCCGTGCAGGCACGTCCCGACGTTCCGTGGAGGCGATTAACATCACTCATCGGTTTGAGGCAAAGCTTCGTTACAATGAACAAGGGTCTCGCACGTCCCTACGCCTCGGAGCTTCCACCTGGACCGCCTGACGGCTGACGGATGGTAGTCGAGCTTTCCCGCGTCTATGGCCGACTGGAAAGACACGCTCAATCTGCCGCGAACCACCTTTCCGATGAAGGCAAACCTGCAGGCCAGCGAGCCGCAGGCGATTGCGCGTTGGGAAGCGATGGATCTGTACACCCGTATCCGGGAGCAGCGAAAGGGTGCCGAGCGGTTCATCCTGCATGACGGTCCGCCGTATGCGAACGGGGACATCCACATCGGGCACGCCCTCAACAAGATCCTGAAGGACTTCGTCGTCAAGTCCCGGACGATGGCCGGCTTCGATGCGCCCTATGTGCCGGGCTGGGATTGTCACGGTCTGCCGATCGAGCTCAAGGTCGATCGTGAGCTCGGGCCGCGGAAGCGTCAGCTGACAACAGCGGACTTTCGGCGCGCATGCAGGCGATATGCGGAAAAATACGTCGCGATTCAGCGCGACGATTTCAAGCGGCTGGGGGTGTTCGGTTCCTGGGCAGACCCGTATCTGACCATGAGCCATTCCTATCAGGCGGCGATCATCCGCGCGCTGGGCGCCTTCGTCGCGAAGGGCATGGTCTACAAGGGCAAGAAACCGGTTCACTGGTGCATCCATTGCCGGACCGCCCTCGCCGAGGCGGAAGTCGAATACGAGCAGCACGTCTCCCCCTCGATCTACGTGGAGTTCCCGCTGGCGGCCTCGAGCCGGTCGGCAGCGGCAAGTCGGGTTCCCTCTTTCGACCATCGCGATGTGTCCGTCCTCATCTGGACGACGACTCCGTGGACGATCCCGTCGAATCTGGCCATTGCGTTCCACCCCGATTACGACTATGGCGCCTATGAGGTCGAGGGTCGGCTCGTGATTGTCGCGGCGGCCCTCGACGAGGCGGTGGCGGCAGCCGTTGGCAGGCCGTTGGGAGCTCCCGTCGCCGTCGTCAAGGGTTTCGAGCTGGAAGGCCTGCACTTCCAGCACCCGCTGTACGAACGGGATTCGGTTGCCGTCCTGGGCGACTACGTGACGCTTGATCAGGGTACCGGGGCCGTGCACACGGCTCCAGGTCACGGCGCGGATGACTTTCACACGGGCGTGAAGTACGGGCTCGACATTTACGCGCCCGTCGGCTCGAGTGGTCACTTCAGCGACGATGTCGGCATCTTTGCCGGTTTGAACGTCTTCGACGCGAATCCGCGAATCGAGGAAGCCCTTGCCGCACGTGGCCGGCTCTGGCACCGCGAGACATTCGAGCACGCGTATCCGCACTGCTGGCGGTGTCACAATCCGGTCATCTTCGTGGCGACGTGGCAGTGGTTCATCGGCATGGAGGCCGACTCGCTGCGTGCGCGGGCGCTGGCGGCCATCGGCGAGGTGAAGTGGATCCCGAGCTGGGGTGAAGAGCGCATTCGCAGCATGCTCGCGACGAGGCCGGACTGGTGCATTTCGCGCCAGCGTGCGTGGGGGGTCCCGATTCCGGCGCTCTACTGCCTCGAGTGCCGCGACGCCATCATCACGACGGACCTGGTGCTCCGCACGGCGGATGTATTCGAGCAACATGGCGCGGACGCGTGGTACGAGCGGCCTCTCGACGAATTCGTGCCCCCGGGTTTGAGGTGTCCGAGTTGCCAGGGAACCCGGTTCGAGCGCGAGCGCGACATTCTGGATGTGTGGTTCGATTCGGGTGCGAGTCACGAGGGTGTGCTGGCGGTGCGACCGGACCTGCGGTGGCCGGCAGACGTCTATCTCGAGGGCAGCGATCAGTACCGCGGCTGGTTCCACAGCTCGCTCCTCGTCGGCCTCGGCACCCGGCGCGCTGCGCCGTACCGCCAGGTCATCACGCACGGCTTCGTCGTCAATGAAGAAGGCAAGAAGATGTCGAAGTCGCTTGGCAACGCGCTCGCGCCTCAGGAGGTGATCGCGAAGAGCGGCGCCGAGATCCTGCGCCTCTGGGTCGCGATGGTCGATTACCGCGACGAGGTTCGTATCGGGCCGGAAATCCTCGCGCGTGTCATCGAGGCCTACCGGAAGATCCGGAACACGCTGAGGATTCTGGTCGCGAACCTGTACGACTTCGACCCCCTGGCCGATCTCGTCGGGGCGGCCGGGCTGCACGAGATCGACCAGTACGCGCTCGCGCGCTATGCCGACGCGGCCGGGCGCGTGATCAAGGCGTACGAGAACTACGAGTATCAGGCCATCTTCAACACGCTGAACACGCTCCTGACAGTCGACATCAGCGCGTTCTACATCGATGTGTCAAAGGATCGCCTGTACACGCTCGCGCCTCGCTCCTCGTCGCGCCGCGCCGTGCAGACCACCCTTTTTCTGATCGCTGACGGCCTGGCGCGTCTCACGGCGCCGATCCTGCCGATGACCGCCGATGAAGTCTGGCGCCATCTGCCAGGCTCGCGCGAAGCATCGGTACACCTGGCCGGGTTCCCGGGGGACCTGGCGCGCTGGCGCGTTCCCGCGCTCGAGTCGCGATGGAATTGGCTGCTCGGCGTGCGCGAGACGGTCAACAAGGCGCTGGAGGTGGCCCGCAACGCCAAGCAGATTGGAACCTCGCTGGCTGCGCGAGTCATCGTTCACGAGTCCGAGCTCGAGAAGCGGCGTCTTCTCCTGGGGCAGGACCTGCCGACGCTCTTCATCGTCTCGCAGGTCGAGGTGGCCGAGCCCGGTACCGCAATCCCTGGACCGGTGCTCGCGTCGACCGCGTCCGAGCCGGCCGTCTCCGTGCTGCGCGCCGAGGGCGTGAAGTGCGAGCGATGCTGGCGCTACGTCACGGACATGTCGGAGACGCCGGATCATCCGGCTATCTGCCGCAGATGTGCCGACGCACTTGCAGAACGCGTCACGAACGCAAACCGCTGATGTCTGAAGGCTTGAACGTATCGACGGGTGGGGAGCTCAGCGGAGGGCCGCCGGGGTTGGCCATCCCGACCGCGACTGGCAGGCGGCTCGAGCTGGTGGTCGCACTCGGGATCATCATCCTCGATCAGATGACGAAGGCGGTCGTGCATGCGCAGCTGCCCCTGCACTCCAGCGTGAACGTCATCCCGAATCTGATGGATCTCACCCATGTCCAGAACACCGGCGCGGCGTTCGGGTTTCTCAATACTGCAGAGATCCCCTTCAAGGCCGTGCTCATCACGCTCATCGCGGCCGGCGCACTGCTGGCGATCGGCATCTATGCGACCCGGCTCGCGGCCGACGACCGCATGGCGCGGGTCGGGCTGTCGTTGATTCTTGGCGGGGCGGTCGGCAATCTCATCGACCGGGCCGTGAACGGTTACGTCGTGGACTTCGTGGACGTGTACTGGCGTGACGTGCACTTCTGGGCCTTCAACGTCGCGGATGCCGCGATCACGGTTGGCGCTGCCATCATGATTCTCGACATGCTTGGAATCGGGCGACATGTATCCCCGACTGCTTGAAACCCCCGTTCTCCCGTTCGTCGGGCCGCTCACCATCTACACGTACGGCGTTCTGCTCGCGACCGCATATCTCGTCGGCCTGAAGTTCGCGATGGTCCGGGCCGCCCGCCGCGACATGGACCAGAACCGCGTTCTCGACCTCGGCATCTACATCATCATCGGCGCGCTCGTCGGGGCGAAGCTGATGCTGCTCTTCGTCGATTTCAGGTTCTTCACGTCCAAGCCGTCGGAGCTTGTCACGCTCGTGCGCTCCGGCGGCGTCTTCTACGGCGGGTTGATCCTCTCGGTTGCCGTGTCGCTGTGGTACTTGCGACGACACCGGATGCCGATCTGGGACACCTGCGACGTCTTCGCGCCCGGCATCGCGCTTGGCCACGTCGTCGGACGAGTCGGGTGCCTGATGGCCGGGTGCTGTTTCGGCAAGCCGACGACGATGCCGTGGGCCATTCAATTCACCGATCCCTTCGTCTCGTCGAACGTCGGAACACCCCTTGGCGTGCCGCTCCACCCGACGCAGGTGTATGAAGCTGTCGCGGAGCTTGCGATCCTGATCCTCCTGCTGACGACCGAACGCAAAGGCAGACCGTTTCCGGGCCGTACCTTCTGGGGCTACCTGTTTCTCTACGCCGTGTCACGATTCGTGATCGAGTTCTACCGCGGGGACGATCGCGGGATGGTCCTTGGCGCGCTTTCGACGTCGCAATTCGTTTCCGTTCTCCTCGTACCGCTGAGCGTCGTGATGCTCTTGAGGCTGGGCCGCCGGAGCGATCGCGCACCCGCGCCAGCCAGGGGAAAGCCACGTCGCGCGCGCGTCGCGTGATGGTGGACCTCCCGAACGCCGCACCGCTGACTGGCGGCAACGATCGAGCGAGCCTCACGCGCGCGGAACTGGTCGTGATGCCGGACCACGGCGGGGCTCGCCTCGACGCGTATCTGGCCTCCGTCCTCGCCGGCCGATCGCGATCCCAGATCCAGCGTCTCATGCGGGAGGGACGCGTCACGCTGGGCGGCAAGCCGGCGCGATCGAGCACCCGCGTTCGGGCGGGTGACGTGATTCAAGTCGAGCTGCCCGCTCCCGCACCCGCAACCGTCGAGCCGGAACCGCTTCCTCTGGACATCGTCTATGACGACCGGGACCTCGTTGTCGTGAACAAGCCGGCGGGGATGGTCGTACACCCTGCGGCAGGGCATGAACGGGGGACGTTGGTCAACGCGCTTCTCCATCACATTCGCGATCTGAGCGGCGTGGGGGGCGAACAGCGTCCCGGCATCGTCCACCGACTGGACCGCGGAACGTCCGGTCTGATGGTCGTCGCGAAGAACGATGCGACGCATGCCGAGCTCTCCCGTCAGTTTCATGACCGTGAAATCGAGAAGGAGTACATCGCGCTCGCCTGGGGCGTCGTGCAGCCGGGCCGGCGGATAGACGCGCCGATCGGGCGCGATCCGGGCAACCGCCAGAAGATGTCGACGCGTGCGCGTCGTCGGCGCACCGCCGTGACGCGCGTGACGCGCGCCGAACATTTTCGGGGCGTCTCGCTCGTCCAGGTCGTGATTGCCACCGGTCGCACCCATCAGATTCGCGTGCACCTCGCGGCCATCGGCCACCCCATCGTCGGGGACCCACTGTACGGCGGTGTGCGACGTCGTGTGCCCGGCGACTTGCGTCCTCTGGCACACCTCGAGCGGCCGTTCCTGCACGCGGCGCGGCTGGTGTTTGCCCATCCGCGTGACGGGCGCCGCATGGACTTCTCGTGCGACCTGCCTGATGACCTGCAGATGGTGCTCGACGAGCTGCGGCGCGTGCAACAGGCGTTTGGCGAGGCGCGCAGGAGCACATGATGAAACGCCGCGATGCGGACACGCTGTCACAGGAAACGCTGTTCGAGGGGAGATTCTTCAACGTCACGCGGGAGCGCGTGAGGCTGCCGCATGGGCGCGACGTGTCGCTCGACATCGTGCGGCATCCGGGGTCGGTCATCCTTCTGCCGATGCCGGATCCGGACCACGTCATCCTGGTGCGCCAGTATCGCCATGCCGTCAACCGGTGGCTTTGGGAGCTGCCTGCCGGCAGCCGAGAGCGCGGGGAGGAGCCGGAGAGCGCCGCCCGCCGCGAGTGCCACGAGGAAGTGGGCCTGCTGCCGACTGAAATCGTCAGGCTGGGAACGTTCTATCCGACACCGGGTTATTGCGACGAGGAAATGGTCTTTCTCCGTCTCGGCGGCCTCGCCCGGCCTCGGCACGAGGCGACGGTCGACGAAGACGAGGATCTCGAGCCGAAGGTGTTCAGCGTGGAAGAGGCGCGCGAGCTTGTCAGGCGTGGCGAAATCGTCGACATGAAGACGGCCCTGGGCCTCACGCTGATTTGACCGGCAGCGCGGAGACACCGCCGGCCACCGGCCTTCACGCGATCGTCCCCTATTGAACCGTCTCGTGGACGGGCTCGGGCTCCGGCGCGACCGGGATTGACGGCCGTTTGACCTGCGCGCCCTTGGACAGCAGGGCCAGGCTGAGGACCTCGCCGATTCGCGAGACGAAGTGCACGCGCATGTCGCGGCGCAGTTCCTCGCTCAGATCTTCCTTGACATTCTTCTCGTTCTGCTGAGGCAGGATGACTTCGCGGATGCCTACGCGCCGCGCCGCGAGCACCTTCTCCTTGATGCCACCGACCGGGAGCACGCGGCCAGAGAGCGTGATCTCTCCAGTCATCGCCAGATCCCCGCGCACGGGCCGGGCCGTCAGCTCCGAGGCCAGCGCCGTCACCATGGTCACGCCGGCCGACGGGCCGTCTTTGGGAATCGCACCGGAGGGAACGTGCAGGTGGATCTCCGCGGTCTTGTAGAACGCCGGATCCACGTCGTATTCGGTCGCGTGCGCACGGAACCAGGACAAGGCCGCCCGGGCCGATTCCTTCATCACGTCGCCAAGATGCCCGGTCAGGGTGAGGCTGCCGCTCCCCTGCATGCGGGAAGCTTCGACGAACAGCACCTCGCCGCCCGTGGGCGTCCAGGCCAAGCCCACCGCGACGCCCGGCGCCTTCGTGCGATCCTCGATCTCCTCGTCGAGGACTCGCGGCGCGCCCAGCATGTTCACGACCGTGTCCCGCGTGACGGCGACCGCTTCTTCGATGCCCTCAGCGCGTCGGCGAGCAATCTTCCGACAGAGCGCCCCGATCTCCCGCTCGAGATTCCGCACGCCGGCCTCGCGGGTGTAGCCGCGGATCACCGTCCTCAAGGCCTCCTCGGTGAAGGTCACCTGCTCCACTGTCAGACCATGATTGGCCACCTGTTTCCCGACCAGGTGTTCCTGCGCAATCCTCAGCTTTTCCTCTTCGGTGTAGCCGGGCAGCTCGAGCACCTCCATGCGATCCCGCAGCGCCGGCGGAACCGGATCCAGGATGTTCGCTGTCGTGATGAAGAGCACCTCGGACAGATCGAACGGGACGTCGAGGTAGTGATCGCGGAACGAGTTGTTCTGTTCGGGATCCAGGACTTCGAGCAGCGCCGACGCCGGATCCCCCCTGAAATCGGACCCGAGCTTGTCGATTTCATCGAGGATGAAGACCGGGTTCTTCGACTCGGCGCGCCGCAGCCCCTGAATGACCTGCCCCGGCAGCGCCCCGATATAGGTGCGCCGGTGCCCGCGGATTTCCGCCTCGTCGCGCATGCCGCCGAGCGAGACGCGAACGAACTTCCGATCGAGCGACGAGGCGATCGATTTCGCCAGCGACGTCTTGCCCACGCCGGGCGGTCCGACGAAACAGAGGATGGGACCCTTCACCTCCGGGTTCAGCTTCCTGACCGCCAGGTACTCGAGAATTCGATCCTTCGCCTTCTCCAGATCCGAGTGATCCGCATCGAGCACCGACTTGGTACGTTTGAGGTCGATGACTTCGTCGGTCCGTTTCGACCACGGCACGGCGACGAGCCAGTCGAGATACGTCCGCGAGACCGTGTATTCGGCGGCAGCGACCGGCATCTTGGACAGCCGGTCGAGCTCCCGCAGCGCCTCCTTGCGTACCGACTCCGGCATGCCGGCCGCCTCAATCTTGCCGCGCAGCTCTTCGATCTCTTTGGCCTGCTCGTCCCCTTCGCCGAGCTCCCGCTGGATGGCCTTCATCTGCTCGCGCAGGAAGTATTCCCGTTGGTTCTTCCCGACTTCCGACTGCACCTGCGATTGGATCTTCGAGCCGAGCTCGAGGACTTCAAGCTCCTTGATGAGCAGTCGGTTCAGCACGTCCATGCGCGCCCGGATATCGAGCGTCTCGAGCACTTCCTGCTTGACCGGTGTGACCAGCGTCGTCAGGCTCGAGGCGATGAAGTCGGCAAGCTTGCCCGGATCGCCGATGTTGCTCGTGAGCGTCTGCAAATCGTCCGACAGCAGCGGCGACAGCGATACCACCTGCTGGAAATTGATCTTGATGTTTCGTTGGAGCGCGTCGATCTCGAGACGATCCTCTTCGCGGAGCGCCTCGACCGCCTCAGAGATTTCGGCGCGCAAATAGGGACGATAGGCGGTCAGGCGATGTAGCCGGATTCTCGCGAGACCCTGAACGATCAGACGCAGGCTTCCATCGGGGAGCCTGAACATCTTGTGGATGTGGGTGGCCGTGCCGATCTCGTACAGATCTTCCTGTGCCGGCTCTTCGAGCGCGGGATCCTTCTGCGTGAAGACGCCGATCAGCTTGCCCGAGCCGATCGCATCGTCGATCAGACGGACGGAGCTCTCGCGCGCCACCGCGAGCGGCATGAACGAGTTGGGAAAGAGGACCGTATCCCGAAGCGGCAGGACGGGAAGTTCCGGAGGAACGATCACCGGCCGTTCCCCGCTCGAGACATCCTCGGGATGTCCGTGCTGATCGCTCATCGCGATCCTCCTGGTATGCGGCCGGTGACGGGTGCAGGCCCCGCCACCGGCGGAGCCTGTGTGGTAGGACGCCGGTCCTAGCTGGACATGTCGAAGAAGAGTGAGGCTGCGCCGCGCCGCTGCGCCAGCATGCGCTCACGCCGCTCGGCGACCTCGCGGGCTTCCTCGCAGTCCTTGCACCGCACCGCGAAGGGCAGCGCACGAAGGCGTTGCTGCGAAATCTCCTCGCCGCATTCGAAGCAGTAGCCGTACGTGCCGTCGTCCAGACGGGCCAGCGCCTCATCGATCTTGCTGAGCGTCTCCGCCTTCATCTGGATCAAGGCGAATTCGATGTCGTCCTGGATGTCAGCTTCCGACGTCTCACCCGCGTCGACGACCCCGTGCGTCATGGTCGAGTCGCCGGAGCGGGCGTCGCGGATCTTCTCCTTGACCTCGCTCACCATTTCACGGCGGCGCTCCTCGAGAATGCGCTTGAGCTCGGTGTAACGATCGTTGTTCATCTCGGTTCTGTCAAGCTTCGCCATCTGGCTACCGCTCCTTTCGCCGCGTGCAGCCCTTCCTGCAAACTCATTGCCACACGCCGATCGGCAAGAGCTACCGATCCGGGTGTCTATATCCAAGCACCAACGTGTCTCGAAGGGGGTCGAATCGGAGGGCCGGGGAGAGGGAATCGGCGTCGCCTCTCCACCGCCTACGGACCAGACCCGTCCTTGGTTTGGTGAGACATGTCGTTCATGAACAATAACTTACATTCCAACGCGCCGTGATGTCCTGGCCCGGTATTGTGGCTTCCACCTTTAGACGCGCGGGCGGCCCGTTCGGTTTCGCGCATGCCTTCGCGACATGCTGTCTCTTATCGATGACAGCCGGAGTGACGGCCGGCGTGGCTATTTCGCCACAGCTCAGCTCTCGCGAGCTTGCGGAAAAGGAATAACCCGCGCTGGCGCCGGCCGGGTGAACTCGTCGAGTAGCCGATTGAATCGGCGGGCGTACAGAAGCTCGTAGGTTTCGTCGCGGCCCGGAAACAGGTCGAGGATTCTGGCGCGGGCGCTGGCGACGAGCTCTTCGCCCTCGGCGCGTGTCAGGCCCCCCTGCATGATGACACTCGACGTGAAGTTGACAATCCAGCGCACGTAGCGCAGCCGACGGTTCTCTTCCTGGACTTCCCGTTCGGTGGGCACGGCGACCCCCATGCGTTCGGAGCCTACTGCACGAAACGGCTTCCAATTGATGCGTTCGGCACAATACCGCGTTCGACGAGCAACTGCCCGTTCCGCCGGCTTCCCGTGCGTAGCCACTTCTCGTAGAGGCGTAACAGATCTGTATTGGAGGCGAGCCCGCTTCGCTCGCTTACCTCCGACAACACGTCCATGTACACCACGAATCTCGCCGACAACTCGCCGAACACCGTCGCCCACCTGTCGTCATCCATCCGGCTGAGAGACGCGTACGCATACTCTCCAACGGCGACATAGTAGTCCACATCGACCACCTTCCGACTGAGGCTCTCGGAGAAATAGCCGGAGATGAACAGCGACAGATCGCCCACGCGCTTGAGCGACGCCCGCTGTTGCGCTGGGCCAGCTTCCAGGGCACGTCCGAGCTTGAAGGCGAGCGGTTCGTCTCCGAATCCGTCCTCGTTGCGATCCAGATGAACGAATCCGTTGAGCAGATTGACCAGATAGAACGCGGTCAACGCTCCAGCCTCGAGTCGCTGACGATCAATCGCGGCTTCCACCAATTCCTTGAAGTATTCGACGGCTGACATGTCGCGGAACAGCGGCTCGCTCATCGGGTCCTCTCCACGAAACGGAGGAATGAGATCTCCTGCCGAACAGGAAATGCAAGAGCTATACCTTGGGATTTCTGATGAGTGCGGCCTCATTATCGAGGTGAGGCGGCACTTGAGCAGCGCCTGGGCGGTCCATTGACGTGCCGGGAGGCGTATGCGAAGCTGGCAGGATGCTCTGTCCCTTGTGTGGCCAGCGGAAGGCAAAGCGCAGCTGCCCAGCTCTGGGCCGGAACATCTGTCCGACCTGCTGTGGCACGAAGCGGCTCGTGGAGATCCGCTGTCCCGCAGACTGCGGGTACCTCACAACGGCGAGGCACCATCCGCCTGCCGTCGTCCAGCGGCGGCGCGAGCGGGACGCGAGCTTCTTCGTCGGCCTGGCGCAGGATCTTTCGAAAGAGCAGTACCAGCTTCTTCTTCTCCTACAGTCAGTGGTTGTGAAGCACCGAGCCACGAGCATTCCGCCGCTGGGCGATGCCGACGTCGCCGACGCGGCGTCCGCGCTGGCCTCCACTCTCGAGACGGCAGACCGCGGGATTATCTACGAACATCGCGCGACCTCGCTCCTCGCGCAGTCCCTGACCGCCGACTGGAACGAGGCGATTGATCAGGTCGCTCAGACATTTCCCCGAGCGCCGCGCCTGGCATCCGCCGCGCTGCGTCGAATCGAGCGAGGTGCCATCGAGGCGCCTCGGGCGCTCGAACCGGGCAACGCCGTCTACCTCGATCTGCTCGATCGCATGATGAAGGAGTCGGTGCGCTCGACCGACGGCGCGCTGGATCGGCGCGCGCCCGATGCGCCACGCGTGATCGTGCCGTAGGCGCGGCCGAGCCCATGTTAAAATCTAGGAGCCCGTCTGAGTAAGCCTCAACGGGCTCGTAGCGAAGCTTCGCCTCAAACCGCCGAGTGACAAGTCACTGCCGGAACAGGCGAACCTTCGCTACTAGCTGCGCGGCCGCCACGGCGGCCGCGCCTAAGACAGCTCCTAAGGCTCATGACAGAAAACTTGCTTCATCTGTCACCGTTCCGGCCTTAGGAGATGTCTAGGCCCCCCGCAGCCGGCGTGCAATCTCGCGAATGTCGAGCCGTCCTATCTTGTGCTTCAGCGTGCTCAGCGGG
>JACPPN010000033.1 GCA_016190995.1 Acidobacteriota bacterium | reverse complement strand
GGGCGATGTTCTGCAACAGCATCGACTTGCCGGTCCGGGGCGGCGCGACGATGAGCCCGCGCTGGCCCTTGCCGATGGGCGTCATGAGATCCATGACGCGCGCCGAGAGGTTTTCGCCCACCGTTTCGAGTCGCAGGCGCTCCTGCGGATAGAGCGGCGTGAGGTTCTCGAAGAACAGCTTTTCGCGCGCCTGCTCCGGTGGTTCGAAGTTGACGGCTTCGACTTTGATCAGCGCGAAGTAGCGCTCGCCTTCCTTGGGAGGTCGAATCTGTCCCGATACGGTGTCGCCAGTCTGCAGATCGAACTTGCGAATCTGTGAGGGCGAAACGTAGATGTCGTCGGGGCCGGGCAGATAGTTGTAGTCGGGCGCGCGGAGGAACCCGAAGCCGTCGGGGAGGACTTCGAGCACGCCTTCCGAGAAGATGAATCCGCTCTGCTCAGTCTGCGCTTTCAGGATCTGAAAGATCAGCTCCTGCTTGCGCATGCCGGTCGCACCCGCGACGCTGAGATCCTTGGCGATCTGCGTCAGCTTCTGGATGCTCATCTCCTTGAGCTCGGCGATGTTCAAGGTGTCGGCAGGACGCCGCGCCGCCGTCCGGGCCGCGTCGGCCTCGGGCGAGACCGGGTCGTGCGCCACCGCCTGATCGCCAGACGGGCGCGAAGAGCGCTTATGGTTTGTCGGCATGGAGGATGTTTGAAATTCGGGTTTCGTGAGGCTTGGCGAGTTGGGTGTCCCGCGTTCCTCGTTGTAGCGGTGGGCTAACAGGTGATTGCCAGTATAGGACCGCCCTCCCGGGGTGTCAACTCAGTAGGCCGAGGGGTCTTCGTTGATCGCGAGAATGCTGCAGGCGAGGATTGGCTGGAGCCCCAGGGCGCGCGCGCGCGCCAGGAGCGCCGGGCTCTCCGCTCCTGGATTGACCCATAGCTCCGGGATCTTCTTCCTCGCGATGTCGACGACCACGCGCTCGCCGATGTCCGAGGGAACGTACAAGCTGGCGATGTCGATCGCCTCCGGGTAGTCGAGCACCGTCGGATACGTCCGCATCCCTTCCACCCGATCTTCGTTCGGGTTCACCGGGACCACCCGGTAGCCCCGTCGCTCGAACGCTCGAAGCGCTTTGTTTCCATATTTGCGCCGATCGCTGGACGCGCCGATGACGGCTACGGTCTTTGACATCGATCGGGATCGCGAGCGGACATGGGCTTCATTGAACCTAAATCCGGCGTTGAAAGCTTTCACCGCAGAGAAGGCTGAGGACGCGGAGATTCGAACCCTCATTCCTCCGTGCTCTCGGCGCCCCCGCGGTCAAGGCTCTCGATCATGAGATCAATGAAGCAGCGTTTCCGAAACGCCCCGCCACCCGCAGTATAACGCGAGCCACCGGGCTACGGCTTCCACTACAATCCTTCGACAGTGCCGCGTGTCGCGCTCGCGTTCGTCGTCCTGCTGGCGATCGTGACCTGCTTCGCGGGTCTCGGCCGCGCCGCGATTGCGGATTCCGATGAGGCATTCTATGCCCAGGCCGCGCGGGAGATGATCGCCGGCGGCGACTGGCTCACGCCCCACTACAACGACGAGTACCGCTTTCAAAAGCCGATCCTCTTCTACTGGCTCGTCGCTGTCTCGTACCTCATCGGAGGCATCAACGAAGCAGCGGCCCGCGCCCCGTCCGCGCTGGCCGGCGTCGGCCTGACGCTCATCACCTTCTGGAGCGCTCGACGCTGGTACGACACCTCGACGGCGATCCTCGCGGCGGCCATCGTGTGTTCCGCCTTTGGATACCCGAGCATGGCCCGACAGTCGCTGCCGGACCTGCCACTCACGTTTTTCATCACGCTCGCCATCTGGACCGGCATCGAGGGCCTGCTCGTACCGGTCCGCGCGGAATTTGTTCCTTCCCTCCACCACACCCTGGTTGGGCACATCACGAG
The DNA here is from genome assembly GCA_016190995.1 of Acidobacteriota bacterium. GTDB lineage: Bacteria > Acidobacteriota > Vicinamibacteria > Vicinamibacterales > JACPPN01 > JACPPN01. The sequence goes on along the minus strand of JACPPN010000033.1, from coordinate 2,461 downwards.
GCGACGATGGCTGCTGTGGTCGGCCGGTGCCACCGCCGGCGCATTCCTCACCAAAGGCCCCGTGGGGATCGCCCTGCCTCTTCTCGTCGTGACTCCACTGTTGATCTGGGAGTGCCGCCGTGTAGGGCCGAGCAGCGTGATGCGCCAGATTCCATGGCGCGATCTCGCCTTCGCGTTGCTGGTGTTTGTCGCCATCGCGACGCCGTGGTACGCCGGAATGGCGGCGCGTCACGGGACGTGGTACCTGCAGCACTTCTTTCTCGGCGAGAATCTGGAGCGATTTGCCACCGACCGCTTCAACGCGCCGCGACCGTTCTGGTTCTACGTGCCCGTGATTCTCACCGGCATGCTCCCCTGGACGCCATTCGTCATCCTCTGGATCGCCCCTGCGATTGAGACGTTCCGCCGCCGCCGCGCGATCGGACGCGTCGAGTTGCGCCTGGCGGCGTGGGGCGTGCTTCCACTCCTGTTCTACACGCTGTCGATCGGCAAGCAGCCGCGCTACGTCCTGCCGGTTTTTCCGCCGCTGGCCATGCTGCTGGCGCAGGTCATCCGCCGCGCGATCCTGGGCGCCGGAGCCCGGCCGAACGCGTCGCTGCAGTCCCGGCTGTTGGTGGGTTCCGGCGTGGCCGCCGGGGCGGTCATCCTGGGGACCGCGATTGCCGTCTCGCTGCTGGCGCCGCTGCTCGTCGATGCCGACCCGCGGTGGATCGGACCCGCGATAGCGATCATCGGACTGAGCGGATTCGCCACCATCTTCGCGGCGGCCGTCTCGAAGCGCGCCCTGCCGTTCGTGACCGCCCTATGCGCCGCGGTCACATTCGTCGCGCTTCAACTCACCGTGTTTTCGGGTCCGGGTCCGGAAGCCGTCGAGCGGATGGGCGACCTGGTGCGCGTCCACCGAACGGCGGGCGAACCCGTCGGAAGCTACGGCGTCTTCGTACGAAACCTCATCTTCTACACAGGCGTCCGCCAGACGGACATCTGGAGCGACAAGCGCATGATTGACTTCCTTCAGATGCCGGAGCGGGTGTTGTGCGTCGTGCCGAAGGATGCCGCCGAGCGGGTCCCCTTTCCCGTCGTCACGCTGGGAGAGGTCTCGTACTTCAATCCCGTGGCGCTCAAGCCGCGAATGCTCTGGCGCCCCGATCCCGAACGCGATCTCGCGACGGCGCTGCTCATCGCGAACCGCTGAGCCGCCCTCCTCTTGCGCGCCGGGTTAGAATAGAAGTAATGCCGACGCTTCAGGAAGGCCTTGAAAAAAAGACAGTTGCCGCCGCCGATGCGCTTGTCCAGCGCCTGGACGAGACGCGCCTGCGCTGTTACGCCTGCGGGCACGAATGCCCGATCCCGGAGGGCGCGGTTGGCGTCTGCAAGGTCCGATTCAACCGCGGGGGCCGCTTACACGTGCCCTGGGGATACGTTGGTGGCGTCCAATGCGACCCCATCGAAAAGAAGCCTTTCTTCCACGTGCATCCCGGTGCGTTGGCGTACAGCTTTGGCATGCTCGGGTGCGACCTGCACTGCTCTTACTGTCAGAACTGGGTGACGTCGCAGGCGCTGCGCGATCCGATGGCTGTCGCACCGCCGATGGACGTCACACCGCAATCGCTCGTGCAGGACGCCCTCCGGCTCGGCGCGAACATCGTCGTCAGCACCTACAACGAGCCGCTCATCACGAGCGAATGGGCGGTGGCGATCTTCAAGGAAGCGAAGGCCGCGGGGCTGATGACCGGGTACGTGTCGAACGGCAACGGCACGCCGCGCGTGCTCGAGTACATCCGTCCGTGGGTAGATGCGTACAAGGTCGACTTGAAAAGCTTCGACGATCGCCATTACCGGCAGCTTGGCGGCCGCATCCAGCCGATTCTCGACACCATCCGCAGGCTGCACGAAATGGGCATCTGGGTGGAAATCGTCACCCTGCTGATCCCGGGCTTCAATGATTCAGACGATGAGCTGCGACGATTGACGGGATTCCTCGCGAGCGTCTCGTCGGACATCCCGTGGCACGTCACGGCGTTCCACAAAGACTACAGGATGACCGATCCGGAGAACACCACTCCGGAGATGCTGATGCGCGCGGCGGAAATCGGTTGCGCGGCCGGCCTGCATCACATCTACGCCGGAAACCTGCCGGGCGAAGTAGGCCCGCTGGAAGACACGCGCTGCTCCGGTTGCGGGACCACGCTCATCGAGCGCTACGGGTACTTCGTGCGCAGGTATCGCCTGACCCCGGAGGGCGGCTGCCCGTCATGCGGACACCAGGTGCCGGGGCGCTGGAGCCTCTCGTTCGAAGGCCAGATCACGTCCCGGCCGTTTCTCCCCGGTCGCCGAGGCTTTTCACTCGCGCCGCTGTGATCTCACAGAACGCGCGCCTTGAGCCTAGACATCTCCTAAGGCCGGAACGGTGACAGATGAAGCAAGTTTTCTGTCACGAACCTTAGGAGCTGTCTTAGGC
>JACPPN010000164.1 GCA_016190995.1 Acidobacteriota bacterium | reverse complement strand
TACACGGCCCGCGTCGGCATGGTCAGCGACGTCACGTCGTCACCGCGGTTTGCCGCGGCCTGAGCGGACGCGCGGCGCCGCTGGTGAACCGGAACGTTGGGTAAACGAAGACGGAAAGACGGAAACACAAGAAGACGAAACGACCTGACGGCTGCGAAGACAAGTTCGAGCGCGGCGGGCCGTGGCGAACCATGAGGCCCGCCCGGGGTCGACGCGGCAACCGACAACGATTCGGAACGGAACTCCCCGCCGACCTGGCGAACTAAGCGTCGGCGGCACCCGACGATCACGGAAACGGAAGCACAACGAACGAATACCCAACAGGGCGCTCCACCCGACTGGCGCGGGTGTATGGTGAGCGCCAGCGGGTGAGCGCTGACGTTAGGCGCCTGAACGAAACATCCGAATCGAGTGCCCAGTGATCAAGCTCGGCGAACTGAAACGTCTAAGCCCGCGGCAGGTTTGGGGAGACGAGGCCCGAGACTTCACTCCTTGGCTGGCGGAGAATCTACCTCGGCTGAGCGAGGTCCTCGGCATGGAGCTGGAGCTGAACACCAGGGAAGCCGGCGTGGGTGATTTCTCTTGCGACCTCCTCGCGAAAGACCTCGGGACAGGGCATATCGTCATTATCGAGAACCAATTCGGCCCGACGGATCATGATCACCTGGGCAAGCTTTTGACGTACGCGGCCGGCCTCGAGGCGGAAGCCATCGTGTGGGTCGCCGAGAAGGTTCGGGAGGAGCACCGGCAGACTCTTGAGTGGCTGAATCGGCACACGGACGCAGGAATCAAGTTCTTCGCGCTCGTCGTTGAGGTGCTTCAAATCGACACATCGCCGCCTGCGGTGAACTTCAAGCCTGTCGTGTTCCCGAACGAGTGGCAACGGACGACGAAGGAGTCGGCGACGGGCGCTTCGCCTCGTGGCGAGGCGTATCGTCGTTACTTCCAGGCGCTACTGGACGAGCTGCGCGAACAACATCGATTCACGAACGCCCGTGTAGGCCAACCGAATAACTGGTATTCCTTCCGGTCCGGGATCTCCGGCGTCGATTACTCCAATAGCTTCGCCCAGGGCAATCGATTCCGTACGGAGGTGTACATCGATTTTTGTGATGCGGAGGCCAACAAAGCCCTCTTCGATCGACTACTCGTCGAGCGCGAAGCGCTCGAACGGGCGTTCGGGGAGCCGCTGACATGGGAACGGCTTGATGAACGCCGCGCGAGTCGAATCGCTACATATCGGCCAGGCTCTATCGATGTGAATCCAGAGGAACTGGCCACTCTGCGCGATTGGGCGATCGATCGGCTCTTGAGGTTCCGCACGGTCTTCGGGCCGAAGATTCGCGAACTGCTGGATACGGCGCCTAACATGGCGCTGCAGCCGACGGCCGCCGTCGACGAAGAGAGCGGCCGCGGCTGAGCGCCGAACGTTGGACCGACGAAGACAGGATCATCAAATTGATCCTCGTTCGAAGCCGTGCGACTCACGCTCGACCGGCCCAGGTGATTCGGTACTGCGGACGCCGGGGCGCGGGCGAGCGACTCGGCCAATCCTGAGTGTCTCGATGCCACCGGCGGGACCCTCCGCGGCGGGGGCCGCTGGGTGGAGTCGGCGCGTGCGATCCATCGTGCGGGCCGGACGAGCGTTGGAGGCTCGCGTGATCGATCGGGCTGGTCCGGTCGATCCGCAGGACCGTCGTGCTTGACTGGTCCGGGCCCAGGCGCGGCCATGGCTCGCGCCGACGGAGGCGGTGACCGCGAGCCCGGTCGGGGCGCGGGTGGGCCGGCGCACGCTCGTGCGATCGGCGGCCTTGCGAGCGGTCGTTCACGACGTTGCCACACCTCGCCGACATTGCGGCGCGGGGTCTGAAGAACGCTGACCGGCTATCGCGCAATCGGGTGGTGTGTTGCGCCGGCACTCATGTGGCGGTCCAACATGCGGTTGCACCAGACGGCGCCGCGCAGGCGTTGTTCACGTCCAGGCCGCAGTCAACCGCCGTGGGCGATCATGCTCGGCGCCGGGGCGTAGTCAGCCATCGAGTACACTTCGGGCGTCGTCGTGCATCGAAGTGGCCTGATGGTCGCGGTTGACCGCGGCCAGAGCGGACGCGCGGCGCCGCTGGTGAACCGCAACGTTAGCCTTCGGAGACAAGGTTCAAGGTAATCACTTTCCGTGGTGGCCAAATGTCATGTGGAGGGCGACCAGTAAGAGGAAGACCCCGAACAGTCGCCGCAAGATATCGGCATGCAGTCGTGTAGCGACGATCGCCCCGATCGACGCACCGAAGAAGAAGCCAACGGCCAGCAGCATAGCAACGCCGAAGTCGACGTGGCCGGCTCGGTAGTACCGAAGAGCCGCCAGGAGGCCAATCGGGGGCAGCAGGATCGCAAGTGATGTGCCTTGCGCGTTGTGCTGGGAAAACCCGTACAGGTAGATCAGGACCGGAATGAAGATCTCGCCGCCGCCCACGCCGAACAGGCCGCCAACAATGCCGATGAGAAACCCGGTCAACACGAACGCCACGACCGTCAGTCTCGGCCCGAACGGGACACCGCATCAACATGTTTGTCCAGACATGTTGCCGCTGACGCCTCGGACAAAGGTATGGGTCGAGCTCGACGGGGCGTTTGTCATGGGCGAAGGCGGCGCCGAGTTGCTGCATGCGGTTCAGGTCACGCGCTCGCTCACGCAGGCAGCGCAGGCGGTCGGATGGTCGTATCGGCACGCCTGGGGCTACCTACGACGGGCCGAGATGCGGCTCGGCGTGCGGCTGACCCAGTCGATGCCCGGAAGGGGACGAGCGCGCGGTACCGTGTTGACCTCGGCCGGTGAACAGCTCTTGGCCTTCGTGCGCGACCTACAGACCCGGGCGAGCGGGGCAACGCGACAGGCCCCTCAGTTCGCGACATCCGGGCTCAACGCCGAAGGCTAACAGAGATTTGCAGCCGACGACGGCCGATGTGATCATGAGCCGTCGCGGCTGAAATCTGGACGTTATGCGAACAAACCCGGAATGAACGACCAACCTTCTTGACACGCGTCACGTGACACGCTACCGTTGACTAGTGATCAAGACGTTCGCGGACAGGCACACCCGAGACCTGTTCACGGCGGGGTCAGCCAAGCGCTTTCCGGCCGACGTCGCGGGGCGAGCCGTTCGCAAGCTGGAATACGTGGATTTGGCGACCAGCTTGGATGACCTGAAGGTGCCGCCTGGCAATCGCTTGCATGCGCTCAAGGGTGACCGTCAGGGCCAGCACGCCATCGCGGTGAACACTCAATGGCGCATCTGCTTCCGATTCGTCGACGGCGACGCGTACGACGTCGAGGTCTGCGATTATCACTGACGCGAGGTGAAACGTGAGCGTACCGAACACCCGACAGATGAAGCGTCGGCCAACTCATCCTGGCGAGATGCTCCGTGAGGATTTCATGCCGGATTACCGATTGACCGTCGTCGGTCTCGCGGAGGCTGTGGGCGTGTCCCGCCAGTCGATCAACGAGCTCCTGCGGGGCCGGCGGGCTGTGAGTCCCGAGATGGCGCTCCGGCTCTCTTGCCTCTTCGGTAACTCTGCGGAGTTCTGGTTGAACGCACAACGAGCGGTCGATCTCTGGGATGCGACGCGGGCCATTGGCGACGACATGTCACGAATCAAGCCACTACGTGTCGCATAACATCGCGCTGCACCAGACGGCCGCGATGGTCAAGAGCGTTGCGCGGCCGCTGGTGAGCGCGAGCGTTAGCCTGCTGAGCCGGAAGAACGGGACCAAACGAAACATGCAAGGCGAGAAGCCGCGGAACCAATCAACCTTCGTGAATGGAGGCCGCCTGAAGGCAAGGTGGCGTCCGGCCGGTTGTTTACGTGCGGGCGGCCAGGCCGAGGAACGCACGGTCGAGCGAAGGTGCCGGTAGCGGACAGCGTTATCGATCAATGGACGAGCGGCCTCCCGACTGCCGACGTCCTTCACATCGTCTCCCTCCTCGGCCAGAAGACAACCGGCTACTCGGAGTTCAGCTACTATCCATTTCGCTCGTCCACGGAGCCCCGACCCAAACCGACCTTCGAGGAATGGCTCAACGTTCGCTATTCGCGTCGCTTCAAGGTTCATGAATTCCCGACAACGGACGGTCGGGGTATTGATCGGGACGTACTCCAGGCAGCCAGCAATCGAATTCTCGAGTGCCTTGACCGAGGCGAGATCGTCCTCGTGGTTGATTCTGCAGGTGCCGAGCGAACGGCGCGCGCGTGCGAGGCGGCCGGCTACATCCGCTCGTAGCAATGCGACACGCAGGCTAACAAGGCGTTGCACCCGACGCCGGCTCGCGCGATCATGAGCCGGCGCGGGTGAACGCCAACGTTAGCCAGAAGAGAACAAACAACGTGAACCCCATTCAGGCGTTCTTTCTTCTCGGCTCCTCCGGTGTTGGAAAGTCCCACGTGGCTCGGCGGCTTGAGGCGTTGAACTTCCTCCATCTCGATATCGACCAGCGCCACGGCTTTGGCGCCAACGGCCTCCGGCGCGAATGGCATCACTTCTCTTCGCGATCCGACGCTAGGCCGCTCGCAGACGCTTTGAAGCGGCGCGCCGAGGCCACAGCCAAACGCGGTGTCTTCATTTCTCTGCCTAGCACGCGCATCGTGAATTTCGGACAAGTAGAAATTGCAAGGGAAAGTGGCATCAGCACCGTACTGCTCTGGGGCCCGCAGGAACTGTGCAGATCGGCCCGGCGCAACCGCGACGAGGTCGAAGGTCGTGCATTCGATGGAGGTCGCTATGACAGGTCGAATGCCGAGGCCTTCAGGGTGTACGGCTCTGCCGAATTTGACGTTTTCCGGATCGCCGTTTTCGATCCTCACGGTGCGCGCCGGTCGTCCGAAGACATCGTGGCTACGATTATCGAAGCTCTGGCTAACACCGGCTTGCAGCCGACGGCGCCTGTCGCATCATGAGGCGCCGCGGCTGAAGCCGATCGTTAGCCGGATAAGACACCTCAACAGGATCGACGAAGGCATCTTGTGCTCAACGAGGAACAGCAACTCTTGAGAAGCTCCGGAAGATCGAACCGCTGGTCGCGCGGCCTGGCACGGAAGGTGAGCGACGTGCAGCGCAGTATGCATCGAATCGGATTCTGGCCCGCAATCCATCGCGGCCACGGCAGTCGGCGTAGATAGAGGCGATGCCGACCGACCGCCACGGCTATACTCAAACAGAATGGAGTTCGAATGGGACCCAGAGAAGGACTTGGAGAACCAGGCCAACCACGGGTGTCATTCGACGAAGCATCGGCCGTGTTCGGCGATCCGTTCGCCATCACGATCGACGATCCGGATCATTCTTCCGATGAAGACCGGATGCTGACCACCGGGTACTCGAGTCGCCAGCGGCTGATCATCGTGGCGCACACCGATCGCGACGAACGCATTCGGATCATCAGCGCCAGAGACGTGACCGCAGCAGAACGTCATGACTATGCAGAAGAACCAAGATGAGGCGTCGGCGGCTGACGACATGCGGCCGGAGTACGATCTCCGGGGTGGTGTCCGTGGCAAGTACTACGAACGGTACAAACAGGGCACGAATGTTGTGCTTCTAGAGCCAGACATCGCCAAGGTGTTTCGGGATTCAGCGACGGTGAACAAGGCGCTTCGCCAGTATCTCTCGGAGCACGGAACGCCCCCCGACGCAAACGAAAAGACCGGCTAACAGCCGCCTGGAGCCGACGCGCCGACTGTCGAGTGCGATCGTGTCACCGCGGCGCGCGGCTCAGGCGGAACGTTCGGGGGAATGGAAGACACAGAAAGACAAGAAAACGAACACGGATCGACCCGAGTGCGAGGACCGTGAGGCGGGCCGTGGCGAACTATCAGGCCCGCCCGAACGCGTGGTCGTCACGGACGACGAACAACGGAAGACGAACACGGGGAACACGTCCGGAGTCGTCGCCGGGCCCGCCGACCTGGCGAACCGTGGTGTCGGCGGACAGGCGCCGCTCACGTGGCCACGAAAGAGCCGGAATCAAACCCCGAACTGGCGCTCTACCCGACCGACGCCGGTGGTTTCGTAAGCGTCGGCGGGTAAGCGCTCACGTTCGGCCGCCAAGCGAAAATACGGGTCACGACGAAAAGGGATCGATCTAATCGAGCATGGCTTGACTTGACACAGCGGGAACAGATTCGGCGACCCGACGACTGTGAGTACGGCAATACGATCCGATACAGGTCGGGGACTCGGTTGGTCACAGGGCCGGCAGGCACGCGTGCCGACGACGACCACGAGCGACTACTGGCCGACTTCGGGAATGCCAAGCCCGCGACAGATCTTGCGGGCAAGATTGTTGCCGATCTCGGTGTGTCGCGGGACGGCCTCAGTGGCGCCGGTGGACGGGTTCGTCCAGAGGGAGTGCGCGGGGGAGTGCGCGGCCCCTTCCCGTTTCAGCACACAGCCATGCCGCCGCAGGTGCAGCAGCAGCGTGCTGCGCTTCACGTCACGACCACCGTCTCCCGTTCTGCGTCCGCCGGCACCGCACGCAAGCCCTCTTCTCGACGATCCTCAAGGATCAGAACAATGGCCTGCCGCAGGCTCTCACGCGCGTCGTCCTTCGTGCGCCCTTGCCCGTTGGCGCCTGGAATCTCTGGGCAGTAGGCAATGACCCACTCGCCATCGCGCTCGAACACGGCCGTAAATTCATTGTGCATTGTGCTTCTCCACGCCTACGATAGCGCCGTACCTGGTCCGCCGTCGAATCCGCCGTCACGGCGGCCGTCGAGCGCCAAGGCCATGGTCACACATCTCAGGATGCCGCGGGCCCGGACGCTCCGGGTGGGCGAGCGCAGATTCGGTGTACGGCGACTGCTCGGGCTGGCTACGGCGCTTCGCCCAAAGGTTCAGACCCTGGCGAGACGTGCAATGCGAACACGATCGACGGCCGAACACGCGAATGGAGCCGACGCGGCCCTGAGATGTGAGCCGCGCGGCTCATTCGCAACGTTGGGCGGACCAATCGCGTGATTCCATTGCGGGAGTTCTCCCGTACAATCTCCGCAGGGATACCCGTGGTCGAACCACCGCTGCGTTTCTTGCATTCCGAGGCCATCCTGAGCGCAGTAAAACTTGAGCGCTTCCGCACGGTGGCGACCGCTGACCTCATCGATTCGTTGCGCCCGGGGCAGTCAGGGGCGCTGAAGACGAGACCGGATGGAACCGTGCTGGAGGGGCACCAGCGGTTGGTCGTGTTGCGTGAGCGCGGGATCGACGTCGATACCCTCCCACGACAGGTGCTCGGGAACGAGCCCGCAGACTGAGACCAAGAGTATGCCAGCGAAGCTATTTGGAGTCCCCGGGCCGTGGGGAGGGAGGTTAGGGATCCTGCCGCGGCCGCGCGGTGGAGACTGGCTGGGAGACGAGACAGGGGCTTGGCGTGCGGCTGGAATCAATGTGGTGGTGTCCCTCCTCGAGAGTGAAGAGGAAGTGCAGTTGGTCTTGGAGGGCGAAGCCGCTGCGGCCGCGGCCAGCGGGATCGAGTTCAGGTCTTTCCCGATTCCAGACCGTGGGGTTCCTGCTTCCAAACAGTCGGTCGCCGAACTCGTGAGGGTGATCGTCGATGCGCTTGACAGGGGAAGGAACGTCGGGATTCATTGCCGGCAAGGGATTGGGCGTTCCGCCCTCATAGTCGGCGCCGTTCTTGTGGCCGTGGGCCAAGCCCCGGCAACGGCGCTGAAAGCGATCAAGGAGTCACGAGGCCTTGAGGTCCCAGAGACTGAAGAACAACGACAGTGGCTCAAAGACTTTGCGTCCTGGCTGCCTGCAGTACCGGCCGCCCAACAACGCGCTGCACCCGACGGCCGCAAGAGAGCGTGAGCGGCCGCGGGTGAGCGCGAACGTTAGCCCGCCAAGGTGACATCGACGGATCACGAAATTCCAGATGCCGGAGATCTCACGATTTTTCGGAATCGTGATTCGGATGTTCATGGAAGTCGGTGCACCCCACCACGGGCCGCACTTTCATGCCGCGTACCAGGACGTCAAGGCAGTCTTCGGTCTTGATCCCGTCGAGTGCATCGGCGGCGGTCTTCCTCGAACGCAACAACGCCTGGTCGACGCTTGGGCGGAGATCCATCGGGAGGAGTTGTTGCGGGATTGGGAGCTGTTGCAATCCGGTCGGCCGCCGCTCAAGATTGAGCCGTTGCGCTGATGAGGAGCACCTGCATGAGTCACGCCATTCATCGTGTCGAGCACTTTGAAATCGTCGGGCCTTACACGTTGACGCTCCGGTTCGAGGACGGTACCGAGCAGCGAATCGATTTTCGACCTGTCCTAGAGGGTGAGGTGTTTGCCCCGCTCCAGGATCTCGAGATGTTCAACGCGGTCGAACTCGACGCAACGTTCGGAACGGTCCAATGGCCAAACGGTGCAGACTTCGATCCCGAAACCCTCCACGATTGGCCAAAGTATCGCGATGAACTTGTCGCGATGGCGCGTCGTTGGGCCACGGCTTCAAATCCGGTTCGCCGAACGGCGGGCTAACAAGCAACTGGAGCCGACGGCGCGCAGATGCCCCGGCGCCGCGGCTCAGTTGCAGACGTTAGGCGACCTTCGACCGAGAAACGGACACTCTCACACGAATCCCGAGGCGCGCCAGCATGTCGATTAGGGCGTCCGTGCTGAACAGGTCGATGCGACCGCGGAGTAGGTCACTGACGCGAGGTTGCGTTACGCCAAGGAGCTTAGCCGCCCCAGCCTGCTTCAACGCTCGGTGTTCGATCTCCTTCTGCACGGCGATCATCAGGTCGGAACGGATCACAAGGTGCTCGGCTTCCTCTCGGGAGAAGCCAAGGTCGCGGAACACGTTGCCACTCGAAGGCGTGATCTTCAGCCGCGTCTTACGTGGCATGAGTGCCTCTTCTCTCGGCCAAAAGGGCCTGAAACCGAGTTCGGGCGAGGCTGACGTCGCGCTGTGTCGTCCTGGCGGTCTTCTTCGCGGATGCGTGGAGACCGTAGACGGCCTCAGCGAAGGTGGCCACATAGACGACGCGATGCTCAAGGGCGGTGTGCACGCGGATCTCGCGGACACCCGGGCCGACGCTGCGAAACGGCTTCCAGTCATTTGGGTCGAACCCAAGCTGAACCAGGTGCAGCTGGAAGCCGGCGACCCGGCGAGCGTCAGTCGGGAACGCCTTCAGATCCGCCCGCGACGACCCGAGCCACTGGATCTGCTTCATGGGCGCATACAAGTTGTAGTATATCGACACGACGGTCGCCTAACAAGGCGTTGCAGCCGACAGCGCCGGAAGGACGGTGGGCGCTGCGGCTGAACGCCAACGTTAGGCGGACGAAGAAGAGATTCGGACGTCGCAGGCAAGATTCCGAAACTCCTGCAACTCACGGCAGCCCTGCTGATCTACCATACGGCAGGGATTTGGAAAGGAGGAGCGTTGATGACGCGAGCCATTCTGGCCTCGGTGGGTGTGTTGTGTGCGAGTGCTTTCCAACCGGCCGCCAATCAACCCTCTTCGAACGAATCCGATCCAATCGTATACCTCGTCGCGGGCGGGTCGGTATATCACCGCAAGGATTGCATTAGCGTCGCAGGCAAGGTGCTCATTGAGCGTCGGCTGTCGGAACTCGGGCCCGGCTACCAGCCCGACAGCACATGTAAGGCGCCCAGACGCAGCACGGCGAGTCCAAGACCGATAACATCGACCACCGAACCGTCGGATCCAGAAGTCTACCTTCTGGCCGGCGGAACTGTTTATCACCAGCGCAACTGCGCGGAACTTCAGGGAAAGGTGTCGATTCCCCGACAGCTTTCGGAACTGGGTCCGGGCTACGAGCCGCACAGCGGCTGCCAAGCGCCGAAGCGTGCGGTTCGACCGAGCCCTGCGCCCGTGTCCACCTTCTCGAATTCCGGTTCTGGCGGCGCTGGACGGACGCTACCCCAAGTCTCTTATCAATCGAGCGACGGAACGCTAACGGTCACCGTAGAGAGCCGGGTGACAGAGGCCAACGACGTGTGGTGGAAGTACTCGTGGAAGGTAACCATTCGAAACTCAGGAAAACGACCGCAAATTGTCAGCGGGCGAATCGAGTTTCAAGACGCCGACGGGTTCGTGATCGAAACGGCGACGGTGCCGGCCACAAGAATCGATGCCGCCGCTGAGGACACTGTTACAGGGTTCGAACTGATTACGACAGCGTCAGCCGTGAACGTGGCGCAGCTCGCCGGTCGAATCGGTCAGCCGAAAGAATAGATGGCGTCGCTGCTTTTCTCCCCGCCAACACGCGGTGCGGCAAAACGCGGTTTCTTCGCCGGCTCGACTCTGTGCAACGAAGAGTGCAGGGGCCTGTGAGGGCACAGCGGCCCAACACCGGCTTGCAGCCGACGGCGGCTGGTGTGATCATGAGCCGCCGCGGCTGAAGCCGAACGTTGGGCCGACGAACATGACAGACTCAAACGGAACTGAGGATGAAATCGAAGGTCTATCTGGAGACTACGGTCGTCAGCTACCTGGTCGCCTCATCGACCCACGACATCATCCAGTCGGCGCACCAGCAGGTGACACGAGAATGGTGGACGGGCCGCGAGCGCTTCGATCTGTTCGTATCGAGGCCCGTCCTGACCGAGGCTGGTCGGGGCGACGCCACAGCAGCCGCTCGCCGGTTGGCGACCTTGGCCGGGATTCCGGTGCTGGCTGTCGGCCGTGGAGCGACTACGCTCGCGAAAACTCTGCTCCGGACCGGCACACTGCCCACCAAGGCACGGCTTGACGCCGTCCACGTAGCGGTCGCCGCAG
>JACPPN010000157.1 GCA_016190995.1 Acidobacteriota bacterium | reverse complement strand
TGAAGGTTGTCCCGTGGCCCGGTTCGCTGTAAACGGCGATGTGACCCTTGCTCTGGCGTACGATTCCGTAGACCGTGGACAACCCAAGGCCCGTTCCCTTCCCCTGTTCCTTGGTGGTGAAGAACGGCTCGAAGATCTGCGCCTGCACCTCCTTCGTCATACCGTGTCCGGTATCGGTGATTGCCAGCATGACATAAGGACCGGGCGCGAGCTCGGGAATCGGGCCGCAGTACGAGGCATCGAGGTCGACGTTCGTGGTCTCGATGGTCAGGCGGCCGCCGTTCGGCATGGCATCGCGGGCGTTGACCGCGAGGTTCATGATCACCTGCTCGACCTGGCCGACATCGGCTTTGACGCGCCCGACATCCGGTCGCTCCACCGCCACGAGCTCGATGTCTTCCCCGATCATCCGGCGAAGCATCTTCTCCGTTCCGGCGACGACCGTGTTCAGATCGAGGATCGTCGGGGCCAGGATCTGCTTCCGGCTGAAGGCCAGCAGCTGCTTGGTGAGGCTGGCCGCCCGATCGGCCGCGCGCTTCATCTCTTCGATGTGACTGCGGGTCTCGGCCGCCAGGTCATCGCGCTCCAGGGCCAGGTCGCCGTAGCCGCCGATCGCGGTCAGGAGGTTGTTGAAGTCATGGGCCACGCCGCCGGCCAGACGTCCGACCGCCTCCATCTTCTGTGACTGCCGCAGCTGCTGCTCGCTCCTGTCCAGCGCCGCCTCGGTCTTGCGGCGTTCCGCGATCGCCGCCTGCAGCTCGTCGACGCGCTGCTGGACTTCGTCGCGGGCGTTCTGCAGGTGCGCATCGCGGGTCTCGATCTGCGCAAGCATCCCGTTGAAGGCGTCGGTCAGGACGCCTACTTCGTCGCCTCCATCCTTTTGCACCCGCACGGAGTAGCGCCGGTCGATCGACACGATCCGAGCGGCGTCGGCAAGGCGGAGGATCGGCCCGGTGATCAGGCGCTGGAGCTTCGACGAGAGAACGAACGCGGCAATCAGCGCCACGAGCAGGACGACGCCGACGACGAGGGCGTAGTGGTAGAAACGCGACGTGACATCCCGGAGGCTAGCGACAATCCGCAGCCGGCCGACAGGCTCGCCGTCGAAGATGATATCGCGGGAGAACGTGAGGCGCTGCGGGTCGTCGTACCCATGGGCGCCGCCGAGATCGCTGCCGGATGGACGCTGACGTCCCGGACGTCGATAGCCTGCAAACCGGGCCCCATTCCTCGCGAAGACATCGGCCTCGTCCACGTTGCGCGTGTGCCTCAGGGCGGCCAGCGCTTCTTCGGCCGCCCGCGCGTCGTTGAAGATCAGCGGCGCCGCACAGTTGCTGCCGATCACGTCGCTCAGAACGCGCGTCTCGGTCATGAGCCGCTCCCGCGTGGTGTAAATGTCGTACGCGAAGAGGGCTGTGCAAGCGACGATCACGGCGGTGGAGCTGGTCACGGTCACCACCGTCATCAGTTTCCGCCTGACGGAGAAATCGCGGAACGCCCGCGTCATCGTCTGGCCCCGACGACGGTCGCGACCTGCAGCAGCTTGGAGCTCACCTTCAGGCCGGCCCGATCGATGGCGGCGGGATTGACGTGGAAGCGAACGCGGTTCTCCTCGAGCACGAAGGCGATCATGCCCCCCACCTGCGCGAACCGCTCCCCTTCGCTGATGGTCAGGACCGCCCGCCGGTCGAGGCGCCGCAGGATCTGGCGAATCCTCGTCGCCTCCGAGTAGCTGATGAAAAGCATCTGGCAGTCGTCGAAGGACTCATCCAGGGTGCGACGTACGATCGTGACGGGCCGTCCCTGGACGGTCTTGCCCGCGACCACCCGATCGAGCGTCCGGCCGAAGGGATCGTCGCCGACGACCCCGATCCGGACCGCCTGGCCCGCAGGTTCCGGCCACTCGACGAACTTTGCGAACTGGTAGAGATAGGCGGCCTTGATTGCATATTCCTCGGCAGAGGACGGCTCCGCCCGAGCGGGACCGGGCCGCCCCGCGGACAAGAGGACCATGACACCGGCCACCACCGGCGCCATTCGCATCCGTTTCGATGATCTGCCGTCGTGCATCACGGGTGATGAATCAGAACCGGTAGGTCAGCTTGAGGCGCCACGTTCGACCGTCCTGCGGGATGACGCGTTGGACGTGCTCCATTGACGCCGGATTCGCGTAGTTTTCGTTCAGAGCGTTGTAGGCGCTCACCGACATGAGCCATCGATCGCTCCACACCCTGTTGGTCAGCGTTACGTTGGCGATCATGTAAGCGTCGGTGTAATCCCCGCCAAGCAGGCGCCGCCGGCCGACGTAGTGCACGTCCGCGGCGGCGTACGCCATCGATCGGACCGGGACGACGAGCTGCAGGTTGGCCAGATGCGCCGGCGAATTCGCAGAGACGTCGCGCTGGGTGTCGCGTGCGTGCTGATAGGAGTAGCCGATCGACGCCGCGGCATCGCCGGGCCATCGCGCCTTCAAGGCGACCTCGACTCCTCGCGCGCGCGATCGCTCGCGGTTCATGTAGAGGAGCATTCCGTCTGCCGGATCCGTCTCGAGCCCGATCAGCCGCGCCACGTCGTACTTGAAGACCGAGGCGGTCGCTCGCACATTCGCATGAATCTGCTGCTCGACGACGAGCTCGTGCGTGTCGATGGTCTCGGGCCGCAACTCTGGATTCGGCTTCGCCCCGTACGCCCCCTCGGAGTAGTAGAGCTCGTACGTGTTGGGCGCGCGAAACGCCTTCCCGTAGAGGACCTTGAGCGATGTGCGTCGGGAGGGATTGACGATGACGCCGGCGCGCGGGCTGGCCGTGGCGCCGAACGTCGAAAAGTAGTCGTAGCGCGCGCCGCCGTTCAGGCGCACGGATCGCGAGAGCGCAAGCTCCGCGACGGTGTAGCCCGCCCAGACATTCGACGAGTGATTCGAATCGAGATAGACCTCGGATTCGTCGGACGCCCGCTGCTGCTGCCGTCCGTTGAATCGGTATTCCGAGCCGGCTACCACGCGGTGTCCCGTGCCGAAGTGCCGCACGACCTGCACCTCTCCGCCGGCCCACTGGCCTCGGGCTCGATCCGCAAACAGCGATGGGGTCTGGCGATCGACCGCCGGTTCGTACACGTACGTCCCGTCGTACGCATAGAGGTCGTAGAAGGCGCGGCCGGTCAGGCGCCAGTCCCTGCCGTAGTCGCGCTCGTACCGCCCATCGAGATAGCCGTGCGAATCAATCGTGCGATTGCGACGATCGTCGAACACGGTGCCGAACGATGCCGTCGGAATCCCTTTCTCGCGCCGCACGTAGGCGCCCTGCAGGCTCAGGCGACCCCGCGTCAAGGTCCCGAGCACCCGTTGCGCCTCGTCATCGTCGGTATCTCGAGTCAGGCCTCCGCCCGTGACTGGCGACGCGAATTCAGGAAAGTACAGCGTAGGACCGGCGGTGGTGTGCGTCGACGCGGAGAGGAGAAAGCCCGCGCGCTCGCCCGCCGGCCGACCGTAGCTGATCAGCGCATCGCCACCCGAGAAGCTCGCGAACGATCCCCCAACACGCAGCCCATGGAGGCTCCTTGCCCCTCGCGTGACGACGTTCACGACGCCGAAGAACGCGGAGGTGCCGTAGACCGCCGAGCTCGGACCGCGGACGATCTCGATGCGATCGACGAGATCCAGATCGAGGATGAAGTCGGTGCCGATCGGGGCGGTGTCGTAGACGTTGTCGTTCAGCCGATGACCGTCGACGAGCACCAGAATCCGCGTGTTGTAGTCGCCGAGGCTACTGAAGCCGCGGACGCCGACGTACTCGTAGTTGCGGTCGTAGGTCGTGTAGAAGCCGGTCACGTTGCGGAGCGCGTCGGCGAGCGTGCGATAGCCGGAGCGCCGGATCTCTTCCGCCGTGATGATCGTGATGGACGAAGGCGCCTCGCTGATCAACTGGTTGTAGCGCGATGCCGCGTACACGACCTCCACGTCGGCCAGCTCCTCCAGGTTCAATTCCGCCAGCTCCGGCGTCGAGCCCGGCACCCGGGCCGCTTGAGCCTTCGCCGTCGCGGGAACGTTGACGATCAAGGCAATCGCGATCAAGACAATACGGAGTCGTGCGTGCTTCGGCATCATGCTTTCCTGGGATGGGTCGCAGGCGATGTGACCTGCGCACGTGATTTGTCGGGAGGGGAATCCGCCGGCGCGGCTGAGGAGTCCAGTACAATCTATCGTTCCTCAGCACGTCGGTAACAGTCTGTAAACGCAGGCTGTTTCACGGATTTTCAGAGATTTGCGGTCTTTCTGGCCGTCTCGGGACCCCGGCGTTCGATGAGTGACAGTCAATCGAACGCCTGCTGCGCCTGCTCTCCCTGCTCGGCCTCAACGGCGTGACCGCCGGCGGCATCTTCCTGGGCGGATGGTCCTACTCCACAGCGCTGGTGCTGTACTGGTGGGAGAACTTCTTCGGGTCGCTGCTGATCGCCATTCGGATCGTCCTTCACCGCAGGTTGACGCGGAAGCGCGGACACTACCCCAGGCGCATCACCTTTCAATCTGATCAGAACGGTGTTCCGGCCCCGGCGGGTCGCGGCGGCTTTCTCGCCGATTTCCTGGGCAGCCGTCGAGTGACCATCGGCTCGGTGTTCGTGAGCTAGAATGGCTGGGCTTTTGAGAGACCCCATGAACACCCGATGTCTGTTGGTGGCGCTCAGCCTCGTCCTGATCGCCGGCAAGGGCAACGGCCAGTCGCCCGCTCCCGACAGCAGGCCGGCGATCCTGACCTTCGACGAGTTGCGACGGCTCTCGAGCGGCGGTGCCGTCCCGCCCGACCTCTCCGCGAAAGTTCGGATGCTGCTGACGACCCCCTTCGTCTCCAACGCGGCCGCGCGGCAGGGACTGCCCGCGTTGATCCTGCAGGCCGCTAGGAGCCCGTCCGAGTAATGCCTGAACGGGCTCCTAGTAGGCGCGCTGCGCGCGCGAGATGTTCAAAATCATTGGCGTTTCTGCCGGCGAAGCCGGCCGACTAGGAGCGTGTTCGGGTTACTCAGACACGCTTCTAGACTCGGCCGTCACATTCGCGTGAGCGAGTGGAACATCGAACGCGGTCTCCGCCTGAACGACATCGTGCGCGCGCTCGCCGACCCGGAGGCTTTCTCGGGCGCGGTCGCCCGGCGACACGGACGAGGCTCGAGGGGGTTCAAGACGGCGATGTCCGACCTCGCGCGCCTTCAGGGATCGAGCGTCATCGTGCTCAACGAGGTCGACCTCGGGATGACGCGAACCGATTATCGGGACGTGGTGGGCGAGCTCGGACGCGCGACCGGCATGAACTGGGTGTTCGGTGCCGAGTTTCTCGAGGTCGATCCGATTCAGCTCGGGATCGAGGAGCTCGGCGATACGCCCCAGGAACGCGCGCAGTTCAGGAAGGTGCTGGGCCTCGATCCAGCGCGGTATCTCGGGTTGCACGGCGTCAGGGTTCAGCGCGTCTGGCTCTCAGTCGAAGGGCACGTCGACATACGAGCGGTCGAGCGTCGCGACCGACGCGCATCCCAGCAGCTTGAGCGTGCGCTCCATGTCCGCGCGCAGAATCTCGATTGCGCGCGCCACCCCTGCCTCGCCGGCCGCGCCGAGCCCGTACGCGTAGGCTCGCCCGATGAGGACCGCCCGCGCTCCGAGACAAAGCGCCTTGACGACGTCGCTGCCGCGGCGGATGCCGCCGTCCATCAGGATCTCAATCCGACCATCAACGGCCGCCACCACTTCGGGAAGAACCCGCAACGTGGGAGCCACGCCATCGAGCTGTCGCCCGCCGTGGTTCGAGACAACGATCGCATCAGCGCCCTCACTGGCAGCGCGGCGCGCGTCATCGCCGGTGTGAACACCCTTCACGACCAGGCGTCCCTTCCACAGGTCGCGGATCCAGCGCAGATCGTCCCAGGACACCATTGATGTTTCGAGCGCGGCGCCGACATCGGCGTACGCCATCGGGCCATCGGGGAGCACGATGTTCGGGAACCTCATGAGCCCGCCGTCGGCCAGGTACGCGGCGAGCCATCGGGGCCGCGCGAGCATCTGCGGAAGGTAGGGCAGCATCGACCAGCCGCGACCCAACAGCTCCTTCGTTCCGTTGCGCAGATCGCGCTCACGCAGGCCGGCCACGGGCGTGTCGATGGTGACGACGAGCGCTCGGAAGCCTGCTGCACGGGCGCGCTCGATGCTCGCACTGGCCACATCGCGGCCACCTACCAGATAGAGCTGGTACCATACCGGTCCTCGCGATGCGGCTGCGACCTCTTCCAATCGTGTTCCCGACAGCGTTGACAGGATGTACGCCGTGCCGGCTTCGCCGGCCGCACGCGCGGCCAGGGCCTCCCCGCGCGGATAGAACATGCGGCTGCTGCCGACGGGCGCGAGCAGGATCGGAAGCTCGATCGTTGTCCCGAGGACCGTCGCGCGCAGATCGCAGCTTCGGGTCGCGACCGCGCAGCGCGGACGAAACGTCACGGCGTCGAAAACGCGGGAGTTCTCGCGCAGGGTGACTTCGGCTTCGGCGCCACCATCGATGTAATCGAAGACCACACGCGGCAGACGTCGCTTGGCGAGTCGTCGAAGATCACCGATATTGACAACACGAGGGGCGGCTACAGTGCGCGTCATTCGTGTGCGATTCTAACCCGACCGGTTGCGATGTCAGCGCGTCCCGTTCTCATGATGGCACGGCTCGTAGGTCGGGATCTCATCACAACTAGCACATTTAGTCCGACGTGCCAGGTTTAATCCCACCGCCTTTCAGGCGGTCGGCTTTCAGCAGGTCCGATACGATCGCCGGCTTCGGTCAGCCCCGCACGTCGGACTAGGTGGCGCACGAATGTGCGCCCTATGAACGACTACCGCGAGGGGGCGCGGGACGACTTTCAGTCGTGCGCCGGAGTCTACCGCCTTTCAGGCGGTAGTCGTTCAAACATTGTCCAGACGCGGTTTTGGGTATAATAGACTCACAAACACTGACCTTTGTAGAGGCGACCATTGTACGTGTCCACTTATACCGCTCCAATGATCGGAGCCGACCTTTGGCCGGTTCAGCCGAGTTCCCCCTCACTCTGCGGCTGCGGCTGTAGCCTGCCGCGATAGCGCGTCGCACTGACGCGCGCCCTCGCGGCTCCTCGCTCTCGACAATTCCTTCACCGGTCGTCCCCCGTCTGGCACGGCTGTTCGAACTAGCAGTCGGCCCAGACTCTCATCTGGCAGCAGGGTCGCTATGGCGTTCTCCTGCCAGACGGCTCTAGTCGCAGCTTCTCCTGACTGCGCCCTCCGCGTCAGCGGCAACTCGCGGGTCGCCAGCAACGAAGCTTCGCCTCAAACCGCCAGGTGACGGGCCGACAGCCGGTGCAGCGTCGTGACAGAGACAACCATTTGGAGCAGAGATGAACGCAAAGATAGCGACGATCGATGAGGCTCGCCGGAGGGTGACGAGCCCAACGGCACCCTTGTGCCGCCCGCTTCTCGACTTGATTGGCAACACGCCGCTCGTCGGGTTCGAGCGCATCGTGCCGTCCGGCCGCGACGTGAAGATCTACGCGAAGGCCGAATGGTTCAACCCGGGAGGATCGGTCAAGGACCGCGCGGCGCTCGGCATGATTCGCGAAGGCGAGCGCACGGGCCAACTTCGGTCCGGCAAGATCATCCTGGATGCGACGTCGGGCAACACCGGAATCGCCTACGCGATGATCGGCGCGGTCAGAGGGTACCGGGTCAAGCTGTGTGTCCCGGCGAACATCTCGCTCGAGCGGAAACGGATCTTGCGCGCGTACAACGCCGAGCTCGTCTTCACCGATCCGCTGGCATCGACCGACGGGGCCATTCGGGAGGCACAGCGGATCTTCCGGCTGGATCCCGATCGCTACTTCTACCCGGACCAGTATTCGAACGAAGCGAACTGGCGCGCGCACTACGAGACGACCGCGCGCGAGATCTGGGAACAAACCGAGGGGCGGGTCACCGACTTCGTGGCCGGCCTGGGGACCAGCGGGACGTTCATCGGGACGAGCCGCCGCCTGAAAAAGCTGAAGCCGTCGATTCGCGCCTATTCCTTTCAGCCCGATGGACCGCTTCACGGGCTCGAAGGGTTGAAGCACATGGCCACGGCCATCGTTCCGGCCATCTACGATCCCACGGTCGCGGACGAGAACCTGGGCGTGACGACCGAAGCGGCAGAGGAAATGGTGCGCCGGCTCGCGGCCGACGAAGGGTTGCTGGTCGGAATCTCGTCGGGCGCGGCACTGGCGTGCTGTCTCGAGGTTGCGGCGCGGGTCAGGCACGCGGTGATCGTGACCATCTTCCCTGACAGCGGTGCGAAGTACCTGTCGTCGTTCGGTGACGATGACCCTACCGCCGAAACGGGGAACATCGAGGCGCTGAAGCGATGAAGGGAGACCCTCAGCTCTTTCCGATGTTCTTCAGAATCGCCGGCCGGCGGGTCGTGCTGGTGGGCGGAGGAGCGGTTGCCGCCGCCAAGCTCGAATCACTTCTGGAAGCCGGTGCGGACGTGATCGTCATTGCGCCCCGGATCGATCCTCGCATCGAACGGTCCGGAGTCATCGTCAAACGACGTCCGTTTGCCCCGGACGATCTCGATGGGGCGTGGTTTGCGGTGGCAGCCGCTCCGCCCGAGGTGAACCGCCAGGTCGCCGTCGCGGCCGAGGAACGGCGGATGTTCGTCAATGCTGCAGACGATCCCGCGCATGCGAGCGCCTTCATGGCCGCGGTCCTTCGCCGCGGAGAGGTGACAATCGCGATCTCGACGAATGGACGCGCGCCGGCTCTGGCCGGCTTGTTGCGCGAAGGTCTGAACGCGACGCTTCCAGCGGATCTCGATGTCTGGATGAGCGAGGCTTGCAACGTGCGGAGGCGGTGGATCGCCGAGGCGACCCCAATCCTCGCGCGCCGCCCGTTGCTTCTTCAGGCTCTCAACCGTCTCTACAGCGGAAGGGCCCGAGGCACCGGCGTGGCGACAGCCGGACCGGAGAAAGAACGATGATGGGAACAGTCTCGCTCGTTGGTGCGGGCCCCGGCGATCCCGATCTGTTGACGCGGAAAGCGGTCCGGAAGCTGACCGAGGCGGACCTCGTGCTGTACGACGCGCTCGTTCCTCCCGAGATGCTGGCGCTGGCGCCGCGTGCCCAGCGTTTTTTCGTCGGGAAGCGCGCCGGGTCCAAACTGGACCGGGGCTCTGCCCCGGACCCAGGCTCGGTCGCTCGCGGGGACCCCTACGCCCCGCGCCGCTCCCTCGCAGGCGCGCCGTGCGCGCCTATGACCGCTCTGCGGCGCCCGGTAAGGCCCGGCCCCTGGCTTCCCCATACGCCGTGCCCACAACGAGAACAAGATTCTCATAAGGCGCCGCATAGCGGTTCAATCCGTCAGGAGACCATTCACCGGCTCATGATCCGGGCTGCGCGCCGCGGCAAGCGTGTCGTGCGGCTCAAGGGCGGGGACCCATTCGTGCTGGGTCGCGGCGGGGAAGAGGCCATGGCCTTGAGCGCCGCCGGGATCCCGTTCGAGGTTGTCCCCGGCGTGTCGTCGGCCATCGCCGCACCGGAGCTGGCCGGCATCCCGGTCACACATCGAGGGCTCGCATCCGGTTTCGTTGTGGTGTCCGGACACGCGGAGTCCGCCTACGCGCCCATCCTCCGGGCCATTCCGCCAAATTCGCCTTTGACGCTGATCATCCTCATGGGTCTGGCGTCGAGAGAAGCGCTGTCCGCGTTGTTGATCGACCGCGGCTGGGCGCCCACCACGCCAGCGGCGATCATGCTTGCAGCGTCAACACCAAGAACCCGGACCTGGACCGGCATGCTGAGTGAGCTCGCGCGGGCACCGGTCGATACGGTCCCTGCCGCGGCGGGCACGATCGCGATTGGAGCCGTCGTTGCGCTCCGGATGCTCCTCGCGCATCGCTCGGTCCCCGCGCGCCAGATTGAGCCGGTCGCCGAGCGCCGTCACCGCTACTGAGGGAATCATCACCATGGCCGCAGTAGACGATCTGAGAACTCTTGGAAGGTCGCGTCTCTCTTTCGCCAGCGAAGCCGAGATCGACGAGTTCGTGACCATGCTGCACCGGTTCGAGCGGGGCGAATTGACCGCGGAGGCGTGGAGAGCGTTCCGGCTGCTGCACGGCACCTACGCGCAGCGACAACCGGGCGACGTCCACATGCTTCGCGTGAAGATCCCGCAGGGGATCCTGAGCGCAGCCGAGCTCGAGGCGCTCGCCGACGTGGGCGACCTGCACTCGCGAGGGTTCGGCCACATCACGACGCGGCAGAACATTCAGTTCCACTTCGTTGAGCTGCGCGATGTCGAACACGCGATGCGCAGGTTGGGAGAAGCAGGCCTCACGACGCGCGAGGCCTGCGGCAACGCGGTCCGCAACATCACCGCGTGCCCGTATGCCGGGGTGGCGAGCGACGAGGCCTTCGATGTGACGCCCTACGCGGAAGCGCTGACGCGGTACCTGCTTCGGCATCCGTTGAGCTCCTCGCTTCCGCGCAAGTTCAAGATCGCGTTCGAGGGATGCGACGAAGATCACGCCCTGACCGCCATCAACGACATCGGCTGGCGCGCGCGTGTTCGCGACGCGGGCGCCCTGCGGGGTTTCCGGGTCACGGTCGGCGGTGGGACCTCGAGTCTTTGCAGATCGGGGCACCTGCTCTACGAGTTTCTACCGGCCGGCGAGATGCTGGACGTTGCCGAGGCCGTCATTCGCGTGTTTCGCCGGCTCGGCGACTACCAGCACAAACATCGCAACCGGATGAAGTACTTGATCAAAGCGCTGGGGTGGAAACGGTGGCATGCCGAGTTTCTCCAGGCGCTGGCTGAATTCCGTGCCGAAGGGGGCGCGCGGCTTCCCTTCGATCCGCAGAACCCTCCCGTGGAGGGCGCACCAGATCGGCGGCGCGAGGCCGGGCCGCCGCCACTCGAGGTGTCGACCCATATCGACGGGTCGAAGGTAGATGGTCGCCGCATGCTTTCCGACGCTCACCCGGCGTTGCCTGTCATGAGTGGCGACTTTGCTGACTGGTTGCGGACGAACGTGCGCCCGCAGAAGCAGTTTGGCTACTCGATCGTGATGGTGACGCTTCCGCTCGGCGATCTGACGACTCAACAGATGCGGACGATTGGCCGGCTGGCAGTGGCTTACGGGGATGGCGCGGTGCGCGTGACGCCCGAGCAGGATCTGCTCTTCCGGTGGGTGTCCAGCCGCGATGTTGCAGATCTCCACCGCCTGCTGGCGGCCGCCGGACTTGGTTTGGCGGGCGCAACAACGATTGCCGGCGTGACCAGTTGTCCCGGAGCTGAATCGTGCCGGCTGGCCGTCACCCAGTCACGCGGTTTGGGAAGGTGGTTGGGGGACCATCTGCGCTCGCGCCCGGATCTGGTGGCCGCGGCGCCCGATTTGAAGATCAAGATCAGCGGCTGCCCCAGCGGATGCGGGCACCACCACATCGCCGGCCTTGGTTTTCAGGGAAGCTTCAGGAAGGTCGGTGGAAAGGCGCTCCCGCAGTACCTCGTGACGGTGGGCGGCGGCGTCGATGAGACGGGCGCGCGCTTCGGACGGCTCGCGGCGAGGATTCCGGCCCGCCGCTGCGGTGAGGCGCTCGAGCGTCTGCTGGCGCTCTACCGGGCCGACCGCACGGAAGGGGAACGTGCCGGCCGGTTCTTTCAGCGCGTCGCGCTCGCCCGCGTGAAAGCGGTCCTTTCAGATCTGGAGCGGATCGCGCCGCAAGACGTCGTTGCCGAGGATTTCGTGGATCTGAGCGAACAGTCGGAGTTCAGGCCTGAGATCCAGAACGGCGAGTGCAGCGCCTGAAGGTCGTTCCGCACTGCGCGCGGCTCGGACGCGTCGCGAAGCGCGCCTGACCCCTCAAACAGCTCACATCACGTCTCCTCAGGGGCGCCGCCGCAATGTGCTGTGCCGGTCTGAGCTAGAATGCATGGCGCTCAAAAGGAGGCCCGATGGCCGTTGGTCAGAATCAGGATTGGACGCAACGCTCCTCAGTCGTTGACGTGTCGCCTACCCGGCGTCAATCCGCGCTTCGCACGGCGCTCGCCGGGTTGATCGGCAACGTCCTCGAATGGTTCGACTTTGCGGTCTACGGCTATTTCGCCAGCGACATCGGCCAGCAATTCTTCCCGCAGTCCAGCCACACCGCTCAGCAAATGCTCACGTTCGCGGTGTTCGCGCTGGGATTCGTCGCGCGCCCGGTCGGCAGCCTGGTGCTCGGCAGCGTCGGAGACCGCATCGGCCGGCGAGCGCTCCTGACGCTGTCTATTGCGCTGATGGGGGGCGCCACGCTCATCATCGGCCTGCTCCCCACCTACGCGCAGATCGGCGTTGCCGCACCCTTGTTGCTCCTGGCGATGCGGGTCGTCCAGGGCTTCTCTCTCGGCGGCGAGTTCACGGGGTCGATGGTCTACACGACGGAGCAGGCCTCTCCAAGGATGCGAGGCCTCGTCAGCAGCTCCACCGCGGCGGGCACGACCATCGGATTCATCCTTGGGTCCGGGTCCGCGTGGCTCGTCAACGCCCAGCTGAGCACGGAGCAGGTGGGAAGCTGGGGCTGGCGAATTCCCTTCATCGCCAGTGTCAGCCTGTGTGTGCTTGGATGGTTCCTGCGCCGCGGCATCAGCGAGACGGCCGAGGGGCTGAAGGCGGCCGCGATCCGGCCCGCGCTCCTGCCGTCCCTGGTCGCGGACTGGGTGCCGATGGTGCGGACGTTCGGCATCGTCGCCATGACGAACGCGGCCTACTACCTGACGTTCACGTACGCCGTGGAACGGCGGAAGAGCCTGACCGGCGAAGGGGGAGAAGCGTTCCTGTTGGCCAACACGCTGAGCCTCGTCGTGGTGCTCATCGCCAAGCCACTCGGTGGCTGGCTGTCCGATCGCACGGGTCGCCGGCGGCTGATGATGACGCTGACGGTCGCCATGATGTGCCTCATCTATGCGGCCTTGCGCATCATGCTGTATGGCACGCCGCCGCAGTTCATTGTTGGCCAGATCCTGCTGGCCGTGCCGATCGGCATGGCGCTCGGGCTCCAGGGGGCGATGGTCGTCGAGATCTTCCCGCTGCGCACCAGAGTCACATCGATGAGTTTCGCCTACAGCATCACGCTGGCGCTGGCCGGCGGGACCGCGCCGCTGGTGTCCACCTGGCTCATCGAGGCGCTCGGGCAGCCGCTGGCACCCGCCTACTACATCATGGTGTACGGCGCCGTGGGCCTGGCATTGATGTGGCCGATGAAGGAAACCAACACCCGGGCGCTCGACGAGTAGGTGGCAGATCGGCGGCTCGTTCGACAGCGCACGGGGTCAACGGCTCATCACCATGCGTGCAGTGGGGGGTGACATTTGGCCTCCTCCCTATGAAGCGGTTCGCAGCTCGCACGATTGTCCTGCTGGTGGCCGCGGCGGCCGTTCCGGTTTTTTCGCAGACGCCCCGCAGTACCGGGCGCGCCGCGCCCGACCCCGCCTCGAAGCCACCCTTTACGGCCGAGACCTTCAGTGGCCTCAAGGCGCGGTCAATCGGGCCCGCCGTGACGTCCGGGCGGGTCATGACGATCGCGGTGGATCCTTCGAACAGAGCGGTCATCTATATCGGCGCCGCGTCGGGCGGTGTGTGGAAGACCGTGAACGGCGGCGCCTCGTGGCAGCCGATCTTCGACAGCCAGGGATCGTTCTCGATCGGATGGGTCACGATCGACCCGAGCCGTCCCAACGTGGTGTGGGTCGGGACCGGTGAGCGCAACTCGCAGCGTTCGGTCGCGTACGGCGATGGCGTCTACAAGTCCGAGGACGGCGGACGTTCGTGGACGAATGTCGGGCTCAACCATTCCGAGCACATCGGCCGCATCGTGATCAGCCCGACAGACAGCGACACGGTGTATGTCGCCGCGCAGGGGCCGCTGTGGGCGCCGGGCGGCGATCGTGGACTGTACAAGACGACCGACGGTGGCAAGACGTGGGATCAGGTGCTGAAGATTTCGGAGAACACCGGTGTCACCGACGTGGTGCTCGACCCGCGCAATCCCGAAGTGGTTGTCGCATCAGCCTATCAGCGCCGCCGCCATTTCTTCACGATGATCGACGGAGGTCCCGAGGCGGCCATCCACCGCAGCACCGATGGCGGGAAGACGTGGAAGAAGGTGAACACCGGCCTTCCGAATGACGAGTTGGGCCGTATCGGACTCGCCATCTCGCCGGTCAACCCCGACATCCTCTACGCCAACGTCGAAGCGGCCAACCGGCGGGGCGGGATCTTCCGGTCCACCGACAACGGCGTGACCTGGGAGAAGCGGATGGATTACAACGGCGGCGCGATGTACTACGGCGACATCTTCGCCGACCCGACGGACGCCGACCGCATCTACATCCCGGACGTGGGTTAGCGTTAGCCCGGGGTTAGCCCAGGGTTAGCCCGATCCGATCCTACCTACACCAATCGCTCGACGAACGGCACGGACGCCCGAGCCGCGGCCGCCGGATCCTTTGCGGCGTGACGCGGAATCACGATGATCGGAATTCCTGGAATCAGCCGTGCGAGCGCGCCAGGATTGGTCGTTTCGGGCAGGTCATGATTCTCGCTGCGACCGTTGAGCACGACGCCGCGAACGGCTACCCGGCGGTGCTGCAGCATCGCGACTGTCAGGGCAACGTGGTTGAGCGTGCCGAGCCCGGCGCGCGCAACCACGATCGTCGCGAGCCCGGCATGGGCGGCAAGATCGAGAATCGTGTAATCCCACGCCAGCGGCACGAGCAGACCGCCCGCGCCTTCCACGACAAGGGTGAACCCAGCCGCGCGTAGTGCACCGACGCGATCTTCGAGAGCTTGTGGATCGAGCGTGACTCCGGCACGCTCGGCGGCGACTGCAGGCGCAAGCGGCTCGGCCAGACTGAGAAGCGGCCGCACCAGCGGCGTTTGTTCTGCCGACGCCTCGGCGAGCACGTCCGAGTCGGAAATTTCCGCCGTTTGAATACCGCTTTCCGCCGGCTTGAACCCGATGGCGCGTGTGCCCCGGTCACGGAACGCCATCAACAGCGCCGCCGCGACAACCGTCTTGCCAACACCGGTGTCGGTCCCGGTGACGAGCAGGTCAGGCACCGAGATGCTCGCGGACGGCGGTCCCCATAGAAGCGGCGAGATGTCGCAGCTCATCCTCCGTCGAAGAGAGCGGCGGCATCAGAACCAGCACGTCGCCAAGCGGACGCATGAAGATGCCGCGATCGCGCAGCGACAGGCAGATCCGATAGGCGACCCGATCGCCGCGTGGAAACCAGGCCTTCGTGTGACGATCCGCCACGAGCTCGACTCCGCACATCAGGCCAGCCTGGCGGATTTCACCGACATGACGGTGGGAAGCGAGCGGGGCGAGGCCGTCGCGAAGTACCTGCTCCTTCGTGCTGACCGCTGCGACAACCGCTCCGTCCGCCAGCAGCCGCAGTGTAGCCAGCGCGGCCGCGCAGCCGAGCGCGTTGCCGGTATAGGTGTGACCGTGGAAGAAATGACGGTCCTCCTCGTACCGGCCGAGAAAGACGTTGTACACGGCGTCGGTCGCGAGCGTCGCCGACACCGGCAGATACCCGCCTGTCAGACCTTTCGCCACGCACATCAGATCCGGCGTCACGCCTTCTCGTTGACAGGCGAAAAGTGTCCCGGTCCGCCCGAACCCGGTGGCGACCTCGTCGAGGATGAGCAGCGCGCCATGCTTCCGGCACGCCGCGGCAACTCGAGTGAGATAACCGTCGGGCAGAAGCAGCATGCCAGCGGCGGCTTGGACACCCGGCTCCAGAATGACTGCGCACACGCGCCCCCCTTCGCGCGCCAGCGCTTGCTCGACGTCATCGGCGCAATCGACCGAGCAGTCGGTCCGCGTTTTGCCGATGGGGCAGCGGTAGCAGTAGGGAGAAGGAACCTTGAGCGTCGGAAGCAGAATCGGTTTGAAGATGTCGTGGAAGAGCTCGACGCCGCCCACCGCGGCCGCGCCGAGCGTGTCGCCGTGATATGCGTTATCCAGGCTTAAGTAGGCAGCCTTTTCAACCGCCTCTTTGCCTTGCGTGAGCAGACGGTACTGGAAAGCGATCTTGAGCGCCGCTTCGACGGCGGTCGCCCCGTTGTCGGAGAAGAAGACATGGTTCAATCCGGGCGGCGCAATCTCGACCAGCCGCCGCGCGAGTTCCGCCGCCGCCGGATGCGTCGCACCGAGCAGCGTGGAATGCGCAAGGCGCCCAAGCTGCTCGCTGACAGCGGCATCTATCTCCGGAACACGGTGTCCCAGCAGATTGCACCAGAGCACCGAGGTGGCATCGAAGAGACGCCGGCCGCGATCGTCGATCAGGTAATGGCCTTCGGCTGCGACAACCACGAGCGGATCGTCGGCCAGGTACTCCTGCATCTGCGTGAAGGGATGCCAGAGGTGATCGCGATCCCAGCGCCGGATTTCTTCGCGCCGATCCAAGCCGGCCCCTGTAGAGGTCAGAACGGTCTTCATCGCGCGTAGGAATGCAGAAGATTTCCGGCCGCGGTCGCAAAACGCTGCAGTTCTCGGTCAGCGATCGGATACCGTACAGTGACACGCAGCCGTGCCGTGCCGGGCGCGACTGACGGTGGCCGAATCGCTCGAACGTCGAATCCCTGCGCCGTGAGGTCATCCTGCAGAGCGACGGCGTCGTCGTTCGAGCCGGCCAGGATGGGCACGATGGGCGAAGCGCCGCCGGCCTGCACGCCGGCGTCCTGCAACGTGTTTCGCAGCAGCGCAGCCTTGCGATGGACCTCCAATCGCCTCAGCGGCTCGTCTTCGACCAGATCCAGGCCGCCTCCCAAGGCTGCCGCCAGAAGCGGCTGGGGCGCCGTCGAGAAAATAAATGTCCGAGCGCGATTGATTAATACATCGCGGACGACCCCAGGTCCCGCCACCCACGCGCCTGTAGAACCGAGCGCCTTCCCTCCGGTGTGGATCGTCGCCAGCACGGCGTCGCGGAGCCCGAGCTCTTCGACGCGACCGGATCCACGCGCGCCATAGAGTCCGGTCGCATGCGCCTCGTCTACGATCACGGCCGCGCCATGGCGCTCGGCGATCGAAACCAGATCGCTGAGCGGCGTCA
The DNA here is from genome assembly GCA_016190995.1 of Acidobacteriota bacterium. GTDB lineage: Bacteria > Acidobacteriota > Vicinamibacteria > Vicinamibacterales > JACPPN01 > JACPPN01. Next base: position 4,293 of record JACPPN010000157.1, on the reverse strand, counting down.
GGTCGCCGTCCATGCTGAAGACGCTCTCGGTGATCACAATCGCACGGCCGCGACGAGGCGCAGTGAGCGCCGTGTCGACTGCATCCAGATCCTGATGGGGATAGACCACAGTTCGTGCACGTGTCAGGCGGATGCCGTCAATAATGCTCGCGTGATTTCGCTCGTCGGATACCACCAGATCGTCGGGACCGGCAATCGCCTGCAGCAGACCGATATTTGCCGCGTACCCCGAACCGAACAGCAGCGCGGCTTCAGTCCCGGAAAACGCCGCCAGCCGCTCCTCGATGCGATCGAAGACGGCGTGATGGCCGCGCAGCAGGCGAGACCCTCCGGAGCCGCTTACTCCTCTCGCTAGCGCCGCGCCCATGCAAGCGGTCAAATGAGGATGTTCGGCGAGACCCAGGTAGTCGTTCGAGACGAGGTCGATGCCCTGCGGCAGCCGGAGGCGTCGGAGCAGACCGGCAGTAGAAAGATCTGCCAGCGTGGCCGTGAGCGCGGCACGGAACTCGGTCAGGGCGTTCATGTCCAGAAGCGGAGACCGAGGCGCGCGACCAACTGCTCGTCCTCGTCGACGCTCGGGTTCGGCGACGTGAGAAGCTTCTCGCCGGAAAAGATTGAGTTGGCGCCGGCAACGAAGCAGAGCGCCTGCGCTTCGGCAGAAAGGGAAAGCCGCCCGGCCGACAATCGCACCCGCGCTTTCGGAGCGACAATGCGCGCGGCCGCGACGGTGCGGACGAGATCGATTGGATCGAGGTCGGGCGCGTCGGCCAGCGGCGTGCCGGCTACGCGCACCAGCAGATTCACCGGCAGACTTTCGGGATGCGGATCGAGCCGGCCGAGCTCGGCGAGCATCGCACAGCGATCGCGAGCCGATTCTCCAAGGCCGACGATTCCGCCGGAACAGACGGCAATGCCGGCCTCCTGCACGTGGCGTAGCGTATCGAGCCGGTCCTGATAGGTGCGGGTCGTAATGATGGAGGGATAGAACTCGGGAGACGTGTCCAGATTGTGGTTGTACGCCGTCAGACCGGCGCTCTTCAACCGGCGCGCCTGCTCCGCGGTCAGCATGCCGAGCGTGGTGCACACTTCCATGCCGAGCGCGGCCACGTCCTCTACCATCTGCAGCACCGAGTCGAACGACGGACCGTCATGCACTTCCCGCCACGCCGCGCCCATGCAGAAGCGCGTCGCTCCCGCCTCTCTGGCTCTTCGAGCCGTCGCCACCACGTCGGAACGATCCAGCAGGTTCTCACGCTCGATGCCCGTCTCGTACCGCGCACTTTGCGGACAGTACGCGCAGTCTTCGGGACAGCCGCCTGTCTTGATGCTGAGGAGAGTGCATCGCTGAATGGCCACGGGATCGTGATACCGCCGGTGCAGCGTCTGCGCCTGATAGAGCAGCTCTGTCAGCGGCAGATGGTACCGCTCCTCGACACGCTCTGTCGTCCAGTCGTGATGAATGTCTGCGGTCACTGACGCTCCTTCCGAATAACGGCTCCGTCAAATCATAGACCAGGTGCTGGTCGCGAGCACACGCGGTCGCGTGATGGGTCAGCTGTCTGTGATGTTCGTGGGGTGTATCATCGGATGGATGCGGCAGTCACAGCTCGGGAGGAAGTCGTGCGGAGCCTTGCGCGTTGCATCATCGGCATTCTGCCGTTGATCGTCGACCTCTTCGGCGCAGGAGCCGCCGCGGCTACCTTGCCCACCGGGTTTACAGAAACCCTGGTTGCGAGCGGTCACCAAATCCGACCGCGATGGCCTTCGCTCCGGACGGCCGGCTGTTCGTGCGCCTGCAGGGTGGGCAGGTCCGCGTGATCAAGGACGGCGCGCTGCTATCGACTCCATTTCAGAGTCTCTCGGTCGATTCCAACGGCGAGTGCGGCTTACTGAGCTCGACAATCTGAGCACCGCGACCAATCACAATGGCGGCGCGATGCACTTCGGTGACGATGGGAAGCTGTACATCGCCACCATGCTGACGCACCAAGCCCACCGCGTCCGTCCAGATCCGGGCCGGAATCGGTGACCGCGGATGCTGGCGCGTCCGGCGCCACCGCTCGAGCCGTTGGCGCACTCCATCGAGTCTAGCGGGCGGCCCAGGCCTCCTGGACGCGTTGCATCTCCTCGATGGACCCGTGCTTGTGCAGGCCCGGAGGATACCGGCGGCGGGAGGTACGGGTGCCAACCTCCCACAGCCCGGCCATGACGCGGAACAGCTCAGGATCCCCCGCATGCCGCCACACGGGTCTCTTCATCTCCTCGATACTCCGAAACCTGCGGACAGGCATTTCACTCGTCTTCGATGCCGAAGCGCTGCCGGATCAGCTCCGCATCGGCTTGGTCCTTCAGCCTGAGCGTGTGCTTCTTCATCCGGTACAGCGTCGCGGGCGTCACGACCGTGACGGTGATGTCGTCAAACGGCATCCGCTCGGTTTCGAGGTCATGGAACGCGAAGGCGTCGCCGAGGCGCGTCAGCATGTCCAGATGAAATGTTCCATCTGGAGGCACGTACTGGATGGCGGGGTACGGCCCGAGGAGATCGTCAGCGCTGATACGGTCGATTTCGGGATCGTCGAACACCACCTTGAGTGCGCTTCTCAACCGGTCGATGTTCGTCTCGGTAGGCGCGACGAAGATGTCGAGATCTTCGGTGAAGCGCGCCAGCCCGTGCAGGTTCAGCGCGACGGCCCCGAAGATGGCATATGTCACTCCAGTGTCCTCGAGTGCCCGTAACACGCGTCGAAGGAGGTCGAAATCCACGATGGCAGTGTAGCATCGGCAACGCGCCGAGACGCCCGGCCATGTGCCCGGCGCGGGCGGAATGCGAGCGCTTGATGCACTGGTGGGGCCGGAAGGCTTCACAATGCTTCCTGCCGTCTTGACCTGAATCCGGTCGGCGTGGTTCATTACGGTTCCTACGCGGTTTCACCGGACGCGTTTTGGGCGTGCCGGCGCCTGCTCGGGGAATATTCAAGCCCGAGATCCAGGATGGCGAGCGCAGCGCGTGACGTCACGACGCTTCACCGTGTCGCCCCAGCGGGCTGTTTCGTCAGAGAACCTTGTTCAAGAGCGCCGCGTAGCCGAAGATGCCGGGCCCACCGCCCGTATGCACGAAGAGCAGCTGCTGTTCCCGATCCATCGCGCGAGCACGGTCAATCGCTGCGGCCATGGCCTTGCCCGTGTAGACCGGGTCGAGCAGCAAGGCCTCGGTGCGCGCAGCCAGCTTGATCGCGTCGACCGTCGAGGCATTGAGCTGTCCGTAGCCGGGGGCCAGGAAATCGTCGGTGAGGGCGATGTCGAAATCGCCCACGGGGTTGGGCACGCCGAGGATCGTCGCGATCCGACCGCAATGATCGCTGATCCGCTCGATCTGCGGTCGCCTGCTCCGTCGCACGCACGCTCCGGTCACGTGCACCCGACAGCCCAGCGCCCGGAGTCCGAAGAGCAACCCCGCGTGCGTGTGCCCGCTGCCAGACGCCACGACGATCTCGTCGAACTGAAGGCCGGCCGCATGCGCCTGCTCAAGGAGCTCGTGTGCCGCTCGAACGTAGCCGAGCGCGCCCAATGGCGGATGTCCTAGCCCAAGGTGAATGACGTATGGCCTGCGACCTTTTCGCCGCAGGTCAGCGGCGAGGTCCTCCAGGCGCGCGTCGGCTCCCGCCTCGTCCTCCCCCTTGGGATACGAGTAGAGCGTGGCGCCCAGCATCCGGTCGAGCAGGACGTTGCCGGACTCGCGGTAGGCACGGTCATTGTCCGACACGCGCTCTTCAAGCTGGATGTGAATGTCCATCCGCATCTTGCGCGCTGCGGCTGCGGCCATCCTGACGTAGTTCGATTGCACCGCACCGGTGATCAGGATGGTATCGGCAGACTGCGCAATCGCGTCGCCCAGATAGAACTCGAGTTGCCGCGCCTTGTTGCCCCCCATCGCGAGACCGATGGCATCGTCGCGCTTGACGAACATGCGCGCGCCGGCAAGATGGGCGGTCAAGTTCTTCATCTCCTCGACGGACGTCGGGGTGGGAACGAATTCGGCGCGCGGCAGCACACCGAGCCGGCCAAGACTACCGGGGCTGAAGTTCATGTTGACGTTTCCTGCCAGGATGCTGAAAATCCCCTGATTCACCACAGAGACGCAGAGAGCACGGAGAAGACTCTGGTACTATCTGGACTCCGTGTGCTCTGGTACACCAGGGTAACCCTAATCTCTCTAGCTGACTGCGAGGTGTCAGCCATGTGAATTGCTCGTTCGACATGTAGCTCCGGCCCGGCGCAGGCGGGTAACCCAGT
>JACPPN010000161.1 GCA_016190995.1 Acidobacteriota bacterium | reverse complement strand
GGTAGGGAGACGCTTCCTGCGTCCGATCCGACTGAGCGAGCAACATTCCCAGATTGAACAGCAAGTCGTAGTCGCGCGGAAGGAGCCGCTCCGCGCGTTCCAGGCGTCGAGCGCCGCGGCCCTTCGTCATGTGTCCTTCCGAGGCTGCGGAAGGGTGGCGCGCGCATGAAATCCGTCGAGCTGTTCCGGAAGCAGCGTGATGAAGAGACCGGTCGCCTCGGCGTACGTCCGGCCCCGACCGTCGTGCAGGAGCGCGGTCGTCTCGACTTTCCGGCCGTCGACCTTGTCAACGCGCGCTTCGAACGTCGCCTCGGTCAGCAGCGGCATCATCTCGCGGAAATCAACGCACAACCGCGCCGCCACGACCGCCAGGCCGGATAGCCAGGCCGCTGCGCCCATCGCTTCATCCAGCAGCGCCGCCGCGCTGCCGCCGTGCGCGCAGCCGGGAGGTCCCTCGGCTTTCGGACCGAAACGCACCTTGCCGACGAGCGCGCCGTCCGCGTCGCGACGGAAGTAGCGCACGAGCAGCAGCGATCCGTCCGAACGTCCGGACACGAACGAGCCTTCGCCCACGCGCGGCGGGAATGGATCGACCGGCGTCCAGCCGGCCTCGCCGGGAAGCGAAGACTCTGCGGATTGATTCAGCTCGGCGTCGAATGACCCCATGCTAGGCGCGCGGCCCGTTCAACCATTCTACACATTCACGCCGTGCAGGCACGGCCACTCACCGCCGGGGACAGCTGGAAACCCACGCGGGTGCCGCTGGTAGCCATGAATTGGGTAGAATGGCGCCACACTACAAGCGATTCATCGATTCGATCGATTCGAAGGAATCACTGTTTTCGTCGATCTAGTCTCTAGCCGAGAGCGCGGAGACGTCCGGTCTTCATACTTCACGACTTCCGCACACTCCGCGGTAGCAGCTTTTGGCGCCGGATTCAAGGTTCGTTGACTCACCGGTGTTCGGTGAATCAAGGCCTTCTGTAAATGCCTGATCCTTCCCGGACGGTGTCGCATGAGGCGAGGTCGCAGCCTCGTTCTTTCTGGCTCGCGGCGGTCGTATCGGCGCTGAGCCTGGTGTACCTGGTGCTGCAGATCGGCTGGGTCCAGCCGTATCTCTGGCCTGCCGGGCACGGCGCGAGCCTGGTCGGCGACTCGCGCTACATCGGCGGCAGCGAGGAACGGAACATCGTCATCACGCGACCGCCTGAGGTCAGGCTCGATGCGCGCCGCAGCACGATCGTGCGGCGGGTGCTGCCCGACAGCCCGGCCGAGCGCGCAGGCCTGAAGGTGGGAGATCGCGTGCTTGCCGCGCGCGGCCGGGACGGACGCGAGATCGACCTGTCGGGGTTCGGCAGCGCCGGGTTGGGCCAGCTCCGCCTCTGGCGCGAAGCGTACTGGATTGGCCTTCAGGGAGACCTCGCGGTTCGCGTGCAGCGATCGGCCGAGGCGCATTCCCTCGAGCTTCGTCTGGCGCGGTCGAGCGTCTGGAACGCAGGCTCGGACGTGACGCGGCACTGGCTGCAGCTTCACAGCGGCCTGGTCGTGACGATGATTGGGTTTGTCTTTGGGGCGACGCTGCTGATTGTGCTGCGCAGCCGCGACAGCACCGCCGCCATCGCAAGCCTGGCGCTTGCCTCCTGCGCCGTTGCGGCGGGCGGTCCATTGATGGGGGTCGAACGTCTTCTTCCGCCGGGCATCGGCTTGATCCTGACGGTCTTCGCATGGCTCGCCACACCGCTGGCGTTTCCGCTCATCGGTTTCGCGATTCTCTATTTCCCGCGCAAAGCCGCGATTCTGAATCGCTACCCGTGGCTGCATGCCTGGCCGATCGTCGTTGCGGGCCCGATGCTGGTGCTCTCGGCCGCGACGGCCCTGTTTCTGATCGGGCTCGACGCCGCGCACGGCCTGGCATCATGGGACGCGGCGCATCCGGAAATCTACTTCGGCTCGTTCGCTGCCGCGCTCGCGTTCAACGTGGGAGCGCTCGGCGAAGGCATCTTCCGCTATGGCCGCAACGAAGATGCGAACGAGCGTCGCCGTATTCGACTCCTCGTCTGGACGACCGTGCCCGGTGTTCTCGCGTACGCGATCAAGATGGGCTTCCCCGTTCTCACACGCCTCATCGGCGGCGCGCCGATCGATCTGTCCGGGCAGATTCGCACGCTGCTGCAGATCCTCGTGGTGCTCCCGGCGTTCGGCCTGACCTACGTCGTCACGGTCCATCGCGTGCTCGGCCCGCGAGTCGTTCTGCGCCGCAGCCTGCAGTACGCGCTCGCGCGCAAGACCCTGACCGTCCTGGCCGCCCTGCCCGCCCTCGCGCTCGTGATTTCGCTCGTGCGCCAGAAAGACATGTCGCTCTCGGCGATCGTTTCCGGCGCGCCATTCTTCTACATGATGTTGATCGCCGCGCTCGTCGGCACGCTGAAGTATCGCGAGCGCGCCCGCACCTGGCTCGACAAGCGGTTCTTCCGACAGGAATACGATGCCCGCAAGATTCTGCTGTCGCTGAGCAGCCGCGTGCGCTTCGAGACCGATCCGAACGATCTGGCCGTGACGGTCGTGGGTCAGATTGACGAGGCGTTGCACCCGGAGCTCGTTTCCATCATGGCAAGCGGAATCGACGACGAACAGCTCGTCTCGGTCGCGAACCTGCACCGCACCGTCACGCCACTTCCGCTGACCGGAGGCATCGTGACGATGCTGCGCTGGTCGGACGAGCCGCTCGAGATCTATCTCGACGATCCGCGGTCACCCGCACGCCGGCTGCCCGCCGCGGAGCAGACGTGGCTCGACGCCACTCGCGTGGTCCTGCTGGTGCCGGTGATCGGCCGGAACCGGAGCCTGATCGCGCTCCTCGCGCTCGGCCAGAAACGATCGAAAGAACCCTATACCGCGGAAGATCGCGAGCTGCTCGCGAACATCGCGGCACAGATGGGGCTTGGCTTCGATGTCGCGCGGCTGCGGCGGCGCCTCGGGGAAACCCCGGTCGATCGCGTCCCGACGACCAGCCCGTCCAGAGCCGCGGCGGGGATGGCCGAGTGTCCACGCTGTGGCCGATGCGAAGACCCCGATCTCGCGGAATGCCCCACGGATGGCACCCAGATGACCGCGGTATGGGACGTCGCCCGCATCGTCGAGAACAAGTATCGAATCGATCAGGTTCTCGGGCGCGGCGGGATGGGCGCCGTCTATCGCGCGCGCGACGTACGGCTCGATCGTGACGTCGCCGTCAAGGTGGTTCACCAGCGGCTGCTCGTGCAGGCGGACGCGCGTCGCCGATTCCGGCGCGAGGCCCAGATCGTCGCTCGCCTGCAGCATCCCGCCATCGTCTCGATCTTCGACTACGGGACGTTCGACGATGGGGGCACGTATCTGGTGATGGAGTTCGTGCGCGGCGAGGACTTGCGGCGCGTGTTGAATCGAGAGGGCCGGTTGCCCTGGGAGCGCGCGGCGCGTCTCGTCGCGCGCATCGCCGACGCCGTGGATGCCGCTCACCGCGAAGGCATCCTGCACCGCGACCTGAAGCCGGAGAACATCCTGCTGCAAGCCAAAGGATCTGCGGAGCAGAGCGGGATCAAAGTGCTCGACTTCGGCGTCGCGAAGGTGCTGGCCGTCGAGACCGTGGCCGCGACCGCGGCGCAAGGATCCATCGTCACGGTCGGCGACCTCGTCGTCGGAACGCCTGCGTACATGGCACCCGAGCAGCTTCAGGGGCGCGAGCTGGACGCCCGCACGGACATCTTCAGCATCGGGATCATGGCGTACGAAATGTTGACGGGCGAGCTGCCGTTCGGCAGAGGGACGATTGTGGATATCGCGCTGCGGCAGGCACGGGGCGCGCAGCCTCTTCATCAGCTCGTCGCCGATGTTCCGGCAGAGCTCGAACGCGCGGTGAACAGCGCCATGCGGCTCGATCCCGCGGAGCGGCCGTCCACGGCGAGCGCGCTGGCAACGATGATCGAGCGCGCTCTCGCGTGATCCTGGCGAGTACCGCGGAACGAACGGCCTGGTTGCTCGTCCCGGCGAGCAGGATCGCGCGTTCGAAGCATCTCTCACGCCTTCTGGTACACTTCCCGTTCGGCGAGACCGTACGGCCGACCACTGGAGGGCGAGATGCACGCGGCACTCGGGACGGCCGTCCAAAAGCCATCACCGCGGAGGGGGCGGAGGCCGCTGAGAAATGATGGCGTTTGCAT
>JACPPN010000160.1 GCA_016190995.1 Acidobacteriota bacterium | reverse complement strand
GGTGCGTCGAATCTGGCGACGCGGGCGCATCGACCCTTCGAGCGTCACCTTCAGCGTGAGCTCTTTCTTGTCGCGTAGGATGACGACCGTGGTTTCCTTGCCGCTCTCGAAGTCGGAGAGCTCGCGCCGCAGGTCGGCGTAGTTCTCGATGCGGCGGCCGTCAATCGACGTCATGACGTCACCCGCCTTGAGACCACCCTTCTCGGCCGGCGAATCGGGATCGACGCTGGTCACGAGGACGCCGCCCCGCGCGCCGAAATATTGCGCGAGCTGCGGTGTCAGCTCCGTCACGCTCACACCCAACCGGCCGGGTCGCGCCCGCAGATCGAAGTCGAACCTCGGAATGGTGATCTCCGGAATACTGAAACTGAAGTGGCGATCGCGCGGCAAGAGGCGACCAGCCTCGCCCAGAAGCGCCAGTCCCGACTCGGTATCCGGGGTGACCTGCAATTCCACGCGCTGGCCGTTGCGCATCACGGCCGTCTTCACCGCCCGGCGCGGTGGCGTCTCTTGAACGAGCCGCGCGAACTGCCTCGCGCTCCGCACCCGCTCGCTGTCGAATTCCACCACGACGTCGCCCGCTTTCATTCCAGCCTTTGCGGCCGGCCCGTCGCTCTCGACTTCGTCGATGACCGCGCCGGCCTCGCCCGCCAGTTTCTCCCGCTTCACATCCGCGGCGTCAACGTCCCGGATGGAGACGCCGATCTGGCTGCCACGACCACCGATGACTTCCAGTCGCCTGTTCCACGAATCACGTCCGCCAATCTGGCCGTAGAGGGACGGCGCTGCCACGTAGCTGGCGGCCACAACTAGCCCGAGCAGCAGCACTCCCAGCACCCCCGCGAGCTTCATGTCAATCCTCCGTTTCAAGCGGATCAGACGAGTCCCAAGGGTAAAAGGTTGGGGACGTTCAGCGGCCCGCAGCTTGTCCATAACAGATGACATTATTCTCGTGTTGTGCCTGATCTGCAGCAGAAATTGGGAGTCAAGGTCAAATCCAGCATTATTTGCCAGGTTCGTCGACGATTCTTTGCACGTCATGCACGGTTTTGCGTACGCTTGTATTGACAAGCGCATCGAGCAGGCCTAGACTGCCACTGAGCCTTCCGCACAGACTACCCCATCAAAAGGAGGACATTCCGTGGCAACCGAAACGGCAACCGATGTGCTGCCAGGCACCAGAACCCCGGCGGAAGAAATGAAGAGCCGGATCCTGGAGACGGTGGATCGACTCGGCGTCAAGTTCATGCGGCTTCAGTTCACCGACATCCTGGGGGTCATCAAGAACGTCGAGATTCCCGACAAGCAGTTCAAGGAGGCGCTCGACGGCAAGATCATGTTTGACGGGTCTTCGATCGAAGGGTTCGTCCGCATCGAGGAATCAGACATGTATCTCAAGCCGGATCTCGGGACGTTCCGTGTGTTCCCGTGGACGCACAACTCGGGTGAGAAGGTCGCGCGTCTCATTTGCGACATCTACAACCCCGACGGCACGCCGTTCGCGGGATGTCCCCGAATGACGCTCAAGCGCGTCATCGCCAAGGCCGCCGAAAAAGGGATGGTCATGAACGCGGGGCCGGAAGCCGAGTTCTTCCTATTCCACACGAAGAACGGCGAACCGACCACGGAAACGCACGACGCCGCCGGGTACTTCGACCTGACGCCCGTCGATCTCGGCGAGGACGTTCGACGGCAGATCGTGCTAGCCCTCGAAGCGATGGGGTTCGAGGTGGAGGCGGCGCACCACGAGGTGGCCGCGGGACAGCACGAGATCGACTTCCGCTACGACGATGTCCTCACGACAGCGGACAGTGTCAGCACGTTCCGGTTCATCGTGAAGAACGTCGCGCGCATGAACGGCCTGCACGCCACCTTCATGCCGAAGCCGATCTACGGCATCAACGGCTCGGGCATGCACACGCATCAGTCGTTGTTCTCGAACGGGACGAATCTGTTCTACGACCCGGGGCGCGACCTGCAGTTGAGTCAGATCTGCCTGCACTACATCGGCGGGTTGCTGCGGCACGCCAAGGGATTCTGCGCGATCACCAACCCGCTCGTGAACTCGTACAAGCGGCTTGTCCCGGGATACGAGGCACCGACAAACATCGCATGGTCGGAGAAGAACCGCAGCCCCCTCATCCGCGTGCCCGCGGCGCGTGGGGCGGCGACGCGTGTCGAGCTACGCATGCCCGACCCATCGTGCAATCCGTACCTGGCGTTCGCCGTGATGCTCCGGGCCGGCCTGGAAGGCATCGAAAAGGAAATCGAGCCGGGACCGCCCGTCAACAAGAACATCTACAAGATGAGCCACCGCGAGCGGCGCCATCTCAAGATCGACGAGCTGCCGGGAAACCTGAGCGAGGCACTCGACTGCCTGGAAAAGGACGAGCTCGTCAAGGACACGCTGGGCGAGCACATCCTCTCGCACTTCCTCGAGGCCAAGCGGGAGGAGTGGTTCGATTACATCAAGCAGGTGAGCCCCTGGGAGCTTGGCCGGTACTTGATGGTCTACTGAAGCTCCCAAAAGGTCCTGTGGGGTCCGGCGAGACACCGGACCTCACAGCCTCTCCACTTACTTTTCCGTCATTTCCGGTCCAGTCCCCTCGCGAGGTCAGCGCCGCGTCCCTTCGGCAGGACGCGCGAATTCATCCGGGACGCTTTTTCCTCACAACCAACGCGCCACGGGCGGCATGCGTTTTGATGCTCGTGAGTGCGGTCGCGCGGGGTCAACGGGGTGCGTTAACTCAGGCAGGCGCTGGCATCGCCGCACCCCGTCTCAGGGCGTAGGCGATTCTCGCGCGGCCATCTAATCCTCGCGAATGTTGGCAGGAGGGCTCCCATGAACGTGCTTGGCCGATTCGTCGGACCGATGGCGCTCGCGGTCCTGATCTCTGGGTGCGCCATGGCGCTGCGAAGCCCCCGCATTGCCGATCTCAAATACAACCCCGGCCGGTATCAAGACAAAACTGTCAGCGTCGAGGGGGTCGTGACGAGCTCGTGGGGTGTTCCGCTCGTGCCCTTCAAGGTCTACAAGATTGACGATGGCACGGGCGAGCTGACCGTCATCTCGCAGAACATGCGGACGCCGACCCGCGGTGCGCGCGTTCGTGTGAAAGGTAAGGTCAACGAGTTCGCGGTCTTCGGCGGCCAGTCGTACGGGCTTCACCTGCAGGAGCAATCGGTACACTTCAAAGGCGGGGACCGCTACCGGGGGTACTGATTCGCCTCCCTCCTCATTGGGCAAGGCGCGGCTTTCCGCCGCGCTTTTTTTCTTGCCGGACCTGCCCTCACGCGGTGACCTTCAGGGCCACGACGGTCATATCATCGTTGGGCGGGGCGTCACCGCGAAACTCTGCGACCGCCTCGAAGATCACGTCCGCGATCCCCCGTGCGGACAGCTCGCGCGCCTGATGGACGACTGGGAGCAGCCGCCCGGCCGTGAATTCCTGGTTCGCAGCGTTCATGGCCTCGAAGACGCCATCCGTGCAAAACACGAAGATGTCTCCCACTTTCAAGTCGAACGTCAGCTCGTCGTAGCCGGAGCCCGCGAACAATCCCAGCGGGACGCCGGGCAGCTCCAGCTGGCGGCAGGCCTCGCCGCTGCAGCGGATCGGGTACGGCAGGCCGGAGTTCGACAGCGTCATGACGCGGCGCTTGAAGTCGAAGAGCGCGTAGCAGAGCGTACAGTAATACTCCTCGAGCTGGCGCTCGTGAAGGATGGTATTGATGGCGGCAAGGACGCTCGCCGGATTCGTGCGCTCCGGCTGATATCGCCGCCGAAACGTCCGCGAGCGCACGAGCTCGCCGGCAAACGCGCCGTACAACGCCGCCGGCACGCCTTTGCCGGAGACATCGCCGACCGCGACGACCAGCATGTTCGCTTCCGGGGAGAGAAAATCGTGGAAATCTCCCCCGAGCTCCCGCGCCGGCGCGAACCGGGCGGCGACATCGGCGCCGCGTATTCGCTTGGGCAAGCCAGCCGGCAGCAGCGCGGCGTGGACCCGCTGGGCGAAGCGCATCTCCTTTTCCAGGCGCGCCTCGTTCGCGAGCACCGCTTCGTACAGCCGCGCATTCTCGATTGCGACCGCGGCCTGGCTGGCCAGCAGCGTCAAGACCTCCGCGTCGCGCTTGTCGAACGCCTCCAGCTCGGGGCTCTCGAGATCGAAGACGCCGATGCAGCGTTCCTTGAGCAGCATCGGTACGACCAGCTCGGATCGGACGTCCTCGACCGCCCGGATGTAGCGCCTGTCTTTGGAAACATCGGGGACGAGAACGGCCTCTTTATGGAGCGCCGCGTACCCGACGAGCCCGACGCCGAGCCTCACCTTCGGGATGTCGAACCGCTCGCCGTACTGCACCGCAAGCTTCATCTCGAGCTCCTGCGACTGCTCGTTGAGGAGCAGGATCCCGAACGTGCGGTAGGCGATCACCCGCTTCATCAGTTGGGCGAGCCGCGTGAGCAGCTCGTCGAGGTCGAGGATGGACGCCATATCGCGCCCGATCTCGGCGAGCGTCTCGAAGATTTCCGCGTCCTGGCGCTCGCGCTCGAACAGACGCGCGTTGGCGAGCGCGATGGCAACGTGCGCGGCGAACTGACGGAGAATGGCCACGTCGGTGTCGGTGAACTGATCGCAGCAGCGGCTCAGGAGGTTCAGCGCCCCGATGACGCGGTTCTTGTAGCGCAACGGCACGACGAGCTCGGCCTGCATGCCCGGCACCGCTTCGACGTATCGTGGCTCGCGCGCGACGTCGTTCACCAGCACGGGCCGCTCCTCCGCCACCGCGGCACCGACAAGCCCCTCGCCGACCCGGAGCCGCAGCGAGGCCGCCCCGTCGGGATAGCCGACCGAGTACGCAATCGCCAGCTCCCCCTTCTTGTCGTCCAGCAGATAGGCCGCGAATGCCTGGAAATCGATGAGGCGGGCGACAAGCTGCGGAATCTTCTCGAGGAGCTCGTTCAGGTCGAGAACCGCCGTGATTTCGCGGCCCAGGTCGAACAGGGTCGCGAGCAGTTCGTGCTCCCTGGCGCGCGCCGTCTCGTGTCCCGGCGCGCCGTCGCCTTTCTGCTCGCTACCCCGCGCCCGTGGGGAATAATCCATTCTCTCCAGCCGTGCTCGTACGCTTGAACCGGCGTTTTTCCGTTCCGGCAGAAACAAATTATACTGACACACTCTGCCGGACCTCCGCCGCCTGAACTGTCCGCATGCCTGATTCAGCACCGCTCGACCACCTCACGCTCCCGTTCGACCACACCACGATCGAACGCATCCTTCCGCACCGGTATCCGTTTCTCCTCGTCGATCGCATCGTCGAGTTCGAACCCGACAAGCGGATCGTCGGCATCAAGAACGTTTCGCTGAACGAGCGCTATCTGTCCCGCTCGCCGGGCGAACCGGCCGTTCTGCCAACGACGATTCTCACCGAGGCCGTCGCGCAGGTGGGCGCCATCATGATTCTCGCGAAGCCGGAAAACCGCGAGAAGCTGATTTACTTCATGGGAATCGAGCGCGTTCGGTACCGCCGTCCGGTACGGCCGGGGGACGTCGTGACGATCGAGGCAACGGTCCTCCGGCTCCGAAGCAAGATGGGACGGCTCAAGGGAACCGCCCGTGTTGATGGCAAGGTTGTCGTCGAGGGCACGATGACGTTCGCGCTCGGGCCTCGCGGCGGTGAGAACACAGCTCGGCCGCCGACCATTTAGGCCACTCCCATTCCAGACAGCCGCTTGAACGAATCGGTCCACTTCTGACTGAACAGTCAAGTGGATACGGCGGGAAGGTGTCGTTCCGGTCAGTCTGAACGGACCCTTGCGTGGCACCTCTGTTGCAGCGACCTAGTGTCCTGGAACAGTGATTCGTGGCGTAAATCCCGGAGCGCGGCGCCCGGATGGCAAGGCGCGAGGAGCGCGCAAATCGGGAATTTGTAAGCGACGAGCAACGC
>JACPPN010000156.1 GCA_016190995.1 Acidobacteriota bacterium | reverse complement strand
GTCCCGGGTCCCGAGTCCCGAGTCCCGGGTCCCGGGTCCCGAGTCCCGGGTCCCGGCTGGGTAACTCGGCGGTTTGCCCTTGAACGCTGCTGACCTCGCGAAGGACCGCGCCGCCCGGCGCGCCGTCGACTTCATCTCGAGCGGCCTGACCGTTGGGCTCGGGACCGGGTCGACCGTCCTGTACTTTCTCGAAGAGCTCGCCCGCCGCATCAACGACGGCGTCCTCAGCTCGATTACCGGCATCTCCACTTCTGAGGCCACGACCCGGCTCGCCGGGGCGCTCGGGATCCCGCTCGCCTCGCTCGCGGATCGTCCACACCCGGACGTGACGGTCGACGGCGCCGACGAGATCGACCCCTCGCTGGATTTGATCAAGGGCCTTGGCGGCGCGCTGCTCCGCGAGAAGATCGTGGCGGCTGCCTCGCGCCAGCTCATCGTCATCGCCGACACGAGCAAGCTGGTGCCGAGACTCGGGACGCGAGTATCCCTGCCGGTGGAAGTTGTGCCATTCGCGGAGCGGTTCGTGCGCGAATCGCTCGAGACGATTGGCGGCGCCGCGACGCTGCGCCGCACGCCCGAGACGCAGCCGTTCCAGACCGATGAGGGTCACTGGGTCATCGACTGGTCCTGCGGCGCCATTGCCGATCCCGCCGCCCTTGACGTCCGTCTGCACCGCATTCCCGGCGTGATCGAGCACGGACTCTTTCTGGGGCTCGCGACCCGCGCGGTCGTGAGCGATGGCGGCGACGTGAGGATTATCGAGCGCCCATCGGCGGCAACGTAGAATCGGTGGCGTTTCGACCGGTCGTCCATTCCACCACTCGTATCCACCAGTCGTGGCGTCCGGCTTCAGCCGGACCTCGGCCTCCAGCTTCAGCCGGACTTCAAGCGGCCAGCCAATCCAGTCAGCTTCCCTTGCGGTATCCGGGGCCGCGCAGGGCGCGGCCGGGACGCTCATCCGTCATCTTCCCGTCGGCGACGACCGGGCGACCATTGACAAGCACGTGTTTCACGCCGACCGAGTAGTGATTCGGATCCTGGAAGGTCGAAACATCGCGGATCGTCACCGGGTCGAAAACGGTGATGTCCGCCATCATGCCGGGCTTGAGCAACCCCCGATCGTCCAGGTGAACACGGGCCGCGGCGCGAGACGTCATCTTGCGGATGGCCTCCTCGAGCGTCAAGAGGCGCTCCCCGCGGACGTACGTGCCGAGGATGCGCGGAAACGATCCCCAGCCCCGCGGGTGCGATTTCGATTCGGCGAGCGGCCCGTCCTCGGCCTTCGCCGGCGAGTCGCTGCCGATCGCCACGAGTGGGTGCTTGAGGGCGGCGCGGACGTCCTCTTCCGCCATGATCGAGATGATGACGGAGCTCTCGGCGCGGTCGGCGATGACGAAGTCCATCACCACGTCCCGGGGATCGTTCCCGAGCTGCTTGCCGATCGCCGCCAGCGTCATCCCTTCGTACTTGCGCAGCTCGGGACTGAGCACCGAGCTGAGCATGACCCCCTCGGCGCCGCCGGATCCGTACCACTGGTTCTCCCACGCCGTCGCGGCCGGGTCATCCATCTCCCGCTTGATGCGCCCGCGCTGGATGGGATCCTTTAGGCGCGCGAGCATCTTCTCGAGGCCGCCCTCGCGCACCCAGAGCGGCAGGCACGCGTCGAGCCCGTTCGACGCCCGCGTGTACGGGTACTGGTTCGCCGTCACGTCGAGGCCCCGCGCGCGGGCCGCTTCGATCCGGCTCAGCACCTCGGGCATCTTCCCCCAGTTGGCCTTGTAGGCGGTTTTCAAGTGCCAGATCTCCGCCGGGATCGCCGCGCGCTCGGCGATCGCAACCACCTCGCCGAGCGACTCGAAGAGGCGATTGCCCTCGGATCGCTGGTGCGTGATGTAGATGCCGCCGTGGCGGGCCGCGACGCCCGCGAGCGCGACCAACTCTTCGCTGTCGGCGAACCGGTCGGGCACGTACTGCAGGGACGAGCTCAGTCCCAGGGCGCCCTGTTGCATCGCCTGCTCGACGAGCTGCTTCATTTGGTCGAGCTCCGCCGGCGTGGCCTTGCGATCCTCCTTGCCGATCACGTAGTTGCGCACGCCGCCAGCGCCGACGAACGTGGCCATGTTGATTGCCGGACGCGTCCGCTCGTTCAGGCGCCGGAAGTACTCGTCGAGCGAATGCCAGTCGGCCAGAACGCCGAAGTGCTTGAAAACCGCCGCCGCCTCCTCGATCATGCGGTCGTTCACGGGCGCGATCGAGCTGCCCTCTCCCGTCACCTCCGTCGTCACCCCCTGCAGGATCTTGCTGGCGGCGCGGTTGTCGACCAGCACGTTGAACTCCGACTGGCCCAGCATGTCGACGAAGCCGGGCGCGACCACCATGTCACGCGCGTCGATCGACGTCTTTGCGCTCGCGCCGCCAAGTCTGCCGATTGCCTGAATGCGGTCGCCGACGATGCCGACGTCGCCGCGGTACCAGGGCGCGCCGCTACCATCCACGATGCGGCCGTTCGTGATGAGAATGTCGAAGCCGGACGATCGCTGGGCCGAGGCGGCGAGCGTGGCCCCCGCCGCGGCAGTGCCGGCCAGAAAGAACACGGAAGCAAGATGTCGATGTTTCATGGATGGGATCGTAGCAGTGTTTCTACGGCAATCACTCCCGCTACGAGGACGAAGCCCGCAAAGACGGTGAGCCCGCGACGCCGAGGATATCGGAGCTCGACTCGATAGCTCCCCGACCTCGGGGCCGTGAAGCGGATCTGGCCGTTGCTGTCGGCGAGAGCGAGCGGCATCCCATCCACCCGCGCCGTCCAGGATGGATGGAAGTGCGTCCGAACGATGATTGGATCTCCGGCCGCGACGCCATCGAGATCGATCGAGGCGCCCAGCGGATCGAATTGGACGATGCGGCCGGCGCCGTGTGCGGTGACGACGTCCCGCACGTCTGGCGCCTTGAAGTCGAACTCCGCCCACGGGCCGCGATCCCACCGGCGCACGAACAACGCATGCGACGCCAGATACCGCTTCGTTGAATCGCTCCAGACCAGCAGACGCCGGATACCCCATCGTTTCATCTCGCGCGCGAACAGCGCCGGTGGAGTGTCACCAATCGCGTGCCCGTCGAAGGTGCCACCAGCAACCACCTCGCCGCGCCACGGGCACCACTGCCAGCCGTCCCAGAATCCGGCGTACAGTCTTCTGCCGGTCGCATCGCGGAGCAGGGGTTCGAAGTGCGTCTGAAACGGGGAGCGCTCGGTTTCGCCGCCCGGCGTCGCGTTCATATTGCGGTGCGGGCTGTTCTCGACGAGAACGAGCGCGCCGTCGGCTTGGCGGATCCGATCGACGAGCGCCGCATCGAAGTCGCGGACGCTCGACACGTGCGGCACGGGCACGAACGAGATCTGGATGTAGAGCGCGACGAGCAGGACGATCACGAGAGCGAGCCAGCGCGTCCCCGCGAATCGCAGGATGAACAGCGCGAGAACCGGACCGGCGAAAATCGCGAGCATGTGCACCGGCCGCAGGAAGACATAGGCGAAGGGCGGCAGATTGAAGCGAAGCAGCGCCACCGTGAAGAGCGCGGCCCAGGCATGGAATCGGGCGCGGGAGCGATCCCGCCACGCGACGAGCGCGAAGACCGGCAGGAACACGTTGGTCAGGCCGCCATAGTCGTTGAACCAGCGGCCGGGCCTGAACAGGATCTCGACGTTGTAATAGAACTTGGCGAGAACGTCCGGCCAGTCGATGGCGCCGCCGCCCCGATAGATCAGGTTGTTCGCAAGAAAGTACGAGCGGTAGCGCCAGGACTCCCAGGTGAGGGGCGACCCGGCCACCAGCGCGACAGCCAACGCCAGGAGCAGCCGCCGTATCGCGCGCCGGTCGCGATAGAGGAGACCTTCGAGCAGGAGATACAGCGCGGCGTACGAGAAGAAGCCGACGTGGGAGTAGATCGTGAGCACGAGGCCGAGCAGCAGGCAGGGGCCGCCCCAAGCGCGCCCGCGCCGCGCCGCGTGGCTTCCCGTGATGGCGACCAGCACGCACACCGCGCCGGCCAGCGAATTCGTGTCGCCGCTGCGAACGAGAAAGTACGAGTAGTTGCCCGCGATCACGCCCCCGAGCGCTCCGCCGAGCACGGCGAGCTCCTTCTGGTTCTCGTCGAGCCGGAGATCGACATAAATCAACGCCGGAACGGCCGCGAAGAGGAGCGCATGAAGCAGGTGAAAGCCGGGCCGTTCCCCCAAGAGCTGAATCGGAAGGAACGCAAGAAGCGCGAGGTTCTGCGAGATGTCGGAGGACGAGTGATAGCCGCCGAGAAAGCTCCATTCCCACCCGACGAACGCGCCGCGCCGGAGCAGGCGGACGCCGTCGATCGTGCCCTGATAGCGCGGCGGCCAGTTGTCGAGAAACGGGATCTGGGTCCAGCTCGAAGGGGGAAACCAGGACACGAAGGCAGCGCCGAGCATCGCGACGCTCGCCGCAAACGCAAGGCGTGAGATGAGTGGCATCCTAACGGGCCGGCCAATCCCTCGCGTCCGGGCCGCCCCCACGGTCGCAACGACCAACGCCATGAGAAAGAATGGCTGCTTCGGACCGTGAATCGATCCTGGAATGTGGGCCCATCGTGACGTCAGCGCGTAGTTGAGCCACATGATCGCGAGCGACGCGAGCAACGCCGTTCGGGGGGTCGTGAGGCGAGCGAGTAGAGAGAGAGGCACCGCAACGAACCGGGGCGTCGAGCTCATGAGCGATGTAAACGATATCCGAAACGTTGTGCCGGCCGAAGAGTGTGACCAGACATCGTGTCGGTTCCAGGTGCCCAGGTGTCAGGTTCCCGGGTGTGAGGTTCCAGGTGCCCGGGCTTCCACCCCGCCGCACAACACGCGCGGCGGGGGACCCACAGAAAACAGCTGTAGTGTCCGGCTTTAGCCGGACCGTCGGCTCTCCAGCCGGACCGCCGGCGCGGATGAGCGCATTCGAAGTACCGCGGGAGTTGACACGCTGCGTCGCAGCAGCAACGATTGAGGATCCACACCTTCATGAGCCTGCTTCCTGCCTCCACCGTCGTCCTCGTCCGCGAAGCCCCGTTGCGCGATGCGGCCATTGAGGTATTCCTCGTGCGCCGGCCGGAGCGCGGAGCGTTCAGCGGCGCCCACGTGTTTCCGGGCGGCCGCGTGGATGACGGCGACGCGTCGGCGGAGGTCGCTGCGCGTTGTGACCGGACAGCGGATGCCGCGGCGCGGTTCCCCGACCTCGAGCCGTCCACCGCAATCGCCTATCACGTCGCGGGCATTCGTGAGCTCTTCGAAGAGGCTGGCGTGCTGCTGGCGCGCGATAGCGGCGGCGGGGTCGTGCGGCTCTCGGGTGAAGCAGCCCGTCGATACGCCGAGTATCGCGACAGCGTGCACGCGGGCCACACCACGCTTGCGGCCGTGCTCGAGCGTGAAGGCCTGCAGCTCGCGCTCGACGCGCTTGTCGGGTTCGCTCACTGGGTGACGCCGGACTCCGAGGCGCGCCGGTTCGATACCCGGTTTTTTCTCGCCCTCCTTCCCGAAACCCAGTCCCCGGCGCACGAACCGGTTGAATCAATCGAAAGCTGCTGGCTCACCCCCGCCGGCGCTCTCGACCGCCACGCTCGCGGCGAGATCTGCCTGCCGCCGCCAACATGGCGCGTCCTCAAGGACACAACGCGACTGCGATCCGTCGTTGAAGCGATCGGGTGGGCGCGCGCGCGTCGTGTCGTGCGCGTTCAACCGCAGTACTATCGGGACGAGGAGCTCGAGGCTCTGTTGCTGCCGGGAGATCCGTTGTATCCGGCGCCGGCCGACTACGCGTTCGAAGGCGAGACCCGGTTCATTCGAGAAGGCAACGTCTGGCGGGCGGCCGGCCGCGTATGATCCTGAATTCGGCGTCAAAAGCTCTCACCAGAGAGAACGCGGAAGGACGCGGAGACTGGGAAAGCCATGTCATCGCTCCGCGCTCTCGGCGCCCCTCTGCGGTTGAGGCTTTGGAACGATGATGAGTCGAGTCAATGAATGATCTATCGAGCGTTCATGGTCGAAACAGTCGACCGTGTATCGGGACTCGGGCCCAGGGACTCGGACTAGGGACGCCTTGCGGCCTGGAGCTGCTCACAAGCCGGATCCACTGTTGACTGTCGACGGTCACGGCTTTTCCTGTGCTCTTCACCGACCTCGCTCGTGAGCTTCGGCGCCTCGTACGAGACTCGCTGCCCGGCGTGGACGCGCAGCTCCCGCTCGCCCCCAAGCCGCGACCGGGCTGGAACCCCCGACACCTGCCGGACGGTGCAAGATCGGCGGCCGCGCTGCTCCTCGTCTTCGCCAAGGCCGGCGAAGCGTGCGTTCCCCTCACCCAGCGCGCCGCGGCGCTGACAAGCCATCCAGGGCAGGTTTCGCTGCCCGGCGGTTCGATCGACCCCGGCGAGACCATCGAACAGGCCGCGCTGCGCGAAGCGCACGAAGAGATCGGGCTGGACGGGCGGCTCGTCGAAATCCTCGGTCCGCTCACACCGCTCTACATCCCGGTGAGCGGGTTCACGCTGCAACCCGTCGTGGGCCTTTGCGAGCAGACACCGCCGCTCCGCCCCACTACGGACGAGGTCGAGCGGATTATCGAGGTCACCATTGACGATCTGCTCGATGCG
>JACPPN010000159.1 GCA_016190995.1 Acidobacteriota bacterium | reverse complement strand
GGGAACTTCGCGCGCGCGCTATCGAGAATCTTCTCGGCCTCGCCCAATTGCTTGGCTTCGACGAACAGCGCCGCTAGCGCGAGGTGCGCCTCGGGATCGGCCCGTTTCGTCACCTCCTGCTGCAGCATCACGACGGCCTCGCTCAGATGGCCGGTCTGGCTGAGCGCCTGCGCCTGGAGGCGAAGCAGGCGCAGGTTGTCAGGGTGACGACCGAGCGCGTCGCGAGCGACCTCAAGCGCTTTCCCCGGCTCGTGCGCGGCGAGGTGCGCCTGTGCGAGGTACGAATCGATCGCATCGTCGTCTGGGGCCAGCTTCCTCGCCCGTTCGAAGGCCGCGAGGGCGCGATCGTGCTGCTGCACGTCCTGGTAGGCGAAGGCGAGGTGCACGAGGAGCGTTGAAACCTGCCGCGGAGGGCCGTTGACGGGCGCCTCGGCGATAGGCTGCAGCGTCTCGATGACGCGGCGGCTCTCGTGTTTGTGCTCGAACACCTGCGCCAGGCTGAACGGGCCGCGCAGATCCCGAGGCGCCAGGGCGATCAGCCGGCGTGCCGCCGCTTCGGCCGCCTCGAGGTCCTTCGCCTGGCGTTCCGCCTGCGAGAGGAGGTAGAGCACCGCCGGTTCCGTGGGTCGTTCCTTGACGACCTCTCGCATCAGGTCGCGGGCCGCTTGTCCCTCGCCGGCGTTGATCAAGGCCGAGGCGCGCCGCACCTTCAGCTCGGGGTTGCTCGGGTTCTGATCCAGGGCGCGCTTGTATGCGTCCGCCGCCTGTCGCCACTTCTCATCCCGCTCGTAGAACGACGCAAGCTCCAGGAGCACGCGGTACGACTCGATCACCGCGCTGGATGCATCCTCGAGGGTTCGGATCGCCTGATCGCGCCGTCCGCCTCCCCAGTACGCCTGCGCGAGCAGGACGGATGTCTCCGAGGAACCTGGATCCTCGGCAAGGGCCTCGGCAAGCAGCGCAATCGCTCTGTCGTAGGCGCCGGTCGCGACGTACAGACGACCGAGCAGCACTTCGAGACCGGGCGTGTTCGGTCGAAGGTCGCGAGCTTTTTCGAGGTGCAGGATGGCCTTGGCCGCGTACCCGCGAACGGCGGGCGACCCGTCGGAGCGACCGAGCTCCGCCTGGCTGCTCACGAGCGCCGCATACACGCCGCCCAGTACCCAATGCGCCTCACCGTTGGCCGCGTCGATCTTGAGCGCAGCCTCGGCCTCGGCTATGGCATCGTCCGCACGATTCTGACGCGCGTACATCGCCGCCGCCTCCGCATGGATTTCCGCGGAGGACGGGTCGAGCTGGGCCGCGCGACGATAGGCGCTGAGCGCGCCCTCGATGTCTCCCTCGGACTCGCGCTGACGCCCGACAATGAATTCGTAGTACGCGGCTGCCTTGTCGGACGTGGCGCCGCCAGACGTCGCCGAGGTCTGGCTGAAAGCGGGAACGCCCCCGATGACGCTGACGGCGGCAACGACCAGAAATCCGCGATGGGGCATTCGATGAGAATTGTTCCATACCCGCCGGTGGGCGACAAGCACGCGGCCCGCCAACCCCGACTAGGAGCCCGCCCGAGTAAGCCTGAACGGGCTCCTAGTAGGCGCGTGTCTCCCATTTCTCGGACACGCTCCTAGCCGGACGCATCTGATATAGTTTCGGGAGTTCTGACTTGGAGACGCACCATGCCGGTCGATCCGGAGCTGCTCGAGATTCTGGCGTGCCCCAACTGCAAGACGCCGGTGGTGCTCGTGCACGACGGGAAGGCGCTCAAGTGTCAGGAATGCCGCCGCGTCTATCCCATCAAGGACGACATCCCCGTGATGCTGATCGACGAAGCGACGATCGAGGAGTAGCGAAGCTTCGCCTCAAACCGCCGGGTGACAAGACACCGCCGGGACAGGCGAACCTTCGCTACGAGCTGCGCGGCCGCCACGGCGGCCGCGCCTAAGACAGCTCCTAAGGCTCATGACAGAAAACCTGGCTTCATCTGTCACCGTTCCGGCCTTAGGAGATGTCTAGGCCCACATTCGCGTCCGGCAGTCCGCGATCCACTCAGCAGGGCGCACGTCCGGGCATCCTCATCTGACGTGAAGATTCTTCTGATTCGGCTGCGGCTCATCGGCGACGTGGTCTTCACGACGCCGGCCATTGGAGCCATCAAGCGTCATCTGCCGCACGCACGTCTCGCCTATCTGGTCGAACCGCTCGCCGCGCCCGTCGTCACGTCCAATCCGCACCTGGACCGCGTCATCGTGGCTCGACGGAATCGCGGGCTCGCCCGCGTGCGCGAGGACGTCGCGATTGTGCGGCAGCTCCGCAGGGCACGGTTCGACGTCGCGATTGATTTTCACGGCGGGCCGCGGGCGGCCTGGTTCACGCGGGCGAGCGGCGCGCCCGTGCGACTCGGATACGATCTGCCTGGACGCGGATGGACGTACACGGAACGCGTGCCACGGGCGCCGGATCTGCGCCCGCGTCACTCGGTCGAAAACCAGTGGGATCTGTTGCGTCCACTGGGAGCCGCTTTCGCGACACCGCCCGATCCGTCGATCGATCGGGTCGACATGCCGGTGGAGACGGCGGCTGCTCGGTCGATAGAGCGCCGGCTCACCGGCGCGGGCATCACGGCGGCGAATGCGGTGATTGTCGTGCACGTCAGCGCCGGGAATCCATTCAGACGATGGCCGACGGAGTCGTTCGTGGATCTGGCGGTCGCGCTGCTTCGCGCCCGTCCCGCGCGACGCCTGATCATCACGGCGGGGCCTTCGGACGCCAGCGCCGCCGGGCAGGTACGCAGCCGTGCACGCGCGGCACTTCGTGCGGGCGACGGGCAGATCACGTGGGACGGCATTGAATTCACGCTCCCCGAGCTCCGCGCGCTCATCGGACGCTCCGCGCTCTTCATCGGCGGCGACAGCGGCCCGCTGCACATTGCCGCGACGACCCGGACGCCAGTCGTCGGGCTCTATGGCCCGACGCTGGCCGAACGGTCGGCGCCATGGCGCGACCCAGCGTGCGTGACCGAGTCGGTGTACGTCGAGGGGCTTCCCTGCCGCCCGTGCGAGCAGCGGCACTGCGTGCCGGGAGATTTCCGGTGTTTGACCGCGATGACGGCCGATGCGGTCGCACGCGTCGCAGAGCGCGCCCTGACCCGCGCCGCTGAACTGAACAACACGAATCACCGTCCCCGCACACCGGCGGCGCCGCCGGTTCCTGCTTCATGACCGCCGTTCCCGCAATCGGGATGACTCGCCGCTCGCCGCTCGACACGGCGGCGTATAGCCTGCTACTCGCTTCGGTGGCGGTCCTCCAGTTGTCGATCGTCGCGGCCGAGACGCTGTTGTGGCTGACACTCGCCTGCTGGGCCCTTCTGGCCATCCGCGCATGGCGCTTCGAGGCTCCGGCGTTCTTCTGGGCTCTCGTCGCGTACGCGGCCGCGACACTCATCTCGTCCGCCTTCTCGCTCAACCCGCGCATCAGCTTCGCCGATTCCCGGCAGCTCGTCCTGTTTCTGACTGTGCCGGCGGTCTATCTCATCGCGCGCGGGGAGCGAGCCTTGAGCCTGATCTTCGCGATCATCACGGTCGGGGCGGCTAGCGCGGTCTACGGCATCTTTCAATACGGCATCCTCGAATACGACTATCTGGGCAAGCGGCCGCAGGGCGCCATGGGTCATTACATGACGTACTCGGGTCTTGTGATGCTGGTGACCTGCGCCGCGGTTGCGCGCATCCTGTTCGCGAAGAAAGATCGCCTCTGGCCGGCCCTGATTCTGCCGGCGCTCCTCGTCGCGCTCGGCCTCACCTTTACGCGCAGCGCGTGGGTCGGCGCGTGCGTCGCGGTGGGGCTCCTGCTCATGTGGAAGGATCTCCGGCTGGTGGCGCTCCTGCCGGTCCTCGCCGCCCTGTTCATCGCGGTGGCGCCGCCGCGCATCACCGACCGGGTCTACTCGGTCTTCAGCCTCAAGGATCCGACCAATCGCGATCGCGTCGCGATGTTGCGCACAGGCGTGCATATCGTCAAGGACCGTCCGTTCACTGGCGTCGGGCCCGACATGGTCGTGTGGGTGTACCGGCGGTATCGCGACCCGGACGCCGTGCAGCAGGTCAATCCCCATCTGCACAACGTGCCGATGCAGATTGCCGCCGAGCGCGGGGTGCCTGCGCTGGCGGTCTGGCTGGTCTTCGTCGGGTTCGTGGCGCGCGATCTCTGGCGCAAGCTGAGAACGAGCCGGGCGCCTTCTGTTGCCGCAGCGGGGCTCGCGGCGCTGGCCGCGATGCTGGCGGCCGGGCTGTTCGAATACAACTTCGGCGACTCCGAATTCCTGATGCTGTTCCTCGTCCTGATCACGCTGCCGTACGCCGCGGATCGCGACGCGGTGGTCGCGCGGCCCGACGGGGCGCGGTCATCCTGAGATGGACGCCGCACGTGCCCGGTTGCTCGTGCAGCAGTTCGGCGAAGCCGGCGTGCTCGTCGTCGGCGACGTCATGCTCGACCACTTTCTCGTCGGGCGGGTCAACCGCATCTCGCCGGAAGCGCCCGTGCCCGTCGTCGAGTTCGATCACGACGAGTTCCGGCTGGGCGGCGCAGCCAACGTCGCCCACAACGTGCGGGCGCTCGGCGGCCGCGCTCAACTGGCCGGCATCGTCGGCCGCGACACGACGGCACGTCAACTCGCCGAGGAGCTTCGGGCGAAAGGCCTCGATCCACAGCATCTTCTCGAGGACGACAGCCGCAGCACGACCCGTAAGCTGCGCATCGTCACGAACCGCCGCCAGCAGGTCGCCCGTGTGGACTATGAAACGGATGTCGAACTCGCGCCCGACGTGGAAGACCGCCTGTGCCACCGACTACGGGTGCTCGCGGCGGATGCGCGCGTCATCCTGGTGTCGGACTACCTGAAGGGCGCGATCTGCAGAGGCGTCATGGACTGTCTGCGTGACTGTGCGCGATCGTACGGCATTGCGCTGCTCGTCGATCCCAAGATTCCGCACATCGACGACTACGCGTTCGCCACGCTGGTCACGCCGAATCACGTCGAGGCGGAAATCGCGACGCACACGCGCATCCGGTCGGACGACGATGCGCGCCGGGCCGCGCGCGGGTTTCAACGGCGCGTGAACTGCGAGTCGGTGCTCATCACGCGCGGCGAGCACGGGATGTCGCTCGCCGAAGGCCGACGCGACGGCACGGGCGCGGTCGAGATTCTCGCCGAATCGCATCTGGCGGCAGTCGCGCGTGAGGTGGCGGACGTAACGGGCGCCGGCGACACGGTCATCAGCACGATTGCCCTCGGGCTCGCCGCGGGCGCCAAGTTGTCCGAAGCGGCGGAATTGGCGAATCACGCGGCGGGCGTCGTGGTCGGGAAGTTCGGACCCGCGACGGTGAGCGCGGAAGAGTTGCTGAACGCGGTGTCGAGGTCCGGCTAAAGCCGGACAGGGTCCGGCTGAAAGCCGGACACCACGAATGTCCATGTGAAGCAGTCGTGGCGTCCGGCTTTAGCCGGACCGGTCCCCGAGCAGTCCGTGGCGTCCGGCTTTAGCCGGACCGGTTCCCGAGCAGTCCATGGCGTCCGGCTTTAGCC
>JACPPN010000154.1 GCA_016190995.1 Acidobacteriota bacterium | reverse complement strand
CTCGGGAATCGTCACCCCGAACCGCCCGGCCAGGAGCCGAACCGTCTCAAGAAATCCACGCTTCTGGTGCAGCTCGAGGAACTTGAAGACGTCGCCACCAGCACCGCACCCGAAACAGTGAAAAAACCCCTTCTCGCGGTTGACGTGAAACGATGGCGTCTTCTCGGCATGAAACGGACACAGCCCCTTGTAGCTTGCGCCCGCGCGCTTCAACGGCACGTAGTCCTGCACGACCTGGACGATGTCCGCTTGGGTCCGCAGGTCATCGATGAACGATTGCGGAAAGAGGCCCATCGGCGAATCAACCCGCGCTCTTCATTCCTTGAGCTCCACGACCGTGACGCCGCCGCCCCCCTTCTCGGGCGCGGCCGCACCGAAGCGAGCGACGAAGGGATGCCCCTCGAGAAACCCTGCGACCGCCCGGCGCAGCTGGCCGGTTCCATATCCGTGGATCACACGGACGGTTCGCTGTTCCGCGAGCACCGCTTCGTCGAGGAACTTCTCCGCGCGCGTCAGCGCTTCGTCGACGGTGCACCCAATGAGATTGAGCTCCGTTGCGGGCGCCTCGCGCGGCAGCATGTGGACGTTGACGCTGATGCGGCCACTCCCTTCGCCGGCATTCTTGGCGGTGAGGGACAGATCGTCGAGCCGGACGCGCAAGCGCTTGCCCCTCACCTCGACCTCGGCGTCGCGATCGTGCACCGCCCGGACGATGCCTTCCATACCGAGCGATCCAATGGCCACACGATCACCGGGCGAGACCGCGGCCGCCGGGACGTGTCTCGTCTCCGGACCCGGCTCCGCCGGCCGCGGCCCGCGCAGGCGCTCCGCGACGTCCTCCAAGGCGGCCCGCGCACCGGCGCGCACGGCGCCCGTCTCGCCCGTCGACACAGGCGGCCCCTGCTCCGCCGACCGGCGCGCCGCCTCTGCGGCCAACCGGGCCACCTCCTGCCTGAGGCCGTCGATGAGCGCATCGACCTCCCGTCGGGCTTCTCGCATTCGCTCCTCGAGCTCGGTGTCCAGCCGGCGCTTCAGCGTCTCTTCGCGCTCGCGGAGGGCCGTCTCGCGCGCCTGCAGTCGCGCCCCGAGCTGCTCGACCTCGGCATGTTCGGCACCCATGAGGCGCCTTTCGCGCTCGAGCTCCTTCAGCTCCTGGTCGACGCGTGCCAGGTGATCCGCGAGCTGCGCCTCACGCGCGCTGCGGTACTGGCGCGCGGCTTCGATGATTGGGGCGGCGAGCCCGATGCGGGCCGCAATCTCGAGCGCGAGACTCCGGCCCGGCGTCCCGTACGTCAACCGATAGGTCGGCGCGAACGTGTCCGGATCGAACCCGAAGCCGGCCGTGCTGACCCCTTCGGTGGTCGACGCGTACGACTTCAGCATGTCGTAATGCGTTGTCGCCAGCACCAGCCCGCCCCGGCGGCGGAAGTGCTCGATGATGGCCATCCCGAGTGCCCCGCCTTCCACCGGATCGGTGCCCGCGCCAACTTCGTCAAGCAGCACCAGGGCGGGCAGCGCCAGGTGGCGGTCCATCCCGGCGATGTTCGTGACATGCGCCGAGAACGTGCTGAGACTGGCCGAGATCGATTGCTCGTCGCCGATGTCGGCGAAGATGGAACGGAACACTGGCAGGCGACAACCCCGATGCGCGGGGATGTGGAAGCCGGCCTGCGCCATGAGGGCCAGTAGGCCGGCCGTCTTCAACGCGACCGTCTTTCCCCCGGTGTTCGGTCCCGTAATCAGCAGCGCCGTCGTCGGCGCTTCGATAACGAGGTCGATCGGCACGGGGCCGGGTCTTCCCTGCGAGCCGGCCGAGCCGCCGGTGATGAGCCCCGCGATTTGCGGAATCAGCAACGGGTGGCGCGCCGCCCTCAACTCGAATCGATGCTCCGTCGACAGCACGGGCTCGACTCCGTCCGCAAGCTGCGAGAGTTGCGCTTTCGCCTGCAGGACGTCCAGCTCCGTGATGGCTTCAAGCGTTCGCTGGAGATCTGTCGCGCGCCCCCTGAACGCCTCGGTCAGTTGCCGTAGGATCCGGCGAACTTCGGCCGTCTCCTGCTCCTCGAGCGCCACGATGTCGTTGTTGACCTCGACGGTGCTGAGCGGCTCGAGGAAGAGGCTCGCACCGCTTGCGGAACTTCCATGGATGATGCCGGCAATAGCGTTGCGGTGCTCGGCCTTGACGACGAGCACGTAGCGGCCGTGGCGATCGGTGACAACCTGTTCCTGCAGGTAGCGCGCGGTGTCCTTGCCCCGCAGATACGACTCGAGCGTCGAACGCAGGCGCGCGCGCTGCTTGCGCAGCCGATCGCGGATGGTCGCGAGCTCCGGGCTGGCGTTGTCGATCACCTCGCCCGACGGATCGATCTTCTGTTGCACGTCGGAGACTTCGCGCTCGAAGCTCCGCATGTTGTCCGTGATGCCGCGCAGGATCGGCAGGGGCGAGCGTGCCTGACGAATGGCCGCGCGCATCTGGTCGGCCGAGGCGAGAAACCCGGCGAAGGCCAGGAGCGGTGACGGCTCCAGGATGCGTCCTTCGATCGCCAACGCGTCGAGGATGGCATCGAGGCGAGGGGGCGCGTTCAGCGGAAACGGCGAATTCTCCTCGAGGTACCGGATCGCTTCGCCCGTGGCCGCCAGGGCCGTCTGGACGCGCCCGGGATCACCGGAGGGTCGCAGGTCGGCGAGGCGCATCGCACCCAGCGGCGTGAGAGCGAATCGCCGCACGGCCTCGATGATCCGATCGAATTCGAGGACCCGGAGCGCGGTTTGGTGCATCGGGCGTGACAGCTCGGCTGGAGGAGCGGGAAGCGTGAGGGCTCGCGCCGCCACCGCGGGCAAAGTAATCGCCTAATGTACCATCGACCGGCGCGAGACGCCAGCCCTCCAGAGAATATGGGCGGCGGCTGTCAAGCCGAGGGGCTAGAGGTGGTTGATCAGGCTCGCGATGACCCCGGCGCCAAACCCGTTGTCGATGTTGACGACTGAAACGCCGGCGGCACAGCTGTTGAGCATTCCCAGGAGCGCGGCCAACCCCCCGAGGCTCGCGCCGTAGCCGACGCTCGTGGGCACCGCGATGACAGGCACGGCCACGAGCCCGCCCACCACGCTCGGCAGCGCGCCCTCCATGCCCGCCACCACGATGATGACGCGGGCGGATCCGAGACGGGGATACTCGCGAAGCAGTCGATGGATGCCCGCGACGCCGACATCGTAGATGCGGTCGGCCTGGTTGCCGAGGAATTCAGTCGTGACGGCGGCCTCTTCCGCGACCGGAATGTCCGAGGTCCCGGCGGCGATCGTCATCACCACGCCGACGCCGGCGGGTGGTCGCCGCTGCTGCAGCGTGATGGCGCGTGCGTCGGGGTGGAAGACAGCGCCGGGCGCCATCTCGGTCAAGGCTGCATGCGTGGCTGCATCGGTTCGCGTGACGAGCACATTGCCGCCACGCGCGAGCATGCGTTCCGCAATCCTGACGATTTGCGCGGGCGACTTGCCGGCGCCGAAGATCGCCTCCGGGATTCCCTGCCGCAAATCCCGATGGTGATCGACGCGGGCGAAGCCGATGTCCTCGAAGGGCGCCTGGCGCAAGTATTGCGTCAGCCGTTCCGAGGCTGCAGCCACCTCGAGCGTGCCCGACTGCACCTCTTCGAGCAGCGCGCGGACATCAGCAGCGTTCATGCGGCCCCGGCTGTTTCGTTGACTTCACCTTTCTCAGCCATATAACATGACGTGCCCGTGCCGCCCGGCCTCATGAGATGACGCCCACCGAAACGTTAATCCTCGCCGTCTACTTCTTCGTGCTGAGCATTCTGGCGATTTACGGATGGCACCGCTACTACCTTGTGTATCTTTACATGAAACACAAGGAGAACATTCCCAAGCTGGTGCCACCGCTGGAGCGGCTGCCCCGGGTGACCCTGCAACTCCCCCTCTACAACGAGATGTACGTCGCGGACCGGCTGATTGCTGCCGTGTGTGAGATCGACTACCCGCGCGAGCTTCTCGAGATTCAGGTTCTCGACGACTCCACCGACGACACCTGGGGGATTGCGGAGCTCGCGGTCCGCCGGCATGCGGTTCAGGGCTTCGACATCAAGTGTTTCCATCGGACGGATCGCCGCGGCTTCAAGGCGGGCGCCCTCGAGGCGGGTCTGAAGGTGGCCAGCGGCGAGTTCGTCGCGATTTTCGACGCCGACTTCACGCCCTTGGCGGATTTCCTGCACCGGACGCTGCCGCATTTCGCCGACCCGCAGGTCGGGATGGTCCAGGCGCGCTGGGGTCACATCAATCAGGACTATTCGCTGCTGACGAAGATCCAGGCAATCCTGCTCGACGCGCACTTCGTGCTCGAGCACGGCGGTCGCAACCGCGCCGGCTGTTTCTTCAATTTCAACGGGACGGCCGGAATCTGGCGGCGGGAGGCCATCGAAGCCGCCGGCGGGTGGCAGCACGATACCCTCACCGAGGATCTGGACCTCAGCTACCGGGCGCAGCTCGAGGGCTGGAAGTTCGTTTTCCTGCCCGATGTCGTGTCGCCCGCGGAAGTCCCGGTCGAAATGAACGCCTTCAAGTCGCAGCAGCATCGCTGGGCGAAGGGCTCGATCCAGACGTGCCGCAAGCTGCTGCCGCGAATCCTGCGCGCGCCCCTGCCCTTGAGGGTCAAGGCCGAAGCGTTCTTTCATCTCACGGCCAACTTCAACTATCTGCTGATGTCGATCCTCTCGGTACTGATGTTTCCGTCGATGTGGGTGCGCTACAACATGGGCTGGACCGAGATGCTGCTGATCGACGTCCCGCTGTTCTGCGCGGCGACGCTGTCGGTCTCCTATTTCTATATGGTCTGCCAGAAGGAGCTGTACAAGGACTGGGGCGCGCGTATCAAGTACCTGCCGTTTCTCATGTCGATTGGCATCGGGCTTTGCGTCAACAACACGCGTGCGGTGCTCGAAGCGCTGTTCAACAAGCAGACGGAATTCAGCCGCACGCCGAAGTACGGAATCGAGCGTGAGGGAGACGACTGGATCGGGAAGAATTACCGGCAATCCATGGCGGTGCAGCCGCTCATCGAATTGGCGCTGGGCCTCTATTTCACCGCGACCATCTTCTACGCGCTCGCGAACCAGATCTACGGAACGCTTCCGTTCCTGCTGCTGTTTCAGGTCGGATATCTCTACACCGGCCTGCTCTCCATCGTCCAACAGTTCGCGGGCGACGGCGTCGTGTTGAAGACGCAGGTTGCCGGCGGCAAGTAGCCTGTCTGCGGGGTGCTGGCGCCTGTCCGGGCGCGAGCCAGGCCACCCGGCCTCTGTCTCCGGTTTTTCCGTGACGCCGCGCGGCGCCGTGGGTAAGCTAGCCCAGCGTAGTCACGAAGCTTCGGGCCACCGACGCGTCATGCCTACTCGTCGGCTTGAGCCGAAGCGTCGTGACCGTCCTCATCAAGGAGCCGCGCCATGAACTACACACGTCTCGCTCTGGCCGCCGTGGCTGCCTGGGTCGTGGATCTCGCGTACGGGTTCATTGTGTTCTCCCAGTTGCTCGGGGACATGTTCAACCAGAACCCGGCGCTCTACCCGCAGGCCGAGATGAACCTCACGACCGGGTTCGTGTCCAGCCTGATCGGCTTCTTCGTCTTTTCCTATGTCTACGCGAAAGGTTATGAGGGCGGGAACCGCGTGCAGGAAGGCATCCGGTTCGGGGTGCTGGTCGGCCTGCTGATCATCTGCTTCGGCGTCGTCTGGGAGTACGTGACCGTGCGCGTGTCCAGCGGCTTTGCGATGGCAACCGGCCTGGCCACGCTCATCGAATTCGTCGTTGCCGGGACGGTGGTCGGCTTCGTCTATCGTCCGCTGGCGCCGGCGGGGCGCCCGGCCCTCTGACGCGCACCGCGCCGCCCCCCATGCTGCTATGATGGACGCATGGCGGAGGCAATCAGGGCGAGGGCCGGCCTGGAGGATGTCGTTGCGACCGCCTCCGCGATCTGCTACCTCGATGGCGAGCGCGGCGTCCTCGCGTACTACGGCTACGACATCCACGACCTGGCGCGCGAATCGACGTTCGAGGAAACGTGCTATCTCCTCTGGCACGGACGGTTGCCCAGCCGCGCCGAGCTGGGTGATCTTCAATCGCAGCTCGCGGCTTCCCGGCAGCTTCCCGAGCCCATTATTCGACAGATGCGCAGCCTGCCGCCCACCAACGGCATGGACGCGCTTCGGACGCTCACCTCGGCACTCGGCCACTACGATGCCGATGCCGTCGACGACAGCAGACAGGCGAACTCCCGGAAGGCGGTTCGCCTGGCCGGTCAGACGGCCAGCCTCGTAGCGACCTACGGCCGAATGAGCGCTGGCGGCGGGCCCATTCAACCGGACCCGGCGCTCGGCCATGCCGCCAACTTTCTCTACATGTTGACCGGCAACCGGCCGGGTGCGCTCGCCGCGCGTGCCTTCGACGTTGCGCTCATCCTCCACGCTGATCACGAGCTGAACGCGTCGACGTTCGCGGCGCGTGTGGCGGCGGCCACCTTGAGCGATATGCATTCCGCGATCGTCGCGGCGATCGGGACGCTGAAGGGGCCGCTCCACGGTGGCGCCAATGCCGACGTCATGCGTCTCTTGCGCGACATCGGGGCGGACGCGAGCCGCGAGCGCGTCGACGCGGTGGTTCGCGGCAAGCTGGCGCGCAAAGAGAAAATCCCCGGTTTCGGGCATCGCGTGTACCGCACCGAAGATCCGCGCGCGGCCCATCTGCGGCGGCTGTCCCGCGAGTTGGGGGAGCGGGCGGGCGACACGCGCTGGTTCGAGATGTCGCTGCAGATTGAGTCGATCGTCAAGACCGAGAAGAAGCTCAATCCGAACGTCGACTTCTACTCCGCGTCGACGTATCACGCGCTCGGCATCCCGGTCGAGCTCTTCACCCCGATCTTCGCCGTAAGCCGCATCTCGGGATGGACCGCCCACGTGCTCGAACAGTACGCCAACAACCGCCTCATCCGGCCGCGGACGGAGTACGTCGGCCCGGCCTGCCCGCAGATCTATGAGCCGCTGGATCGGCGCTGATCGCCTCGCCTGCCACCGGCAGCTCGCCCCCTGAGATGGACCAGCGCTTCATCCGAAACTTTTCCGTCATCGCGCACATCGATCACGGGAAATCAACCCTCGCCGACCGGTTTCTGGAGATGACCGGCGCGCTTCAACCGCGCGAGATGGAAGCGCAGGTCCTCGACACCATGGATCTGGAGCGGGAGCGCGGCATCACGATCAAGGCGCACGCGGTGCGCCTCTCGTATCGCGCCGCCGATGGACAGGACTACGTGTTGAATCTGATCGACACGCCGGGGCACGTCGATTTCAGCTACGAGGTGACCCGGTCGCTGGCCGCCTCTGAAGGCGCCATTCTGCTCGTCGACGCGTCACAGGGCGTCGAGGCGCAGACGCTCGCCAATGCCTATCTCGCGGTCGAGAACAACCTCGAGATCGTGCCCGTCATCAACAAGATCGATCTCCCGGGCGCGCAACCGGAGGAGACCCGCCGGCAGATCGAGGAGATCGTCGGGCTCGACGCGAGCCACGCCGTTCTGGCGAGCGCGAAGGAGGGCATCGGCATCAGAGAGGTGCTCGAATCGATCGTTCACCGCCTGCCAGCGCCCAAAGGCGAGCGCGGGGCGCCGCTCAAAGCCTTGATCTTCGATTCGTGGTACGACCCGTATCGCGGCGTGATCATCCTGATTCGCGTCATCGACGGCGCGATCCGGCCGGGCATGCAGGTCCGCCTGATGGCCAAGGGGCAGGACTACGAGGTCGAGCAGGTCGGGGTGTTCGTGCCGAAGGCGACCGCCGTCGACGAGCTGGCGGTGGGGGAAGTGGGGTTCGTGATCGCCGGCATCAAGCGCGTGAGCGACGCGCAAATCGGCGACACGATCACCGAGGCGGCACGTCCGACGACGGACGCGTTCCCCGGGTTCAAGGAGCTGAAGCCGATGGTCTTCGCCGGGCTGTATCCGGTCGAAGGCCACGAGTATCCCGAGCTGCGGGATGCGCTGGAGAAGCTGCGCCTGAACGACGCGTCGCTCTTCTTCGAGCCGGAGACCTCCGCCGCGCTCGGCTTCGGGTTCCGATGCGGGTTCCTCGGCCTGCTGCACATGGACATCGTGCAGGAGCGTCTGGAGCGCGAGTTCAACATGGATCTGGTGACGACGGCGCCGGGCGTCCTCTATCGCGTCACCACGACCGATGGAGAGGTCATCGAGATCGACAGTCCCGCCAAGTTGCCGGAGGCGGGACACGTCGCGGCCATCGAGGAGCCGGTCATCACGGCGATGATTCTGACGCCGTCGGACTTCGTCGGCCCCATCCTCCGCCTCTGTCAGGAGAAGCGCGGCGTCCAGAAGACGCTCGAGTATCTGGCCACCGATCGGGTGATGATTACCTACGAGCTGCCGTTCAACGAAGTCGTGCTGGACTTCTACGATCGGTTGAAGACGCTCTCGCGGGGGTACGCGTCGCTCGACTACCACGTGACCGGCTACTGGGAGTCGCCGCTCGTCAAGCTCGACATCCTCGTGAACGGCGAGCCCATCGACGCCCTCTCCATCGTCGTCCATCGCGATATGGCGTACGCGCGGGGGCGGGCCCTTGCGTCGAAGATGCGGGAGCTGATTCCGCGCCAGCTCTTCGAGGTCGCGATTCAGGCGGGCATCGGCAGCCGCATCATCGCGCGCGAGACGGTGAAGGCGCTTCGCAAGAATGTTCTGGCGAAGTGCTACGGCGGCGACATCACGCGAAAACGGAAGCTGCTCGAGAAGCAGAAGGCGGGCAAACGTCGCATGAAGCGGGTCGGACGCGTGGAGATTCCGCAGGAGGCGTTCCTCGCGGTCCTGAAGGTCGGCAGCGAGGATTCGTAGGACCCTCGGAGTGTCCGGCTTTGGAGCCAGTGAAAGAAAGCGCTCACCGCAGAGAACGCAGAGCGCGCGGGGGAACGATTCTCAGGGAAACCCTGGCTCCGCGTCCTTCACGCCCTCCGCGGTGATCGCTTTTGTTCACAAGCTCTCTGGCCGGACCGAAGTCCCAGCCGGACCGGTGGCATGATGAAAACCAGACAGGACCCGCGCACACCTCCCCCGGCGCCCGCGGCGCCGACGTTCCACAAGTCGACCGTCCGGGAGTACTTCGAGTCGATTGTCATCGCCGTCATCCTTGCCCTGTTTATCCGCACGTGGGCCGTTCAGGCGTTCAAGATTCCGACCGGCTCGATGGAGAACAACCTCCTCATCGGCGACCATCTGCTCGTCAACAAGTTCGTCTTCGGGCCGACCCTTGGCCGCGCCGAGCGCCGGCTTCTGCCGATGACGAACGTCAGGCGCGGCGACGTGATCGTCTTCAAGTATCCCGAGGAGCCGGACCGCGATTTCATCAAGCGCGTCATCGGGCTGCCGGGAGAGGCGGTCGAGGTGAGGCAGAAGAAGGTCTACATCGACGGCAGGCCCATCGACGAGCCGTACGTGCACTTCATCGAGGCCGCGGGGTCGCAGCAGGAATTCACGTCGTTCGACGTGCGGGAGCGCTACGGGCCCGTGACGGTGCCCGCCGATCACTACTTCGTCATGGGGGACAACCGCGACAACTCGCAGGACAGCCGCTACTGGGGGTTCCTGCCGCGCGCGTACATCAAGGGCAAGGCCCTGATGATCTACTGGTCGTACGAAGCCGGCGCGGAAGACTATCGCGACGACGGAATCGTCTCAGCGGTCAAGCGGCTGGGATCGGTGGTCGTGCATTTCTTCACGCGCACCCGGTGGGAGCGGTTGTTTCATCAGATTCGTTGATTCCGACTGAGCGTCTCCCCGACGGCACGCGCGTGGCGCTCGGCCGTTGCTCCAAGGGCATCCACTTCGGCTCGCACACCCGCCCGATATGTCTCATCGGTGATCGACTCGAGGTTGATCTCCGTGTTGTAGCGCGCGCCCCGGAGAGCGGCCGAGAGGAACTCCACCGCGACCCGGACGTCACTCGACGCCGACCCCCGTCCGTGTCTCGCCACCGCCAGCGCTTCCTGCAGGGCAGCCGTACAGGCGCGCATCATCTCGAGCGGTGTCTCGGTCGCCCGTTTGAGCGCATCCTGAATGGCGGCGGTGCGAGCGCGTCCGAGCTCCTCGCCCGGCCCCCTCCTCATCTGATACGCCGCGACGACCGTGTCGTACGCCTCGCTGTCGCGATCGATCAGATCCGTCAGCCGATCACGCAGCTCGACAAGCTGCGCCGACGCGGCAGACAGCGCACCCCGATCCTCATCGGTGGCGCGCTTCGTCGGCAGGGCCGCGACCATCATGAGCAGCGCCGTCGCGATGGCTCCGCCCAACGCGGACGCGGACCCGCCTCCCGGCGTCGCGATGTTCGCGCTGAAGGCCTCAATCACCTCCCTCACCGTCTTGTCGACCAGCATCGTCAGCTCCAGCCCGGCGCATTCGGCCGACGCGGCACGCGCCGGCTCAGTTCTTCGAGGCCACCACTCTCCCGCGCTTGATGACGCTGCGGATCGCGTCGGCTCCGACCCGCAGCAGCTCCACGGCGTGGCCGCCGAGGATGACCGCGTCCATCTGCTTGCCCACCTCGAGGCTGCCGACGCGATCGTGCCGGTCGAGCGCGTACGCCGCATTGAGCGTGGCTGCGACGAGCGACTCCTCGAAGGTCATGGCCATCGCGAAGCAGCCCAGCGTGATGGCAAACGGCATCGACGGAGAGAATCCGCCGCCGGGATTCATGTCGGTCCCGAGCGCCACCGGCACCCCGGCGTTGATGAGCGCGCGGGCGGGCGCGAAGCGCCCCAGCTTCAGATAGAATGCCGCGATCGGAAGAAGCGTCGCGACCACGTGGCCTGTCGCAAGCGCGCGAATGGCGTCCGCAGACACGTACAGCAGATGATCGGCGGAGCGCGCCCCGACGGCGGCGGCGACCAGCGCGCCGCCGCTGGGGGCGAACTCGTCGGCGTGAATGCGCGCCTTCAGGCCGGCGCGGATGCCAGCGTCCAGAATCAGGCGCGCTTCCTCCGGCGTGAAGACGCCGGCCTCGCAAAACACGTCGCACCATTCTGCCAGCGCTTCGGCGGCCACGGCGGGAATCATCTCGGCGACGACCGATTCGATGAAGCGTTCCCGGGTCGCGCGGTGTTCGGGCGGAACCTCGTGGGCGCCGAGAAACGTCGTCACGATGTCGATCGCGTGCGACGCGGCAAGCTTGCGGACGACGCGCAGAAGCTTCAGCTCCGTATCGAGATCGAGCCCGTACCCGCTCTTCACTTCAGCGGTCGTGGTCCCCGCCCGTAGCATCTCGTCCAGCCGCGCCGCGGCGTCGCGAAGGAGTTCTTCTTCCGAGGCCGCGCGCGTGGCGCGGACCGTCGCCAGAATGCCGCCGCCGCGCGATGCGAGATCCGCATACGTCGCGCCGGACAGGCGCTGGAGGAGCTCGTCACGTCGATCACCGGCATAGATTGCGTGCGTGTGGGGATCGACGAAGCCGGGCACCACCGTGGAGCCCGCCGCGTCGATGACCCGGGCATCGTCGGAGACCGCGACGCTCGCGTTGAGCGCGTCATCCGGACCGACGAACACAATCCTTCCGTCGCGCGCCGCGATGGCGGCATGTCGTAGCTCTCCGGCGACGCCCTGGGCAGTTCCACGCCGGGGCGCGGGTCCTGCGCACGTGAAGAGCGTGTCGGCACGGCGGATCACGAGCTGGGCGATCGGGCGATCGATCATTGGCGCCTCACCATGGCCCGGGAGCTGACGTCAGAGGAGACGCGTGGCCACGTCCGCCCGGCCGAGACCCGCGATGCGAACGCGCTTGGCGCGCGATCGCCCGCCGCTCAGCAGAGACAGGGAACGGATGGGAACGCGGAGATGCGCGGCGAGCAGCTCGAGCAGCGCTGCGTTGGCGGCACCCTCCACCGGCGCGGCCGCGAGCCGGACGAGAAGTGCGCCGTCACGGACGCCGGTGATGGCGGTGTGGCCGGCGCGAGGAATCACCCGGACACCGAGGACGGTTCCGCCCGCGATGTCGGCAAGCTGAAGACTGGAACGCCCTGCGGCGCCGGACGGATCAGGACTGGGCCTGCGCGCGCCCATGACCGTCGTCGTCCATTTCATCGACCACGCTCGAGACCGGCTCGACCGCGCGAAGCCGCACGACCGGCTTGTCCTCGCGGACGACCTTCTCCTGCGCGCGGATGAAATCGAGCGCGTGCTGCAGCGATGCGATCGACGCGTCGAGCGACAGCTCGGCGTCGCGGCGGCGAAGTCGAAGCTCGGTGAGCTCCCGTTCGACGTCATCGCAACGCAGCTGCGCTTTGTCCACGAGCATCTGCGCGCGTCCCTCGGCCTCGCGGACGATCAAGCGCGCTTCCTGCTGCGCCGCCTCGCGAATCTCGTCCGCGACCCGCTGGGCCGTCAGCAGCGTGTTCCGCAGGGTCGTTTCGCGCTCGCGGTGTTCGCCGAGCAGCTGCTCCATCCTGACGACATCCTGCCGGAGCTGATCGATCTCGCGTCGGGCCTGCTCGTAATCGTCGGCTGCCTCCGCCAGGAATGCCGTCACGGTGTCCGGTTCGAAGCCCCGAAACGTGCGCGGAAACTGCTTCTGGCGCATCTCGAGAGGCATGATGCTCATCGTGTGAGTTCCTCCTTCGCTCGTGAGGGGCCAATCGGTTTCGACGAGCCGTTCACGTCCGTCAAACATGGCGCGGTCCAAAGATTGCGGTTCCGATCCGAACCATCGTGGCGCCTTCCTGCACCGCGACCTCCAGATCGTGGCTCATTCCCATTGACAGTTCCCCCAACGGGACACTCCCGCTGCGGTGACGATCGCGGAGTTGTCGCAACTGGCGAAAAAAGGGGCGGGCGTCCTCCGGATTATCGACGAAGGGGGGTAGCGTCATCAAGCCCGTAACTGCAATGGCCTTGCATTTTTCCGTGGCCTCGAGCAGCCGATCGAGCTCGGGCGCCGCGGCGCCCGATTTCGTCGCTTCCCCCGCCAGGTTGAGCTGGAGCAATGCGTTGATTCGCACGCCTTGGTCGGCGGCCGCCCGATCCAGCTTCTCGAGCAGGTCCACGCTGTCGACCGAGTGGATGCAGGTGAACGCCCCCACGGCCTTCCGCGCCTTGTTGGACTGCAGATGCCCGACCAAGTGCCAGTGGAGAGGGAGATCCGCGCTCGCGCCGATCTTGTCGAGCGCTTCCTGAACGCGGTTTTCGCCGAAATCGAGCTGGCCGGCGGCTGCCGCCGCCCGCACGTGCGCGGGGCTGAACGTCTTCGAGACGGCAATCAGCCTGACGTCGTCCGGCCTGCGGCCGGCATCGGCCGCCGCGCCCGCGATGCGCGCGCGGACCTCTTGCAGATTCGACCGAATGGCCGCCTCGAGGCTCGATGTCGTCACGTCATCCGCGCGTCAGGGCACGCGTTACTTCTTGATCTGGGAAAGGACGCCGCGTGCCTGTTCCGCGTACTGACCTTGGGGTGCGAGCTTCAGATAGGTTTCGAACTCCGTCGCGGCCTCGGCGAGCGTGCCTTCGTTGAGGTTGGCCATGCCGAGCCAGTAATGGGCGTCAGCGTGGCTGGGATCCGACGCAATCACCTGCGCGAATTGCTGCTTGGCTTCCGCGATCTTGCCCGCGTTCCAGAACACGACTGCCTGGTTGTACAACGCCTCGACGTTCCCGCTGGCACCCCCCGGCGGACCCAGCTTGGCGGCCTGCGCCGTGATGGCCGCCGCGTCATCGAATCGTCGCTGCGCGTTGTAGATGCTCGTCAGACCGTTATAGGCCGGGAGGTAGTCGGACTTGAGCGCGATCGTCGTTTTGAACGCGGTTTCCGCGTTCGCGTAGTCCTTCTTCTGCGCGTAGGCGGCACCGATGTTGTAGTGGCAGTCTGCGCAGCTGGGCGCCAGGGTCAGGGCTTCCCTGAATCTCGCGATCGCCTCGTCGTGCTTGCCGGCCCGCGCGAGCTCGACCCCCTCGGCGAATATCTTCTTGAGCGCTTCGCTCTTCGCGGCGTCTTCCTTCGTCGGCTCCGACTTGCCGGCCTCCAGAACGAAGTTCACGACGGTCGGATCGCCTAGGCGCACGCGCGCGTCGAACTGTTGCCGGCCGAGCCCTTCCTTCTCCGCGATGATGCGGTACTGGCCGACCGGCATGCCGATCTGGATGAATTCACCTTTCTTGTTCGTCTTGGTCTCGATCCGGCGGGTCACGCCCTCGAGATACTCGATGGTAATCCTCGCCCCTTCCACCGGTTGGCTCTGCCCGTCGACGACCTGGCCTTTGACCATGCCCGTGGTCTGCGCCTGGACAGGCGCGGCCAGAGCGGCGGCAACCAGGAGGGCGAAGCCGAACGGCGCTACCACCCGCCTCATGATGACCTCCACGAATGTGCCGAGAAAACGCAAGAGTCGCAACCTCACCGGGTGCGCCGGGATATCAAGGGCGCAGCCCTTGGCTATCTTACACCTCGCGAAACCTTGACGGCCCGCCCCGCCGGCCGCGAACGGGAGCCTGACAACGAAGCTTCAGCGTTCGACCCTTGGGCCTCCGCTCGACCGTTTGAGGTGAAGTGTGTTCCATCACCGCTCGCGAGCCTGGGCGGAATCGGCGATCACGTTGGGGCAGAGCTGGAAGAAGTGCTCGATGGCGTCGAGCTCGGAGGTGATGGGCGCAGGAGGCAGCGATTCGAGAAACCGGCGTCCGTAGCCTTTCGTCTGGATCCGGGGATCGAGAATCG
>JACPPN010000158.1 GCA_016190995.1 Acidobacteriota bacterium | reverse complement strand
GTGATCGGAATCCGAACTTTCGTCGTCACCGAATCGCGAGGGGTACACTCACGACCAGCGGATCGCCAGGACGCGACGCGACGCGATAGATCGTCTGCGGCATGGGATCCTCACGCCTGAGCAGCCGCGGCCGATTGGTCGCGGCCTCGCGTTCCGACCTCGTATACGTGCGCCCGGCGCCGCCCACGTGCTCGAGACGCTGGGCTGGCGCGCCCCATCGCTTCTCCCACGACGCAACCTGCCCGGCAGTCAGCTTCAGGGCGGCTCGCCCGATACGAACGTCGGCGAGCGGCCTGGGCGTGACAAGGATCGTCAACAGCTCCGCCGTCTGATCCGGGCGGCTGCGACGCAGCCGAAAGTACGGCGGCTTGTCCGTCCAGGCCGGAATCTCGATGAGGCGTCCGGCCCTGACGTCGTGTTTTCCGGCATTCGTGCGGAGCGTGGGAAAGATCAGGTATGGCTCTCCTGTGACGCCGGCGGCATACTGCTCGCGATCGATGACATAGAGAAAGCCCGCGCGCGGCACCTCGATCGACAGACGGACCCGATCGCCTTCCTGCAGCGGCGTGTCGCTCGTCACTCGGACGGGCGTCCACTCCTGGGCGCCCGCTTTCTCTTCTTCCTGGACGAGCAGTCGGACCGCGGAATCATCCGCGTTGGTTGCGGGCCTGAGGCGAAGGACGGTCACGCCAATCACCGCATCGGCTGTTGAGGGCGCCGTGCGCACCGGCGGCGTAGCGGGGCGATACGACGTCTCGCCCGTGGCTGGCGTCGCGCCCGCCGGCCGCTTCGCGCGAAATCCATCGTCCCAAATCTTGCGCGTCTCGTCCTGCGCGCGGATCGTTCGATGAGCGCCGGCACACATTGCCGCGAGCGTGATCACGAGAGCGGCGCGTTGCGAAGGGTTGATCATGTGTGGATCCGAAGGTCCGGCTAAAGCCGGCTAAGGCCGGACGCTACGCCTGAAGGTCCGGCTAAAGCCGGACGCTACTGGTGCTCCAAGTTCACCACATGCACGAGGACGTTCGCATTCGACCGAATCGTCGTCTGCTTCAGCATTTCATCGCGCGCGATTGCCGGCGCCGATGCGGCGCCCGAAGCGAGCAGAGCCTGCACGGATCGAGTC
Organism: Acidobacteriota bacterium; assembly: GCA_016190995.1. GTDB lineage: Bacteria > Acidobacteriota > Vicinamibacteria > Vicinamibacterales > JACPPN01 > JACPPN01. The sequence continues at coordinate 9,537 of JACPPN010000158.1, read as the reverse complement.
TGCCTGGCGTCCTCGATGACGCCTTGCTGCTCGGGGTTGGCGACGGCCTTGATCGATTCGAGCTCGCCGACCGGTCCGCCCGACCACACCAGCCACACCTTTTCCGTCCCTTGCTCCGCGTCGAAGACGAACCAGCTCTTCTCGGGGATCTGGACCTCCTGCCCGGCCGCGATGCGCGGAGATCCGTTGTTGCTCGTTGGCGTCGGGAACAGGACGTTGTAGTCGGGCAGGCCCTGTCGCAAGGCCGGACCTTCATTGACGATGTATAGATACCCTTCCTGCGGGCTGCTGGCGAGGAGCCGGATCCGGTAGTCGCTTTCGAAGACCATCTCGCGCGCAAGTCGGAACGGCTGCTCGTACGGCTCGCCATTCCTGAACTTCTGAACCACGATCGAATAGTTCATAGCGCGTACGGCTGCTCGCCCGGCGGAAGTCGGGACCTCGGTCGGGAGCTTGCTGCTGACCCAGAGCATGCCGCCAGCAATGGCAACGCCGATGGCGGCCGCCACCGCCACGACGCGGCGCCGGGTTCGACCCGCCGGTCGTCCCGGCACCTGTAGCATTCCGAACAGCCGATCGATCGACGCATCGCTGAACCGATAGTCGTAGTCAACGCATTGATACCGTCCGAGCTCGCGGATCTCCTTCGGCAGGTCTTCCGGGGACGGGAACACGAACCCCGGGGTGGTGACGGGGACGATGCGGCGCTTGGTGTCGAGCGCGCGCGCAATTTCAGCGGCGAGCCAGTCGTCGGGCTCGCGGCATCGATCCAGCGAACCGGGCGCGAGGATCACCAGGAAGTTCGGCGTGCGCGCGATCGTCTCGAGGAGCGCCGTGTCGAATCGGCCCGGACCGAGGCCGGTGACATCGAGAAATACCTTGAGGCCGCGATCGGTCAGAGCGTGCTTCAGATACTGCGCCAGATCGGCGCTCTCCTTGCGCCGGTAGCTGATGAAGACGTCGTATCTCTCGGTGGATGTCACGAAGGTTCCAGGTGCCAGCATGCGGCAATCCCGCCGACAATCTTCAGCACCCGCCAGAAGAACGCGCGGATGGCAGCCATGGGCGAACTCGACTGTATGCGCGCGTGATCAGGCGGTCAAGATGGCCGCTCGGCCGCACCGTTGGACTATACTCGCGAGAATCGGGACGCGCCGGAATCACACGGTGATTCCCCTCCGGCACCCCGCATCCATCGACACCGGGTAACCCGCTTATGTGGAAACACATGCGACCCACTCTGGCCGTCGTGTTCTTCTCGTTGCTGGCCGCCGCGCGTCCGCTGGCCGCGGACCGCGGGACGCCGTCTCCGACTCTCACGCTCGCCGACACCGTATCCGAGGCGCTGGCGCGGAACGCGCGTCTCATGGACGCCCGCGACCGCGTGGAGCAGGCCAGGCTCTCGCTGCGCGTCGCGCGCGCCGAGTTCAGGCCGAAAGTCAACCCGAGCGCGTTCGGGTCGTTCGGTCAGACGGACGTGAGCAACCAGTCGTATGGGCTCGACGTCTCGCAGCGGTTCACCACCGGCACATCGCTGCGTGCCACGGTCGGGGCCGTGACGGCGCGCAATCAGCTCGGCGACTTCTATAGCACTGACACCACGCTGCAGATCAGTCAGTCGCTGTTGCGGGGGTTCGGCCGCGAAAGCGCGCGGCGGGTGCTCACGAGCGCGGAAGTGGGCGCGGCCGAAGCCGCCCGCGCGCAGGAAATGAGCCGGCAGCAGGTGGCCATCGAGGTCGCTTCGGCGTACTACGCCATCGTGTCCCAGCAGCAGCTCGTGGACGTCGCCGACAAGACGCTCGAGCGATCGCGCCGCCTCCTCGAGGCGTCCACCGCGAAGCTCGGTGTCGGGAAAGTGTCGCAGCTCGACGTCTTCCGCGCCCAGCAGCTCGTGGCGCTCGCGGAGGGGCAGGTCGTTGACGCGCTCGCCGGCGTGGAGGACGCGAAGGATCAGCTGCGCGCGCTCCTCGGGCGCGGATCGGACTACGAGTTTTCCGTGGTGATGGACATCCCGCCGAATCCCTCGCGCCTGCCGGTCGAGGAGGCCGTGCGGCTCGCGCTCGCCAGTCGTCTGGAGCTGCAGAACGGGGCGGCGGCGGTCGCGGAGGCCGAGCGCGCCGCCACGTTCTCGCGAAATCAGCTTCTGCCGCAGTTCGACGTCAATGTCGCCATGACGCGTCGGGAAACCGCCACGACGTTCGGATCGAGCTTCGGGCTCGACAACTTCCGTTTCGTCACGTTTCTCGGCGTGTCGATGCCGATGAACCGGACGGCGGAAGCCGTCGCGTTTCAGACGATGCTCCTCGAGCGGGATCGTCGCGTGCGCGACCTGGAGGCGCTGCGGCTCCGGATCGAAGCCGAGGCGCGTCGCGCCGTCCGCCAGCAGGATCGGCTGCTGAACGCGCTCGCGTCCGCCAACGCGAGCATCGAGTTCGCCGAGAAGGAAGTGGAGCTCGCGACGCTCCGGTACCAGCGTGGCCTCTCCAACAATCTCGACGTCGTGAATGCCGAGAACAGCCTGCTGGCCGCGCGGGCGCGCCGCCTCGGCATGCTCGCGGATCTGGCCGTCACGCGGCTGCAGCTCCGCGCCACGCTCGGGATTCTCGATCCCGAGAAGGACGTGCGGCTGCAGCCGTGAGCACGGTGATGACCGCGCCCTTGCCGCCGCCCGAGAGACGCCTCGCACGTCGCGTGTTGAGCTGGATACAGGCGCGCCCGCTCTCCAGCCTCGTTCTGCTCGTCGTCGTCGTGGCGGTGCTCTCGTCGGTGATTGGCGCCATGCGCGGTCCGGCCGTGGACCGGGCGCTCGTCGCGACCGTCAGGCGAGGCGATCTCAGTCTTCACTTGCGCGAGACCGGCGTCCTTCGACCAGCGCAGTCGCTGACCTACTACTCCCCGCTCGGCGGCCGGGACGTGGCAATCGTTTTTCTCGCCCCCGAAGGCGCGCACGTCGGCGAGGGCGATCTGCTGGCGAGGCTCGACACGACCCAGTTGCACGTCGAGCTCGATCGGGCAACGCAGGCGCGGCGCGAAATGGAGATTCAGTTGCAGCTTGCCGAGGCCGAGCGGCAGGAGGCGATTGCGAATCTCGAGTCGGTCAGCGACGGCGAAGGGGCGATCTCCGAAGACGAAGCGCGCGTCAGCGTCGCGATGACGGAAAAGAAGGTCGCCCGCCTGCGCGCGGAGTACGAGGGGTTGCAGCCCCTGCTCGAGAAAGGGTTCATCACGCGCGAGGAGCTCGATCGCGCCGCCTTCGAGCTGGAGCAGGCGGAGAACGACCTGAAGCTGGCGCGCCGCAAGGCGGAGGTGCTCCTTCAGCGAACGCGTCCGCGCGACCGGGAACGCGCGAAGGTGCAGGTCGCGCAGCGCGCCAGTCAGCTCGCGAACGCGCGCGCGCGCCTGGCCGAAGCGGTCACCGTCGAGAAGATGTTGCGGCAGGCCATCGACGCGGCCAGCATCTACGCGCGCCGGCCCGGGCTCGTCGTCTACGAGGACTACCTTGCGGCCAGCCCTCGCCGAAAAGTGCGCGTCGGCGATCGCGTCACCGCGACCCAAGGAATCGTCACGATTCCCGAAGTGAGGAGGATGCTGATCGACTCCTCGGTGCGCGAGGCGGACGTGCACCGCGTGCGACCGGAATTGCCGGTGACGATCCGAATTGACGCCTTCCCGGCGCTCGGCCTGACGGGCCGGATCATGACCGTCGGGACGCTCGCGCGGTCGTCCGTCGATCAGCGATACGACGAAAAACGCTTCGATCTCGTCGTCGAGGTTGCTTCGACGGACGCGGATCTGCGGCCCGAGATGACCGCACGGATCGACATTCTGGTGGGTGAGCGACGCCAGGTGCTGCTGGTCCCCGTCAACGCCGTGTTCGACCATGACGGGGCGCTCGTCGCGAACGTGATTCACGGGTCGCGCATCGAGGCGCGCCCGCTGGAGCTCGGCGCCGGCGACGAGACCTACGCGGAGGTCCTCGGCGGGCTCACCGAGGGAGACCAGGTGACCTTGATTGACATCGCCGCGCAGGCGCCGCCATCGAGCCTCCCGGCCCCGACCAGCCCTGAGTCGGCGGGCGCGCCACGACGGCGTTAGTGGCCTTGACTCATTGACTCATTGACCCTGAATCAGGCGTGAAGAGCGTTCACCGCAGAGCACGCGAGGACGCGGAGACCGAAAAAGCCAAGTAATTCCTCGGCGCTCTCGGCGCCCTTCGTGGTGAAGGCTTGGGGTCAGTGAGATCAATGAGTCTGGTGAATGAAACCAGCCGATGGCACCATGACCGGGCATCTGGATCGTGTCGTCCGCAAGCTGACCGGGCTCGACGCGCCGTCGATGACGTCCCTGAGCCTTCAGGCGCTGGGCCGCTACAAGCTTCGTACCGCCCTGAGCGTCCTCGGGATCGTCTTCGGCGTGGGGACCGTGATCGCGGTCCGGTCGGTGAGCGAAGGCGCACGTTTCGAGGTGCTGAAGGAAGTCGAGTCGCTCGGTCTGAACAATCTCGTCGTGCGCGATCGAGCCCCTCTGGTGGGGCAGGCCCCTGTGACGGCGGGCCTGACGCTGGCCGATGCCGACCACGTGCGTCGATTGATTCCGGAGATCGTTGCCGCCGCGACGATCGTTCAGCGGTTTCCGCAGCTGTCGGGACCGGTGCGAAGCACGAACGCCCTGGTCATAGGGGCGAACAGCTCGTATTTCGACGTGCTCAACCTGGGGACCGATCGCGGTCGCGCGCTCGTGCCGCTCGATGACCGGTCGACGGCCCGCGTGTGCGTGCTTGGCCAGACGCTGGGCAGCACCTTGTTCGGCTATCGCGATCCGGTCGGCGAGAAGATTCAGATCGGCCGCGAGACATACAGCGTCGTCGGCATTCTCCGCAGCCGCGGACGCGACGCCCGGGGCATCGGGGCGCTGCCGGCGCGCAACCTGAACGCCGCCGCCATCGTGTCGCTGGCCGGCCTGCTCGGACGGCCGGTCGAGGCCGATCGCTATCAGCGCGTCGAGGAACTCTGGCTGCAGGTTGCCGACGGCGATCGGGTCGGCCTGCTCGGGCGCGTCGTCGAGCACACGATGAGCCGCCTGCACGATGGCCGCCGCGACGTCGAGGTGATCGTGCCGCGCGAGCTGCTCGAGCAGCGTTATCGCCTGCAGCGGGCGTTCATCGTCGTGGTAGGCAGCCTGGGCGTGCTCGCGCTGCTCATCGGCGGCATCGGGATCATGAACATCATGCTCGCGTCGGTGCTCGAGCGGACCCGGGAAATCGGGTTGCGGCGCACGGTCGGGGCGACGCGCCGGGCCATCACGCTGCAGTTCCTCTCCGAAACGCTGATCATCAGCCTGAGCGGCGGGATTGTCGGCCTCGTGGCGGGCGTGGCGGCGGTCTTCGCCATCTCCGGATATGCGGGTTGGTCGACGCGAGTGTCGGGGACGACCGTGATACTGGCCGTCGCGACGGCCTTTCTCGTCGGCCTCGTATTCGGCATCTACCCCGCATTCCGGGCGGCACGCCTCGACCCGATCGAGGCGGTGCGCTACGAATAGCGGCAAGCGGAGCCGGTGCGGCCAATGCTTCAAACAACCGGTCGCTTGCTGGAAGCTCCAACCAAGCGTACAATCGGAGTCACTGTCCGCCGTAACCCTCACGATTTCGGCAGCTTGTCAGCGCTTCGCTTTGCGCGCGCAAGGCGATCACTGTAGTGAGCGGACGCGCGATCTCGCGCGGTTGAGCCCATGACCTCTCCTGAGCGCATCGGCAAGTACCAGGTGGTCGATCGCCTCGGGCAGGGCGGCATGGGAGCGCTCTATCTGGCGCGCGATCCGGCCATTGAGCGGCTGGTCGCCATCAAGCTGCTGCGCGAAGACTTCGATAACCCGGAGCTCCGGCAGCGGTTTGCCCGCGAGGCGCGCGCAGCCGGCCGGCTGCGCCACGCCAATCTCGTCACCATCTACGACTACGGCGAGCAGGACGGACAGCCCTTCATCGTCATGGAGTACATCGACGGCGAGACGTTTGCCGAGCAGATCCGCCGTCGCGCCCGCATTTCGCTCGCGCGCAAGCTGGAGCTCATCGAGGAGCTCTGCGCCGGGCTCGCCTACGCGCATCGCACGGGCATTGTCCATCGCGACATCAAACCGGCCAACGTGATGGTCGACACGCACGGCAGGCTCAAGATCGTGGACTTTGGAATCGCGCAGCTCGGCGGGTCGTCCATGACCCGCGTCGGATCGCTCGTGGGCACGCTGAACTACATGTCGCCTGAACAGGTGCAGGGCATCCGCGTCGATCACCGCAGCGACATCTTTGCCGTCGGGCTCGTGTTCTACGAGTGGCTGACGTACCAGCGGGCCTTCACGGGCGACACCCAGGCCACGATCCTCCATCGTATCCTCCAGGAGTTCCCGCAGCCATTGCTGGAAGTCTGTCCGGGCCTCGATCCGCAAATCGAGCGGATCATCCTCAGGGCGATCGCCAAGGAGCCGGCCGCCCGCTACAAGGATCTCGAGGTGATGCGGCGCGAGATTGGAGCGGTGCGGCAGCGCTCGCAAACCGCGCACGCGCCGCCGACGAGCGTCCCCGGTATTCATCCACCGGCGGCGTCGCCGACGCCGAGCACGCCACGGCGCCTCGAAATCGAGAAGCGCCGGGCGGATCAGATCCGCGCGCACATCGAGGCGGCCCAACGCGCGTTCGATGCGGCGCGGTTCGAGGATGTGCTCGACCAGTGCGAGGAGGCGCTGCTTCTCGACGTCGACAACCGCGAGGCGCAGGATCTCGCGGAGCGGGCGCGCCTCGTGCTCGACGAGGTCGCCGCCGCCCACCGGTTTTCTCGCGATCGATTCCAGACACCTGCTCCTCTTCCAACGACGCCGGCGCCGGCCGGGCCGCCCCCGACGCCCACGCCCATTCGCCTCGAACGCGAACAGGCCGAGCTCAAACGCGCGCTGGCGCGCGATGCGGCGGAGCGGGCGCAGAAACGGTTTTCCGAAGGCGCGTTCGAATCCGCCATTCGCGCGGCGGAAGAGGCTCTGGCGCACGACGCGTCGCTCAGCGACGCGGAGCGGGTGCGCAGCGACGCTCGTGCCGCCCTCGATGAACGCCGCCAGCAGGCGGAACTCGAGCAGGAATCGCGCGAGAAGATCGCCGACGCCCGTCGTCTGTTTGGCGCGGGCAACATCGACCTCGCGGTCAAGCTGCTCGAAGGCGCGAAGCCGCATCCGCTCATCGGGCAGGAGATCGACGTCCTCAGGATGGCGCTGCGTATTCGCGAAGACGAGCGCGCGGCGGCGGAGGCCGACCGGCAGAAACGCGAGCAGGAGGAGCAGGCGCGTCAGGCGCGCGAACGGGCCGCCGCCGAGAATGGAGCGAGGCGCGCACCGGCGCTCTCGGAAACGCGCTCCGCGCCGGAGGACCGGCGTCGCGTGGAGCAGACGTTCGCCGCCGCGTCGCAGTTGTACGAGCGGAAAGATCTTGTGGCCGCGCTCGAGCGCACCGAGGAGACGCTGTTCCTCGACGCAGGCTATGGGCCGGCGAAGCAGCTGCGCGCCGAGATCCAACGCGCGATGCAGCCGCAGGCCGGGGGGCGACCCCGTCCGGCGACGCAACCGTCGGTGGAACGGACGTGGAGGATTCCCGTTCCGCCGCCGCCCCCGAAACGCGGGCCGGCTTCGATGATGCGCCGGGCTGCGAGCTCCGCGTACGAGCAGGATGAAAGCAGCTTCGACCCGTTGCATCTGGTCAAGCGTCATGCGGCGCTGATTGGACTCGCCTTTCTGGCTATCGTAATCGTGATGGTCGTCAGGGGCGCATGGTTCCGGGGCGGGCCCGCGCAGTCCACGAGCACTCCGGGCGTCAGCGAGACGCCCCTCTCGCAACCCGAAACTGGCCCGGGGCGGGATGGTCAGGCCTCTTCGGGCGACACGGCCGGCAAAAACACAACGGCACCCATGCCAGTTGTCAATCCCCCGCCCCTGACACCGGAGGTCGAAGCGTCACACGAGGCCGTGAAGCCTGAGGTCGAGAAACCGCGAGTGACCGAGCCGCCGGAAGAGCCTGCAAAGGCCGGGCGCATCAGGACCTTGCTCGATCGCGCGAGCGCGGCGATGCGGCAGGAGCGGCACGATGTCGCCGCCGCGGAGGCGCGGGCAGCCCTCGCTCTCGACGGCTCGAGCCGGGAGGCGCAGCGTGTGCTTGCCGACGCGGAACAGAAGCAGCGGGCCGAGCAGGCGCGCGTAGCGGAAGAGGAGGCTCAGAAAGCCCGCCAGGCCGAGGAGCAACAGCGGCAGGCGGCGGCGCGAGCGGAGCAGGCCGCGGGCCAGATCGCCACGGCTGACGCGCGCTTCACCAAAGGGGACTATGACGGTGCCCTCGCTGCGTACGACGATGCGTTGAAGCTCGACCCCGCCAACGGGATCGCGCAGGCGGGCATTGCGAAGGTCAAGCGGACGAAAGCGGCGGAAGAGCAGGTGCTCGGCGACGAGGCGCTGAAGCGCGGCGCGTACGATCAGGCGATTGCGGCCTATCAGAATGCTCTCAAGTTGGATCCATCGAATGCGCGCGCCCGCACCGGCCTCGAACGCGCCCGGCAGACGAAGGTACGGGAAGAAGAGATTCTGAAGAAGCTGAAGCCTCCCAAGTAGTTCGTACGGTTCTCGGAGACGCGCGTCAGACAAGCCACAGACCAAAAGCTCTCACCGCAGAGAACGCAGCGCGGCGAGACTGAAAAAGGCAAGTAATTTTTTCCGTGCGCTCGGCGCCGCAGAGGTTGAGGCTTTGGAGCGATGACGAGTGTACTCAACGACCACGAATCAAATACCTGCGTGACGCTGTGGCTGCGACGAGTGCGTCCGCGAGCCCTCTGCAGCGGAACCCCAAAGGAGACTCTCATGTCTGACAGGTACGCGCGAAGCGCTCTTTCGTTCCGAACGATGGTTGGCGTCATGATTGCCGGCGTCGCGGTCTTGTGGCTGACGACCGCGAACGCCGCCCGCGCCGGCGTGCCTCAGGATCAACCACCGCTCACCGACGACGCGATCGTGCAGTTGCTGCAGAGCGGCGTGCCGCCGCTTCGCGTCGAGCAGCTCGCGCGCGAGCGTGGCATCACGTTTGCCGTGTCGCCTGACATCGAGCGTCGCCTGCGCGCGGTCGGCGCCACCGACGATCTGATCAAGACGCTTCGCGATCTGGCGCCACGTCCAAAGGTGGAAGCGCCGCCGCTACGACCGGGCCTGTCAGTCACCACCGATCCTTCCGGCGCCACGGTCCTCGTCGACGGCAACGTACGCGGGCAGTCGCCCTTGAAGCTCACGGATCTGAGCCCCGGCGATTATCGCGTCACGCTCCGCAAGGTCGGCTATCTCGAGAACAGCCGGGTCGTCACGATTCGGGAGGGGCAGGCGGAGACGTTGGACGTCAAGCTCACGCCGATGCCGGCTGGAGCCCCCGTGCCCCAGACACCGACCACGCCGTCAGGACCGACGACCGCATCGCAACCCAAGGGCAGCAACATGAAATGGATCATTCTCGGGGCGGCCGGCGCC
>JACPPN010000162.1 GCA_016190995.1 Acidobacteriota bacterium | reverse complement strand
TCCTGGCGGCGCACCTCGACGTCGTCCCCGTCGAGCCTGGCACCGACGCGCGGTGGACGCATCCGCCGTTCAGCGGCGACATCGCCGACGGCCATGTCTGGGGTCGCGGCGCGCTCGACGACAAAGCCTCGCTCACGGCAATCCTGCAGGCTCTCGAGGATCTGGTCGCGGAAGGATTTCGGCCGGCGCGAACGATCTACCTCGCGTTCGGTCACGACGAGGAGCTGGGTGGCACCAGCGGTGCGACGGCAATGGCCTCGCGCCTCGGCAGGCGAGGTGTGAGGGCCGATTTTCTCGTGGACGAAGGCATGGTGATTACCGAGGGTCTGATGCCGGGTGTCTCCCGTCCGGTGGCGCTCATCGGGCTCGCCGAGAAAGGCTTCCTCAGTCTCGAGCTCACGACCACGGTGCAGGGCGGGCATTCATCCATGCCGCCCGGAGTGACGGCGGTGGGCCTGCTGGCCAGGGCCATCGAACGGCTCGAGGCGAATCAGATGCCCGCGCGCTTCAGCGATCCCGGCCGCCTGACGTTCGAGTATGTCGGTCCCGAAATGCCATTCGCCGCACGCCTCGTGCTGGCGAATCTTTGGCTGTTCCGTCCGCTTCTGCTGGCCCAGCTCGCCGGGATGCCGACGACCAACGCCTCCATCCGTACGACGACGGCTCCGACGATGTTCCAGGCGGGCGTCAAGGACAATGTGCTGCCGGCGTCGGGGCGGGCAGTGGTGAACTTCCGGATTCTGCCGGGCGACAGCATGGCCGGCGTCATCGATCACGTGAAGCGGACGATTGGCGACGATCGGATCGACGTGCATCCGCTCGCCAACGTCGGCTCGAGCGAGCCGTCGAACGTGTCGCCTGTGGACGGGCGCGGCTTCGGGATTCTCGAGCGGACTATTCGTGAGCTGTTTCCCGAGACGATCGTCGCGCCCACGCTGGTGCTTGGCGGGACTGATTCACGCCATTACGCATCGATTACGCCGAACATCTACCGGTTCGCGCCGATCAAGGTGAAGGGTGAAGATCTCGCCCGCGCGCACGGCACGAACGAGCGCATATCCGTGGCGAACTACGCGGACGCGGTACGCTTCTACCGGCGGCTCATTCGAAATTGCTGCCGGAATTGAGGAATTCGGCGTCAAGAGCTCTCACCACAGACGACGCGGAGGGCACAGAGATCAGAGTCCCTCCGCAAGAGCTTGGCTTCCCCGGTCTCCGCGTCTCCACGTGCTGTGCGGTGAGCGCTCTTGATTGACGCTGGATCCAGCATCACTGGTCGAACCTGTCCTCCGCGGTCACTGCCTGGATCCAATCGGATCGCCCGCAGGCGTCGGCAGCGGCGCCGTGCGCTTGTGCGTCCCTTCCGGCCGAGCGAGGAAGCGTTCGATGTCGTCGCGCGTCGCGCGCCGGTGCGCCGCGACCACTTTGGCCGCCGGCGGGGCCGCACGCAACGCGACATTCAGGCCGCGCAAGGCGTCGGTCGCGATGGCCCGTACCTCGGGAGATGCTGCCTCGTTGGCCGCAAGATCGATCAGCCGGGTAACCGTGAGGGTCTGGATCGCGCGCTGAACGGCGGCGGGGTATCCCTCCGCGGGCGCAGGCGTGCGCCAGGTACTCGCGATCAAGGCGTCGACCACTTCGTCGAATCCCGGATTCCGCCGGTCGCGCGCGTGAAACTCGACCAGCCGCGCCGCCCGTTCCATCTGCAGCAATCCTGAGATCGCGAAGTCCGCGGCAATCGTGGCCGCGCCAATCGGATCGAAGACCGGATCGGTTCGCTTGAAAAACAGCTCCGTCGTCCCGCCGCCGTACCCGAACGCGCGTGGCGGCAGAAGGCCCAGGATGCGCTCGGGCACGACGAGCTCCGAGGGCCTCAACGTGTCGAGCACCCCCCGAAGCGCCTCTTTCTGTCTGGCGGGTGGGACGATCTCTCTGACCGTGGCGGGATTGCTTCCGCCCTCGGTTTTCACCGCGTAGGTGTAATGCACGCCGCCGACCGACTTCACCGCCGCCTGCACCTGGTAGCGGTGATGGAGAAAGAGGGGCAGCAGCTTGGCTTCGAGCATCGAGAGGGGCGTGCCGGAGGGAATGCTCTCGAGACCGAACCGCGAAAGCCCGAGGCTTCGCACCTTCATCTCGTGCCGAAGCCTTTCCACCGGGTCGCTCCCGTTGTCCCACAAATTCGCGAGCGGGTGCGCCGCGCCGGCAGGGCGAGCGTCCTCGTCGCTGATGAACAGCATGCCTCCGGCCACACCTTCGCGGACGATGCGCTCGAGCTCGGCGGGTTCGTCCGCGCCCGGCGCGAATTGCGAGTAAGCATAGCGGGCGGCGAACCGATCGTACACACCGACGCCGCGCGCGTAGGCGTTCGACAGATCGAGCCGGTCCCCTGTGATCTCGACCATCGGGGCCGGATAGTCCATCACCGACGCGCGCCCGTAGGTGCTCGCGGCGAAGTTGTGGGCGAAGCCGAGCGAATGACCCACCTCGTGCGCCGAGAGCTGCCGGATGCGCGCAAGCGCCATCGCGGCGGCATCAATCGAGGGATCGAGATCCGCGAGGTACGGCGCATCCGGGATGTCCGCAAGCTCGCACCCAGGATTCAGCGGCGCCGCGCCCCTCCCGCCGTCCTCGCTCGTGAATGGCGGCACGAGCCCGCTGCCAAGCAGATAGTCCTGCCGAACCCGGAGCGACCCGAGCGTTACGTTGCCTTTGATGATTTCTCCCGTGCGCGGGTCAGTGACGCCTCCGCCGTACGACCAGCCGCGCGTCGAGCGGTGCACCCAGTTGATCATGTTGTAGCGAATGTCCATGGGATCGGCATCGTCGGGCAGCACCTTCACCTGAAAGGCGTTCCGAAATCCCGCGGCCTCGAACGCTTCGCTCCACCAGGAGGCACCGTCCATGAGCGCCGTGCGGATCGGCTCGGGCGCGCCGTTGTCGACGTAGTACACCATCGGGGCCGTCGCTTCGGAAACCGGTGCGGAGGGATCTTTCTTGTGCAGCCGATGGCGCGAGATCCATCGCTGCTCGACTGGCTCCGTGATGGGCGTCGCGTAGTCGTAGAACTCGATGCCGAAGACGCCCACGCGCGGGTCGAGGCGCCGGGGCTTGTAACCCGCCGGATCCGGCAGCTCGACAAACGAGTGATGCTGACGGACCGTGACGGCTTGAGCGGTGGGCGTGGTTTGTGACACGAGCCGGCCGGGATCTTCATCGGTCGTGAAGGTCAGGACGGCCTCGATCTCGGTGTTCTTCGGAAACCCTTTGGTTCGGGACAGGTAGAATGCGCTCCGGCTCTCGTCGAGGCGATACCGTCCCTGTTTCGTCTGCCGGAGTCGATCCACGACGCCATGCGCGTCGCGCATGAAGAAGCTCGTTGCGTCGACGAGCACCGATCCTGCTTCTGCCGCTTCGGTCTTGAACCCCCACAAGATCGATTGGGCGAACGAGTCCTCGACGGCCCGCCGTTCGCCGGGGTTGTTCGACCGCGCCCGATACCGGTAGTTCGGCTCGACCAGCAGCACTTTCGGCCCGACGCGCTCGAACCGGACGACGTGCGTGTCTCCGAGCTGTCCGCGATCGAGGCCGATTGCGTTCGAACCCACGCCGGCCGGTAGAGAGATCTGATACAGCAGCTCGGTGTCGAAGCGGCCGATCTGCATCAGCATCTTGCCGCCGCCCTCATCCCAGTAGAGCGGCACGAAGCCGTCGATTTTCTGCAGGCCGGCGGTCTTGGCGGCAATGGCCGCCGGCGTGTTCTGCGCGTCCGCCGTCGGCGCACAGGTGAGGAACGCGGCGACGAGCGAGGGGAGGATGTGTCGAGGCATAGACTCTGACTGTCGAGTGTGGACTGCCCGACGACCTATCGCGTCCCGTCCCTTGGCCCCGCATGCTTCACGTACTTGTCGCACCAGTTGACGATTTCCGCGAGCACGTGCAGCAGCGACTCACGAGCCTCGTAGCGGTGCGCCTCGTGCGGGAGCGTCACGTAGCGCACGTCCTTGCCGTTGCCCCTGAGCGCCATGTACAGCCGCTCCGATTGAATCGGAAACGTGCCGGAGTTGTCGTCCGCCTCGCCGTGGATCAGCAGGATCGGCTCGTTGATGCGCGTGACGTTGAAGAACGGGGACATCCGCGCGTAGACGTCCGGGATCTCCCAGAACGTGCGGCGCTCGCTCTGAAAGCCGAACGGTGTCAGGGTACGGTTGTACGCGCCGCTCCGCGCGATGCCAGCGCGGAAGAGATCGGAGTGCGCAAGGAGATTCGCCGTCATGAACGCCCCGTAGCTGTGGCCTCCCACGGCGATGCGATCGCGATCCGCAACGCCCATTTCGACCACCTTGTCGACCGCGGCCTTCGCGCTCGCGACGAGCTGCTCGACGTACGTGTCGTTCGCCGTCTCGCCGGCGCCGATGATGGGCATCGTCGCGTTGTCGAGGATGGCATAGCCCTCGGTCAGGAGCAGGAGATGACCCGAGCTCGAGATCGAGGGCTCGATGAACATGTCGAAGCGGTTGGGAGAACCGGTGACCTGCCCCGCCGTACCCGGATCGCCGTACTCGCGCGGATATGCCCACATCAGCATCGGCACGCGGTCGCCCTTCTTGTAGCCAGGCGGCAAGTAAAGGGTCGCCGAGAGCTTCACCCCGTCGTTGCGCGTGTAGGTCAGTAACTGCTTTTCGATGCCACGCAACGCCGGTGCTGGATCCGTCGCCTGCACCACCGTCCGGCGCCTCCCCTGCGCGAGGTCGAGCACCACCAGCGCGGGCGGATCGGTCGGCGTCTCGCGTTCGGTCAGCAGCAACTGTCCATCGTCTCGGAGAAGGCCGAGTACCGGCTCGTAGCTGCCGTCGGCGCTCTGAAAGACCCGCTTCGACGTCAGCGTCGTCAGATCGAGGCGATCGAGAAACGGACGGTCGCCGGCTGGCGACGAGCCGTCGCCGGACAGATAGATCGAGCTACCCGCCTGCAGGACAATCCTGCCACCGCCGACGACGGCATCGCGGGACGACATGCGCGCCAGCTCGCCGATTGGCCTGGTCACCGGCGTCCCTGGGTCGTGATAGCGATCCTGGGTCCCTCGATCCCAGAGCATTCGGGGCGGCTCAGCGGCAGCGACGATCCAGGTCCGGGTCCGCCGCTTCGTGCGATCGCTCTCGGTGACGAGGACGAGGCCTTTGTCGGTCCAGCGAATCCTGTCGAAGCGGAATTCCATTCGCGTCAGCTCGGCCGGGTCGCCGTGGAACGGCGCCGCAAGCGAGACGACCCGGTCGCGGTGTGGCGCCTTGTTCCTGGGATCCCCACCATCCAACGCTTCCACCCAGATGAGAGTCGCGGGCGCGGTCGGGTTCCACTGATACGAACGGGGCCCCGGCAGAACGCCGTTGATCGGCACGGTCTCGGCAGGCGGCAAATCGGCAATCTTCCTCAGCACCTCACCGCCGCGGTTCCAGATCTCGACCTCTTTTGGAAAGTCGTCAGCGGGAACGAGGCGTGAGAACGGCCGTTTCAGACGGCAAGTCAGCAGGAACCTCGAGTCGGGTGACAGCGCCACGTGCTGAAACAACCCAGGCTTGCCGATCGACGCCGTCTGGCCTGAGGTCGCGTCGACGTGCACCAACTGACTCGTGAAGTAGTGCTCGAATAGCGTTTCGTCGTACGCCGATTTCAGCAGGTCCTCATAGGTGGCCACCGGAGCCGCAGTCCCATGGTTCTCCTGAACGTTCGGCCCGGCGGGCACGGATGGCTCGGAGGGCACCGGCCCGCGGTTTGCGGGGACTGTCAGGCAGAGCAGTCCCGTGCTGTCACTCAGCCAGTCACAAGGGTCGCCAAACGCAGCGTTGAGGCTCAGGTCGGCGATCCGACGGGCGCCACCCGTGGCGACGTCCGCGCTCCAGAGCTCGATCCCATTCCGGCGGGTGACGGCAAACGCCAGCTGCCTGCCGTCGGAAGAGAACTCCGGGTAGCTCAGCTCCGCGCCCCTTGGCGCGGTGACGCGACGTTCGCTGCCGTCAGCAATCGCGTGAAGGCGGATGTCGATGATGTGGCCGTAGTCGCGGTTGCGTCTCGGCGCGTTCGTCTGCGGATTGATGCGGGCACCGGCGAGACGCCGCATCGGCTCCGCCATCTCGGAAATCGACGGGACGGTCTTGCGCTGAAGGATTGCGACAATGTCACGCGTAGGGCTCAGGATCCGGGCCGGCGGCGGCGGGGCGTCCACGATGTCGATGATGGCCTTTGGAGGGACGAGATACGTGCTGTCGGCGGTCGGCAGCGCGCCGAGCGACCCGATGAGGAGAAGAAGACCCGGCGCGAAGGAGCGCAAGCGTTTCCGAAACATGCGGGCTCCTGCGGATGGAGAGTCACCACGGGCGCAGAAAGAGCTAGAACTCAGCGACTCCTCCGTGCACTCGGCGGTTTCCGCGGTTAACTCTTTCGATCGATAAGACCAAGGAGGCTGGCATTCTAGCACTCGACCTGCCTCGACCGTCGACTCAAAAACTGAAGCGCAACGCGGTGGTCGCGTGCGAGTTCCGGTGATACTGACCGAGGAAATCGGCCTCGTCGCCCATAATCGCGGCGACGCCCATCGTCGCTCGCCAGCGCTGTCCGAACGCGTGAGAAAACTCACCCTTGAGCCAGACGCCGTGGCCGTTCTGCCGGACGGCCAGCTCGATGGCGAAGGATCGGTGCGGGTCGATCGTGTAGCTCGCGCGGCCGAGCACCGCGCGTGCGAGACCGCGGTCAGGCGCGAACTCGAGCTGCGATCGTGCGACGGTGACCGACTGCCCCGCATAGCCGCCGACGAGCGACCACTCGCCAAGTTGGCGCTCGAGCTGGACGACATAGAGCAGATACTCGTCTGTGAGGCGGTCGTCCGTCGTAAAGTATCCGACTTCGCCCTTCAACGTGAACCAGCGTAGCGGAACCGCGGCATCGCCTCCGTACATGCGGATGCGCGCGTACGCCCTTCTGACCACAATCGAGGCTGAAGCCGGACGAACGTCAGCCTGGAGGCGAGGCAGATGATTGAAACCGTCGTAGACGGAGAGTGCGAACTCGAACAGCGATCCGATGTGACTCCACCGCCCGCCGACCTGTCGCCGCGCCGGCAACACCGCGCCGGCGTCTTCGATTCGGAACGCGCGCGCCGGTTCCGGGAGGACGGTCCAGCGCTGATCCAGAAGGGGAACGCGGCTCGGCGTGAATCTCGGAGCCCAGACGACATCGAACGTGTCGCGTCCCCGTTCGTAGGTGGCACGGGCGGCCGTGATTCCCAGAAACTCGTCGTCGATCACCGTCAGGAAGTCGCGCGGGGCGAAGCGATCGGTTGGATTGAGGATGTCCGCCTTGCCCCACCGGACGAACTGCTTGCCCGCCTCGATCGTGAGTCGGCGCACTGCGACCGCGACGCTCAGTCGACGGACCGACAGCGGCGGCCGGCGCGCCGTCCGATCGCTCCAGTCGACGCGCCAGCGGTCGTCCGTTTGATCGTGCGAATCGGCGCGGGCGTCGAACGAGCCGAATACTCTGGCCATCGATCCAAGCCTGACCGCGGGCTCGTACCGGGCGAGCACTTCGGCCACGACGTGCTCGTTGTCGTTCGGCGGGGTCTGAGGATAGAGAAAGCCGCGCCCCTCGATGAAGCCGCGCGAGGTGAACCGCCGATCCTGAGCGACCGCGGGGACTGGAACCCACAAGAGCGCCGCCATCGTCCAGGCGACCGATCGGATCCATGTTGTCAGCGGCACTGGCTCATCCTGAATCCCGCGTCAACAGCTCTCACCACAGAGGCAGCAGAGGGCACAGAGAAAACTCGGACCACTCGAGGCGAGATGAACGATGGGGCTCACGGGCCATCGGCTGTCCCGTATTCGGACGGCGCGATCACGGATCCGGCTGAAGCCGGACACTACGACAATACCTGTCGTTTTGGACGCATTGGGGGTTAGGTCTGGGTTAGGTCTTCCAATTTCCGCGTCTCCGCGTGCTCTGCGGCGAGTGCTTGGAACGCCGGAATCGGGATCACTGTTCCGATGAATCAATTCACTGCTCCCGGCGCAGCGCCTGGAGCGTGAAGTCCTCGTCCTCGAGCGGAACGTTGTATTGCAGCTTCTCGAGCGAGAGGACCGTGCGGCTCTTCCGCCGGAGATCGCTCATCTCCAGCGATCGCGCGGTCCAGATGCCCTGCACGTTCTCGAGATGGCGATAGACCAGACGCCGCACCAGCTGTTCGTCCTTGTAGTTCTCGATGCGGACGAAGGCGTAGCGGTCCTGCCGGATCCAGAGGATTGACGAGGTGTATTGCGACGACTTCGTGTGCGTCGGCCGGGAACGGATGCGCCAGGTCCGGACGCCCTCGACGGTTTCCTCGCCGAGCAGCCAGTACTCGTACTGACCGACGTCGCGCTCTTCGAGATCTTCGAAGCTGAAGTCCGTGCCGAAGAAGCGCGTCGATCGATCCTGCAGCGCGATCCGCCGCTCGCGGGCGATCGCGGGCGTCCACATCCACTGATCGGAGGCGCGCTCGGGATGATTGATGACGAGGAGCGCAACGCCTTTGACTTCGGGCGGCGCGGTGAACCGCAGGACCGCCTTGCTAGTGCCGTGCGATCCATGTCGCGCGAACGTCCATCGCTTGTCAGTGACCCTGCCCTTCGCGTCGAACACCTTCAGGGTGCCTTCGTACTGCTGCGAGCGCGCGTCGGTGCGTCGCTGCGCCTCCTGAACGATCTGCCGCGCGTCCTGGGCGCCGACGCCCGGCGCGGCGACGAGGAGGCCGAGCGCGAGGACGGCCGCCGATGTTCTATGAAACATGGGACCAGGCCCTATAGCGGGCAACCTTCGATCTTCAAGCTTGAATCTTCGACCATGATCAAGACCCTTCACCGCGGAGGGCGCCGAGAGCGCGGAGAGATTACTTGACTCTTCAGTCTCTGCGTCCTCCGCGTGCTCTGCGGTGGGAGCTTTTGACGCCGCGCTCAGGTTCAACCTACTCGTATTCGAGCGCCTCGACGAGCGAGCCACGCACCGCCGACTCGCCGGGTCCTAACTAATGCCGAAACGAAGCTCGCCCCCAGCATGATCGGCACCAGCCAGAGCGCCAGCGTGACGGGGAACCCGTACGCGACCCGCATGCCGCTCAAGTCGCGCGCGGCCACCTGCAGCACGTAATAGAGGTTCACGCTTCCGAGCGCAAGCCCCAGCACCAGCCCGACGGTTCCCACCGCGATCGCTTCCATCCAGATCGTGTGTCGGACCTGGTGCCGGAGGGCGCCCACCGCTTGAAGCACGCCCAGCTCGCGCCGCCGATCGATGATCGACACCGTCAGGGTGTTGACGATGCCGAGAAGCGCCACCAGGACCGCGACGGCAATCTGCACGTAGGTGAGGCCCAGCCACTGATTCGTGAGCCGCAGAATGTAGTCGCGCACGTCACGATTCGTCAGGACGAAGAGACGCCGGCTTCCGGCAAAGCGCTCGAGGATCCGCGACTTGACGTCCGGCGCCGACGCGCCGGGCGCGAGGTACACGCGAAAGATGTCCACCAGGTCGTCGCGCCAGTGGCGCGTGAAGACAGACCGGTCCATCAGGACCGTGCCCAGTTGATCCGACCAGTCGAGCACGACGCCCACGACAGGCAGCCGCAGCAGCCCGGTTGGCGCCGCGATCTCGAGCACGTCCCCGACGTGCAGCTGATGGAGCTCGGCGAGATTGTCCGAGACGATGACCCCCTCGCCGGCGGCAGCGAGGCGATACATGTCGCGCTCGTTCCCTTCCACGGGACGTCGGCGCGCGCGCTTCGCGATGCCTGCGATCTCGACCGACACGACCATGACGGGCCCGCCGCGGAAGGTCACGCGCGCGCTGCGGACCATCTGCACATCGGCAATCCCAGGAATCTTTCTCAGCTCCGGCCCCATCGATTCGGGAAAATGAAACGTGCGGGTCGCGAGGTTCTGGCTCGTTGTGATGAACAAATCGGGATTGAGCGCCGTGGCGAGCCAGTCGACGATCGATCCGTAGCTGCCGCGCGCGATGCCGGCGAGCCCAATCACCTGCGCGAGCGAGAGCATCAGGGCTGCAACGGTGCCCGAAGTCCGGCGCGGCGCCTGGATGAGGCTGTCGGCGGCGAGCGCGCCTTCGACGGGCCGAATCCATTTCAACGCGGGGCGCAGGGCCTCCGCCAGCCATAACGCGAGGCTTGGCGCCAGCAGGAGCGAGGCCACAACGGTCAGGGCATACCCGCCGTAGAACGCCCACCCGCTCCGGCCGAACAGCAGACACAGCACGGAACCCGCGCCCAACAGCGCCGCCGCGCGCCGGCGGATGCGATTCTCTCCGGCGCTGAGGACCTGATACTTGCCTTTCTGCAGCGCCTGGACAGGGTCGACGCGCGCAGCGTTACGGGCGGGGAGCCACGCCGCGAGCACGCTGGTCGCCATGCCCATCCCGATGGCGAAGGCAATCAGGCGGGGCTCGGTCGCGACCTCGTCGGCGCGCTGCGCAATCCCATAGACGCCCTGCAGCAAGCCCGCGATGAACCCCGCCACGCCGCGCGCCAGCAGGATGCCGCCCATCGCGCCGACGAGGGAGCCGACGAACCCGGCAATCCCGCTCTCGACGAGGAAGAGCGTCCGAACCTGGCCTCGCGTCGCCCCGAGCGCGCGCAGAATCCCGATTTCGGAGCGCCGCTGGGTGACCGCAATCGCGAACGAGTTGTAGATGATGAACATCCCGATGAACAGCGCAAAGGCACTCGAGATGTTGGCCGTGATCGAATAGACGCTCACGAGCGACTCGAACTCCTGGCCGCGAGAGGAGGGCGGGCCCACTTGAAACCCCGGACCGAGAAGGCGCTGGATGGCGACCCGCGCCCGCTCCACCGTCACGCCCTCGGTTACCGCGACGTCGATTCGATCGAACTTGCGCCCGCGGCCGAATACCTTCTGCGCCGCATACACGTCCATGATGGCCAGGTTGCCGCCGAACGCGCTCGCCAGGCCGCCGGATCGCATGACGGCCCGAATGGTGAACTGCTTTTCCCCCTCCATGGTCCACATCGGCATGCGGCTGTTGATGTCCAGCCCGTTCCGCTCGGCGAACTCGGGTGTCACCATCAGGGAGTCCGGCTGCGCCAGGAAGACGAGCGGATCGTCGATCAGCTCTTCATCGCCGCTCTCCAGGTCGTAATCCCGAAGACTGCGATCGCCCGTCAGATCGACCGCCAGGACGAGGAGGCTGCCTTGTCCTTTGAGGCCCGTGTCGACGGCCGCCTCGATCACTGGCACCGCGACGCGCACCTCGGGCAGCGACTGCACACGCTCGAGCACCTCTTCGTCGAACCCGGCTT
Organism: Acidobacteriota bacterium; assembly: GCA_016190995.1. Taxonomy (GTDB): domain Bacteria; phylum Acidobacteriota; class Vicinamibacteria; order Vicinamibacterales; family JACPPN01; genus JACPPN01. The sequence goes on along the minus strand of JACPPN010000162.1, from coordinate 10,150 downwards.
CACCGGCGCTCACCTGCAGGTGGGTGGCGCCCGCGATGCGGTCCACGGTTCGATGGAACGCGTAGAGCACCGCCTCATTGGCACTGTGCATGCCGACGAACACCGCGACGCCCAGGACGATCCCGAGCGTCGTCAGCAGCGACCGCACGAGGTGTCGCCGCACGTACGGCCAGCTGATGAGGCCGAGGAGCATCACCGGCGGCGGTCCTCGACGAGGCGGCCGTCGCGCAGCACAATCGTCCGAGGGCAGCTCGTCGCGACGGTCATGTCGTGCGTGACGATGAGCATGGTTGCGCCGAGGCGCGCGTGCAAGTCTCTGATGAGCGTCAGGATGCCGTCGCCCGTGGCCGTGTCGAGGTTCCCGGTCGGCTCGTCGGCGAGCAGGATGGGCGGGTAGATGGACAGCGCCCGCGCGATTGCGACCCGCTGGCGCTCGCCGCCCGACAGTTCGTCCGGCAGGTGATCGACGCGCGCGCCGAGTTGAACGAGGTCGAGGAGCTCGCCGGCGCGCGCGCGCGCCTTGCGCTTCGGCCAGCCGCGCAGGTGCAACGGCAGCGAGACGTTCTCCAGGCAGGAAAGCGTTGGAAGCAGATTGAAGAACTGGAAGATGAACCCGATCTTGTCCCGTCTGACTCGCGTCAGGCCGTCATCGGAGAGACCGCTGAGTTTCCGGCCGTCGATGACCACCTCTCCGGCCGTGGCGCTGTCCAGGCCGCCGATCAGATTGAGCAAGGTCGACTTGCCCGAGCCGGAGGGCCCGACGATCGAGACCATCTCGCCGCGATCGATCGCGAGCGTGATGCGGTCGAGCGCGACGACCGGCCGTTTGCCATTGAAGCGCTTCGAGACATCCGCCAGCCGAATCATGCGCACTTCCCGAGCGCCGGCGAGCTGGTCGAAGTCGGGATCACGATGTGCCGGCCCGCGGCTTCAATACACGTCAAGATCAGGCGCCGACACGACCTTGCCGCGATATCCGGACGGCATGTCGGCGAGCCGCTCTGCTTCGGTGAGAACGACCGCCCCGTTCGATGCTCGAACCACTCGGGGGTCGCTCACTTGGGCAGGACTTCGTCGATGTCGAGCGTTCTGAGCGGACCCAGATCGAGCGCGCGCACGCTTTGATCGATCCGCTTCAGATCGCCGACGACCAGGACCGCGAACTTCTCGGGTTGAATGTATGTCTGCGCTGTCCGGCGCGCCTCCGCCGCATCCACTCTCTGCAGCCGCTCGAGATACGTGGCGAAATAGTTCTCCGGCAGGTCGTACGTGAACATCGTCTGCAGCTGGAAGGCGATGTCGGTGGTGGTCTCCCATCGGCGCGGGAAGCTCAGCGCCAGGTAGTTCTTCGCTCGCGTGAGCTCGTCGGCCGGCACGGGCTCGTGAATCCGATTGAGCTCGATGAAGAACTCTTTCAGCGCTTCGCCGGTCTTGTCCGTCTGCACTCTCGCCGAGGCGTAGAACGGCCCGGCGGACCGGCGCATGTCGAAGGTCGAGCTCGCGCCGTACGCGTACCCGTGGGTCTCGCGCAGGTTCTGATTCAGGCGCGACGTGAACGATCCGCCGAGCACGGTGTTCATCACCAGCAGTGGGAAGTAGTCGGGCGTGGTTCGCGGCACCCCGACCCAGCCGACGACGATCTGCGACTGCGCGGCGCCGGGCTTGTCGATGAGCACCACCTCTCGCCTGGTCAGCTGCGGCGCCGCCGCGACGGGCGTCGGCGCGGCTGCGGCCGCCCCCTTCCACCCGCCGAACGCGGACTCCAGCTGCGGGAGGATCGCGTCCGCCGTGATGTCGCCGACGACCACAATGGTGGCGCTCTTCGGGTGGAACGTGCGCTCGTGCGCCTGCCGCAGGTCGGCAACCGTGATGCCGCGCAACGTTTCTGACGTTCCACCGGTCGACACGCCGTAGCGATGCGTCTTGCCGAACACGATCTGCGGGAACGCGACCGAGGCGATCGACGCGGGATCGTCGCGCGATTGCAGCAGGCTGGTGAGTCGCTCACTTCTCAATCGGTCGAGCTCTTTGTCGGGGAACGTCGGCCGCAGGGCGACGTCGGCCATGATCGGCAGCGCGTCGGCGAGCCGCGCCACCGGCACGTGGAGGCGAACCGTCGTCAGATCCAGTCCGCTCCCCGACGACAGACTGGCGCCGAGAGAATCGACCGCATCCGCGATCTCAAGCGCCGACCGGCTGCCGGCTCCCTCGTCGAGCATGTCCGCCATCATGCTGGCGAGCCCGAACTTGCCCGGCGGATCGGCGCTTCCGCCCGGTTTGATCAACAGGTCGATCTGGACGACCGGCACCTCGTGCTGCTCGACAATCCAGACCGGCAACCCGTTCGGCAGCGCCCGTTTCTCGGTCGCGGGAATCGTGAGCGATGGCGGTGGTCCGGGCGTCGGCGGCTTCGAGCGGTCAGGAGCCTGAGCGACGAGGCCACTCGCGCCGAGCAACACGCCGGTGACGATGATGATGGCGGCGATGGATGAGTGCCGTAGCGATGTCATGACTATTTCTTTGATGGCTGGGGTTCCACGATGAGCTCGACGCGGCGATCCTTCGGCAGGAATCGAGCGACGGCCGCCTGGATGTCTTCAGGGCTCAGGGCGCGGTACCGCGCGAGGTCTTCGTTGAAATAATCGGGGTTGCCGGTCGCCGTGTAGTAGGCGTTGAGCTGATCGGCCTTGCCGCCGAAGCCGCCAATCGCCTCGAGCCGTCTGTAGAAGGAGGCTTCGAGCTGATTGAGCGCCCGCTCGAGTTCCCGTGTGTCGGGTGGTGCCGTCCGGAGCTTGTCCATCTCCTCGTCGATGACCTGCTGCACACGCGCGATCATCGCCTCGGGCCCAATCGCTTCCTTGTCCTTCGGCTTGACGGTCACGACCAGGTAGAACGCCGACGCGAGATCCTGCGACTGCTGAAACGCGCTCACATCCTGCGCAATCTGCAGGTCGTACACGAGCCGCTTGTACAGGCGCGAGTTCTTCCCCCCGGTGAGAAGCGCCGCGACGATGTCGAGCTCGGCGTCACCTGGATCGAAGTGGGGCGGAGTCACCCACGCGAGATACAGGCGCGGAAGCTGGACGCGGTCGGACACCGTCTTGCGGACCACATCCTTGACGACCGGCGCGACTGGGGGCGCGATTGGCGCGACGAATGGTCCCCGCTTGACGTCGGCGAACCATTGCTCGACCAGCGCGCGCGCCGCTCTCGGCTCGAGATCCCCGGCGATGACCAGGCTCGCGTTGTTCGGTCCGTAGTACGTCTTGAAGAACTCCACCACGTCCTCGTAGCTGGCTGCAGTGAGATCGTCCATGTAGCCGATGGTCGGCCAGTGGTACGGGAACGCGCCGGGAAACAGCAGCTCGTCGAGCGTGAGCTCCGCCAGACCGTACGGCCGGTTCTCGTAGCTCTGCCGGCGCTCGTTCTTGACGACGTCGCGCTGACCGTTCACGCGGTCCGGCGACATCGTGTCGAGGAGATACCCCATGCGATCCGATTCGAGAAACAGCGCCAGTTCCAGCGAATTCGACGGCAGGGTGATCCAGTAGTTGGTTCGATCCGGGGCGGTCGATCCGTTGTTGCTCCCGCCGGCCGCCTCCAGCAGCTCGTCGAACTGGCCCTCTTTCACATGCCCGGAGCCTTCGAACATCAGATGCTCGAACAGGTGCGCGAAGCCGGTGCGGCCAGGCTTCTCCCGCGCCGAGCCGACGTGATACCAGACGTTGACCGCAACCATCGGAACGCTGTGATCCTCGTGCAGGATCACGTGCAGTCCGTTTGGCAGCGTGAATTGCGTGTAGGTGACCTTCAGGTCCGGCGCCGTCTTCGGACTCTCCGCCTGCACGCCGAGCGAGAGAAGAACGACGGCGAGCGCCGTGACTAGACATCTTCTCGAGCCGATGTCCCTGCACGTGAAGCAAGTTTGCGTGGGTCCGGCTTTAGACGCTGTCCCAGCGGCGGCCGCCAAGCGGCCGCCTCGCAGCGAAGGTGCGCCCCTTCGCCCCCTTCTCGACCGCCTAAGACGCCCCTTCGCTGCTATGCCTGTGCGCTTCATCGAGGGAACCTCGTCGTGACCGCAGCGTCGCGCGCGCCGCCTTTAGTAGTTTATCCTCAGAGACTCGACGCGATGTTCTCCGCCCGCCTCCCGGCCGACCTCCGCCACAACCGCCTCGCCCAGGCGCTCATGCGCGTGCGCGACCGAGGGATCCCAATCCTGGACCTGACCGAATCGAATCCGACGAAAGTGGGTATTTCATACACCGACGACCTTGCTGACGCGTTCGCCAGTCGGGCCGCGCTCCGCTACGATCCCGCGCCGTTCGGTCTGCCGCTGGCACGAGCCGCGGTTTCGGAAGAATACGGCCGGCGCGGCGCCAGCGTTCCCCCGGCCCGCATCGTCCTCGCTGCCAGCACGAGCGAGGCGTATTCCCTTCTGTTCAAGCTGTTCTGCGATCCCGGCGACGAGGTGCTCGTGCCGGCGCCGAGCTACCCGCTGTTCGACTATCTGACGCGGCTCGAAGGCGTCCGGCCGGTTCACTATCGCCTCGAGTATCACGGACGGTGGACCGTCGATCTCGACAGCCTGGGCGCGGCGTCCTCGGAACGGACGAGGGCTATCGTCCTGGTCAATCCGAACAATCCAACAGGGTCTTTCGTCCATGCGGACGATCTCGAGGGCATCGTCGCCATCGCGCGCGGACGGTCGGTGCCGATCATCAGCGACGAGGTGTTTGGTGACTACGTATTCGAGCCGGGCGCTTTCACCACCGCGTTGGACGTGGCGGATGTGCTGGCGTTCACGCTCGGCGGGTTGTCGAAGTCCGCCGGTCTTCCGCAGGCGAAGGTGGCGTGGATGGCCGCAGGCGGACCCGAGGATCTCGTGAGAGAAGCGCTGGTCCGGCTCGAAATCGTCTGCGATTCGTATCTCTCGGTCGGCTCGGCGGCGCAGCACGCGCTGCCGCGGCTCCTTGCAGCCGGCGGCAGGATTCGCGACCAGATTGCCGCGCGCGTTCGCACGAACTATGGGCGATTGCGAGACATCGCGGCCCGGCACCGCTCGTGTGACGTCCTGGGCAGCGAAGGTGGCTGGTATGGCGTCATGCAAGTTCCCGCAGTACGGTCGGAAGAAACCCTCGTTCTGGCGCTGCTCGAGGAGGACGGCGTGCTCGTGCATCCTGGATATTTCTTTGATTTTCCGCGCGAAGCATTCCTGGTGGTCAGCCTGTTGCCGCATCCCGCGGTGTTCGACCAAGCCATCGGCAGAGTTCTTGCGAGGGTCGATCGGCTGTGATCGGAACAGTCCTTCGACCACAGCCGTCATGAGCCCATTTGTTCCCCGCCGCCGCGCCGGGGTCCTCATTCCGCTTTTCTCGATGCCCTCGACGCGGAGCTGGGGCATCGGCGAGATCGGCGATCTTGCGGCCATCGCGCCGTGGCTGCGCGACGCCGGGTTGTCGCTGCTTCAGCTCTTGCCGGTCAACGAGATGTCCTCGGGCCAGCACTCGCCGTACTCCGCGATGAGCGCGATGGCGATCGATCCGATCTACATCAGCGTCTCTGCGGTCGAGGAATTCATCGCAGCGGGAGGTGAAGCGTCGCTGTCGGGCGAGGCGCGCGATCGACTCGACCAGGCACGATGCGCCACGCGCGTCGAGTACGAGACGGTGCGCGCCTTGAAAGAGAGAACGCTCGAGTCTGCATTCGATCGTTTCCTGACCCTTGAATGGGCGAGCCGCAGCGTCCGGGCGGCGGCGCTGGACGAGTACCTGAAGCGCGAATCGTGGTGGGTCGATGACTACACGTTGTTCAGGGCGCTTCATGCGCGACACGAGAACCGGCCGTGGACCGAGTGGGAGACCGGATTGCGGTCGCGGGATCCCGACGCGCTCGACCTCGCGCGGCGGCAGTTGCCAAGAGAGCGGCTCTTCTATGGGTACCTGCAGTGGCTCGCCGACGCGCAGTGGCGTGAGGCGCGGCGGCGGCTGGGCGACATCGCCCTGTTTGGCGACCTGCCGTTCGTGGTCGGGCTCGACAGCGCGGATGTCTGGGTGCATCAGCGCGAGTTTCGGCTCGATGTCAGCGCCGGTGTCCCGCCGGATGCGTTCAGCGAAACCGGGCAGGAATGGGGGCTCCCGGTCTATCGCTGGGACGTCGTCGAAGCGGCCGGGTTCGGATGGCTGCGGCAGCGCGCGAGACGATCCGCAGCGTTGTACGACGGCTATCGTGTGGACCATCTCGTCGGCTTCTACCGCACGTACGTGTTTCCCGGTGATGGGCAGACGCCGTTCTTCACTCCGGCGGAAGAGGACGAACAGATCGCGCTCGGGGAAAAAGTGCTGCGCGTCCTTTCGTCGGCTGACGCCTTCGTCGTTGCCGAAGACCTCGGGACGGTTCCGGATTTCGTGCGGGCGTCGTTGGCGCGCCTCGGGGTGCCCGGCTACAAGGTGCTTCGATGGGAGCGGGAATGGAAGAAACCGGGGAAGCCGTTCGTGCCGCCCTCGAGCTATGCACGCGTCTCGGTCGCCACGTCCGGTACACATGACACGGACACGATGGCGGCCTGGTGGCAGACTGCCGGCCAGGCGGAGCGCGCCGAGCTCGCCAGGCTCGAGCCGCTCGGCCGCGTGCTGGCCAAATCCCCCGCGGGCGAGCTCACACCGGAGCTGCGGGACGCGCTGCTGGGCCTGCTGTTCAGCTCACGTTCCGACCTCCTCATCCTTCCCTTCCAGGATCTTTTTGGCTGGACCGATCGGATCAATGTGCCCGCCACGACTAGCGCCGACAACTGGACGTACCGCCTTCCGTGGCCCGTCGAGCGCCTGTGCGATCAGCCTGAGGCGCAGCAGCGGGCCCAGGCGCTCCAGAGGGTGGCGATCAGCTCCGGACGGTTCAGGTCGGCCCAACAGGGGACGGATTCAGGCTGTGATCCCTGGACTCATTGATGCCAAATCCGGCGTCAACAGCGCTCACCGCCGAGAACGCTGAGCACGCGGAGTTGAAAAAGCTGTGAAGTTAACCCCATCAAGGTTAATTCCTCAGCGCCCTCAGCGCCCTCCGCGGTGAAGGCTTCAGATCGATGAGACAATGCTTACCATGACCAGACGGCCGATTCTGTTGCTCGTCACGCTCGTGGTCATCGTCGCCTTCGCATACGGCGTCCGGTATACCCGCGAAGTGAGTCAGTCACTGGCCGAACCACGAATGGATCCGGTCACGAGCGACGTTTCGTCCATCCAGTTCGTCAAGAATCCTCCGGCCGTGCCGGAGTTCGAGGCCCGCGATCTCGACGGTCGCCCCATCGCCCCTGCGGCCCTCAAGGGCAAGGCGCTCATCATCAACTTCTGGGCGACCTGGTGTGGCCCCTGCCGCATCGAGATTCCCGATCTCATCGCGCTGCAGCAGAAGTACGGGGCGCGCCTGCAGGTGATTGGCATCTCAACCGACGATCCCGACGCGGTGGAGACGGTGCGACGGTTCGCGCGTGAGCAGCGCATCAACTATCCAATCGTGATGGGCGCCGGCGATCTGGAGCAGACGTTCGGCGGCATCTATGGCATCCCCACCTCCTTCATCGTCGATCCGCGGGGCCGGATGGTGCAGAGACACGTCGGTCTGCGCAGCCGCGCGCTCTTCGAGCAGGAGATTCGCGCGGTGCTCAACATGAAGGTTGCGGTTCCCGTGGAGGTCGTCCAGGACAAGGGCAAGGTCTTTCTCGAGAACGCCGCGTACGCGACCGAGATTCCCGGCCTCGATCTGTCGCGTTTTGCGGCGAAGGCCAGGCAGCGCATGCTCGAGCGCCTCAATTCGGACAAGTGCACGTGCGGGTGCGGCCTGACGCTGGCCCAGTGCCGCATCAACGATCCTGACTGCACGGTCAGCCTTCCTGCCGCTCAGAAGCTGGTCGCCACATTGACTCATTGATGCTGAATCCGCCTGACGGACCTGTAACGTCGACCAGCCGGATGGCCTCCCTGCTGACGGCTTGTTGCGGTGCGCACTCTTGCACGCGCAATGACAAGATTCAGATCGACCACCGCTTGTTGTAACGCGCGCGTCGTCGATCGCCCCCGCCGATTACCGTCCTGATCAGCCGGAACAGTCGATTACTGAAACGTTTGCAGGCCTGCCCGCGATCCTGCGACGCCATGGTCCTCCCGTTGCACAAACGGGCAGCGCTCGCCCTCCCCAGCGATCACCCTCCCGCAAACGCCGGCCAACTCCCGCCGGCAGGAATTTCGACATGGCCACGAGCACCTGGACCAGCGCCGACGCCGTCGTGAGGAACTTCCGTCTCGACTCGCCGTACGAACCCCTCGAGCCCAACCGTCTGCCTCCATCGTGGCTTGCGCCGATGCGGCCCCGGGCGGTGCGGCTCATCGCGACTGTTCTCGCGATCCTCCTCACGCTCGCGGCGACCGCGCTTGCGGCAGAGCCAACCCGCGCGACCGAGGCGGAGGTCAACGCGGCGGCACCCGCCGAGAGCCACCAACTGTCGCTCCAGATCCCGCGTTGGGTTGGCGTCGGCGGCTGTGACGGCGACTGTCTCGAGCCCACGCTCCGGACGCGACGGCCCCTGACCCTGCCCGCTCTTTATGGAAGCTTCGCGTTAGTCCAGGCGCTCGACCTGTACTCGACGTCGGAAGCGTTGAAGCAGGGTGCACGTGAAGCCAATCCGGTGATGGCCAGCATGGTGTCCAGTCCCGCGAAAGCGATCGCGTTCAAGGCGGTCACGACGGCGGCGGTCGTGTTCGCGGCCGAGCGCACGTGGCGCAAGAGCAAGGCCGGCGCGATTGCCCTGATGGTCATCGCAAACGGCGCGACCGCAGTCGTCGCGGCCATCAACATGCGCAACGCGCGCATGCTTCGTCAGGTGCGCTGACCAGCCATCGCTTCAGTGCAAGGGGATCCCTGATCTCGGCCTCTGCAGTTCTGTGCTAGACTCCGCGCCGATGGCGCGGCCCCCAGCCCTCGCGACCGTCGCCGTATTCTCACTGTGCGGCTTCACTCTGGCGTGCGGTACTGCGCCGCGCGAGATCCTTCGTCCACAGCGCGGCGCCGACATCCTGCTCGAACCCGAGACCTTCACCATCGAACGCCGTGTCGGCCGGCACGAGACGCTGGCATCCATTCTCAAGACCCACGAGATTGCGCATTCGATTGCGCAGGCTGCCATCGGGGCCGCCCGGCGCGTGTTCGATCCGCGCCGCATCCGGATCGACCGCTCTTACCGGCTCGTGCAGTCCGTCGACGGCTTTCTGCGCGAGTTCGAGTACTCGATAGACGATGACCGCTTCCTGAGGGTGGCAGCGCCCCGGGAGCATCCGGTGGAGTTCGACGCCGAGGTGTTGCCGTACGACAAAGTGCGCGAGGTGCTCAGCCTGGGCGGCAGCATCGACGTCGATCACCCGTCGCTCGTCGCCGCGGTCGAGGGCCTGGGCCAACGGGTGGATCTAGCGATCGCGCTGGCCGACATTTTCGCGGGCGAGATTGACTTCAACAGCGACCTGCAGCCCGGCGACTCGTTCCAAGTCCTGTTCGAGTCGAGTCGGCGCGAGGGGCAGTTCGCCGGCTATGGCCCCGTCTACGCCGCGGAGTTCGTCAACGAAGGACGGCGGCTGCGCGCCTTCCGATTTGCCGCCCCGGGAGCGCAGCCGGCGTACTACGACGAACAAGGCCGTTCGGTGCGCAAGTTCTTCCTGCGTTCGCCGCTGAAGTTCGCTCCGCAGATTACGTCGCGCTTTTCGCGTAGCCGCCTCCATCCGGTGCTGCGCCAGTACCGGGCGCACCTGGGCGTCGACTACCGCGCGCCGGCTGGCGCTCCGGTCGTAGCGGTCGCCTCGGGAACCGTCGTGTCGGCAGGAATGAGCAGCGGGGCCGGGCGCATGGTGCAGATCAGGCACGCGTCCAGCTATGAAAGCCAGTACCTGCACCTCTCGTCGATCGCGGTCCGCCGCGGCGCGCACGTTCGACAGGGGCAGCTCGTCGGGCGTGTGGGATCGTCCGGGTTGGCGACCGGTCCACACCTCGACTACCGGCTGAAGAAGAACGGCGTTTTCGTCAATCCGCTACGCGAGCACCGGAGGATGCCGCCCGGCGAGCCCGTGCCGGCGTCGCTCGCCGCGGCCTTCGAGATGCAGCGCGATGTCGC
>JACPPN010000151.1 GCA_016190995.1 Acidobacteriota bacterium | reverse complement strand
GTGCGGGTGCGGTCATGCAGCGTCGGACCCGGGTGGAAAATGCCCATGCTGCCAGAGTGGTACGCGGCGGACGGACTGCGTGGACTGCGTGGGACAGGTCAACGCGCTCGGCTCGAAACTCGACACTCTCATGGACCACACCCTGCGGTATCTGCCAGCACTTGCTGACATGCTCGGCGCCCCTGCGGCCGCCCGCCAGTCAGAGCAATTGAAGTCCGTTCGCCTGCAGATCCGCCAAGTCGATGGGACCTTCCGACGCCTGGCAGCCGCGTCGGAAGAGTTCCGGCGCGGATGCTCCGCATCGCACACGACAGCGGTGGCGGCGGTGGTTGACGACCTCCTGCATGAGGTTTGGATTCTCGAAGAGATGCTCGACCCGGGCACCAGACACGCTGAATCGGGGGTTCGGCCTGAGCCGAAGTGAAGACATGACAACCCAGGCTGAATTGCTCGATAGAGCGGCAGGCGCTGAGCCAGCGGTGGAGCAGACAGTGCAGGAGTTGGAACTCCGCCGGTGGCGTCACGCGCTGAAGCTACGCCTGGCGCCGCTCGGGATCGTGGCGGCGGTCTGTGCGATATCGCTCCTCCACTACGGCACCAGTGTGCATTGGATTCTGCTGCACGAGATCTTCAAGCGCCTCTATTACGTACCGATTGTCATCGCGGCGGTGGCCTATGGCACGGCCGCCGGTCTCGCGACGTCGATTCTTGCCAGCCTTCTCTATCTGCCGCACATCGTGCTCGATTGGCGGGGGTTGCCTGTCTTCGCGGTCGAGCGGTATGGCGAGCTGGTTCTCTTCAACGTCGTGGCGGGTGTGACCGGCTTCCTGGCGGATCGACTTCGGGCCGAAGGAAACCGATACCGTGAGGCCGCCACGGAACTCCAGGAGGCGTACTGCCATCTCAAGGCGCGGACGGAAGAGCGCCTGCGCGTCGATCGGCTCGTGACGGTTGGCCGGATCGCCTCGGGAATCGCACACGAGATCAGAAACCCGCTTGGCGGCATCCTGGGCTGCATCGAGATCCTCGAGGCCGAGTTTCCCCGCTTACACCCGAAGCGGGAGTTCTTTGGCATCGCAAGAAAGGAGATGCGGCGGCTCGACGCGGTTGTCGGCGAGTTTCTGGAGTTCGCCGAGCCGGCGCCTCCCTCGTCCCGCTCAATCAACCTCAATGAGATCGTTCGCAGCGCATCACGTCTGGCCCGCCCCAGCCTGGCCGGTCGAGCTGTGACGTTTCACCTGGAGACATCCGCTGCAGCATTGCCTGCCGTGGTAGACGCCGAACAGGTCCAGCGCGCGGTCCTGAACCTGATTCTGGCGGCGACTTCGGAACTGGGCGACACTCGAGTCGATCCGAGGTCCTGCAGACGGGCGATATGCCGGCCATCATCATCCGCATCCACGGCGTGGAGACAGCGTTTCCGGTCGCGGACGTGTTCGATCCGTTCCCGCCGGCGGGCCGCGGCCACGGACTCGCCTTCGCAACAGCGCGGCGACTCATCGAGAATCAGCGCGGAAGCCTTCGCGCTGAGAGGGTCGCCGGCGCTCTGGAGTTCGTGATTGAACTGCCGGCAGCTTCTCAGCCGGCCCTCTCAGGAGTCCAGCCGGCAATGAAGGGAATGGAGAAAGGTGCAGTATGAGCCGCCCTCAGGAGGAATATCAGTCGCCGGCAAGGACGGAGGCCGGCGGCGCAAGGCCTGGAGCGCGTCGCGACGCACGTTGAACCAACTCTCGAGAGGAACGCGGATGGGAAAAAAGAAGCATCGCGAGAAAGATCACCTCCCACCGCACGGCGCAAACGACGCACCGTGGGGGCCCCGGCTTCCACCCCACGGCGCACACGACGCACCGTGGGGGCCCCGGCTCGAGGGCCGGCACGCCTTTGCCAACACTCGGCAGGCGGCACGCCGCCGGCCTCCCTGGGGGTTGGTGCTCGTCGGTGCCGGCTTTGCGGTGCTCGTCGCCACGTTGGTCTTCAGGAGTACGCGATCGCCGGCGTCGCTGCTGGCGCGCGCCGACATCGAAACGCTGCCGGCCGGCCGCGACGTGACGCTGGCCGCCTCGACGTTCGACGATGGACGGGCCCGCTTCTACCGGTACGCGACCTCGATTGGACGCGACATCTTGTTTTTCGTCATGAAGAGCTCAGACGGCGTGGTCCGTGCGGCGTTCGACGCTTGTGACGTGTGCTATCGGGAGCGTAAAGGCTACCGGCAGTCTGGTGATTTGATGATCTGCAACAACTGCGAGAGAGCGTTTCGGTCGGTCGACATCAATGTGTTGCAAGGCGGGTGCAACCCCGCTCCGATCGAACGCGGTGTAGAGGCAGGCCAGATCCTCCTGAAGGCCGCCGATCTCGATCTGGGCGCGGCGTACTTCTGATTGGGGCCTGGGCCATGCAGCTACGCGATATCGCATGGGAAAGCCTGAAGCGGCGCCGCGGCCGGTTTGCCTTCATCGTGACGGCCCTGATGCTCGGAGTCGGGACCGTCGTCGCGCTCGTGTCACTGTCGCGCGCGATGCAGGCTGACGTGAGCGACGAGCTGGACCGGTTCGGCGCCAACATCATCATCACGCCGAAGTCGCGTGCGTTGGATCTGGCCTACGGTGGCGTGGCGGTGGGTGGCCTCACCGTGGATGTCCAGGACCTCAACACCGAGGACGCGACCCTGATCCGAACCATTCCGAACAAGCGGAACATCAGTGCGGTGGCTCCCAAGGTGGTGGGCACGACGGAGATCGACGGGAAGCGCGCGCTCGTCATCGGCGCCCGCTTCGATCAGGAGCCAGGCATCAAGAGCTGGTGGCAGATCGACGGACGTTTCGCCCGAGGCGGCGACGAGGCTTTGCTCGGTACGGAAGCTGCTCAGAACCTCGGGAAGCACAGCGGGGAGACGCTGGCGCTCGGCGGACGGCAACTGCGCGTGGCCGGCGTCATCGCCCCGACCGGTTCGATTGACGATCAGGCCGTGTTCGTCGACCTCGGACTGGCGCAACGGGTCCTGGGCAAGCCCGGAAAGGTCAGTCTCATCGAAGTCAGCGCGCTCTGCCGCGGCTGCCCGATCGAGGACATCGTGTCGCAGATCAGTGCGGCGCTGCCTCATGCCCGGGTGGCGCCGATTCGACAGGCGGTCGCCGCTCGCGAACAGGCGGTCCGGCAACTGACACGCTTCACCTACGCGGTTTCGTTTGTCGTACTTCTCGTCGGCACCCTCGTCGTCATGACCACCATGATGTCTTCGGTGACCGAGCGGACGCAGGAGATTGGCATCCTTCGCGCGGTCGGCTTCCGCCAGGCTCACGTCGCGAGAGTGATCCTGCTCGAGACTGTCGTCATCAATGTCGCCGGCGGCCTGCTCGGATGGGTCGCCGGATCGATTGGGGCCCGACTGCTCGGGCCGGCGCTGGCTCAACTGTCGTCGCCGATCCCCCTCGATCCCGGACTTCTGGTCCTCGCCGTCGTCATCGCGACGCTCGTCGGAGTCACCGGTGGCGCGTACGCGGCTGCGCGTGCGGCGCGCATGGATCCAGCCGAGGCGTTGCGTCACATGTAGTCACGTCTACGGTGGGGCAGAACAGTCATGGCGCTCGTGGAAATCATCGAGTTGCGGAAGACGTACAACGGCGCATCGACCCCTGTGGAGGCCTTGCGCGGAATCGACCTGTCGATTGAAGAGCGGGAGTTCGTCGCGCTCATGGGCGCAAGCGGCTGCGGCAAGAGCACGCTCTTGAGCATTCTGGGCGCCCTGAACGTGCCGAGCTTCGGCCGTGTGCTGGTCGACACCATCGACGTGTACACCCTCGACGTCGAGCGCCGGGCTGATTTCCGTCGCGAGTACCTCGGCTTCGTGTTTCAGCAGTTGTATCTGGTGCCGTTCCTGACAGCGGCGGAAAACGTGATGCTGCCGCTGGCCGCGGCCGGCGTCCCCAACACGCGGCAGCGCGACATGGCCATGACGGCGCTGGAGCGCATGGGGCTTGGCGGCAAGGGGGCTCGCCTTCCGCGCGACCTGTCGGGCGGCGAACAGCAGCGCGTCGCGATCGCGCGGGCGGTTGTGAACGAGCCGCCGCTCATCCTGGCGGACGAACCAACGGGCTGCCTGGACAGTCAGACAGGCCGCGGCATCATGGATCTATTCCTCCGCCTGCGAGATGACGGCCTGACCATTTTCATGGTGACTCATGACAGGGGGATTGCCGGCTACGCAGATCGACTCGTCGCCATGCGAGACGGGACGCTGGCCGCCGCCGGCTCGACGTGTGCGAATGTCGGATCTTCCACGCGCCATCGTCCGCCTTAACAGGCGCTCGCTCTTTTCAGCGTGCGGGCGTGACCACCGGCGCGGTGAGCTTGGTCACCGATGCCGGCCGCGTGTGGCCAGCAGGTCCCACCCACTCGGCGGAGGTGCCGTCGGCGTACCGCTGATGGACCTTCCACGCGATCTCCGTGCCTTGCTTGGGATTGCGCGCAATGAAGGAAAACTCCGCGAACTCGCCGGGCTTGATCTCCATCTTCCAGATCACCCGGACGATGCGATCGCTTTCGCGTTTGACTTCGTAGGTCCAGCCAGAGGGTGCCGCGAGCATGGCGATGATGACGTTGGGCGGCACCTCCAGCTCGACCTCGGCGGTGGCAACCTTGCCTTCCGTGGGCACTCGCACGACGTACTTCTCGGTCGTGCCCGCCCGCGATTCACGCGGCCAGACCGTCACGTGGGCCCACACGATAGCAGGCAGCCCGAGCAACAGGACCGTGACGGTCAATCCTCGTCGCATGCAATACCTCCTTCTGACGCACTCACGTTCGGGCCGGGTGAGTTGACCAGGACGGCTGCGTCACGCCTCGGCCAACCGATGCCATGCCTTCGTGCCACCCACTGCAAAGTAACCACAGGCCAGCCCGACGAGCGCACCCGCGATGACGTCGATCGGATAGTGCACGCCGAGGTAGACGCGGGAGAGAGCGATCAAGATTGCCAGCGTCCACAGCGCACGGCGCGCGCGTCGCCATGTCCGCGTCAGGGCGAACGCACCGGCAAACGCGGTGGCCGCGTGCCCGGACGGGAACGAGTACGTGTGTGGCCGCTCGCCCACGACGCGCACGTCCATGACGGCGTCGAACGGACGCACCCGCGCGACGGAGGGCTTGACGATGACATTGGCGGTGAGGCCGGCAAGTCCGATGGCCAGCGCGAGCTGGCAGAGCGGCATCGCGAGCGCGGGTCGCCAAATCGCGCGGCCGATCCCCAGCGCCAGCCAGATCGATCCACGCCGGCCTACGGCACTCAGGGCGAGCATCGTCGTGTCGAGCCAGCCAGGCGTCGGCAGCGTCGCAATCCAAACGCGGAGGGCGTTGTCGAATGAGACAAGGTCATCAATCATGATCGCGTGCGCGCGGGCCGCGTCGGGTCAACTGTCCGTCAATGCTTCCTGGCCCGCTCCTGCGCGATGAACCAGTCCACGTGCTCTGCCAGCACGGCCATCGGCATCGATCCATGCGCCAGCACCGCGTCGTGAAGGCGGCGCGCGTCGAACCGAGACCCGAGCGCCGCGCGCGGGCCTTCAGCATCGCAGCCAACTGGTAGCCGACCGGCTACATCAAGTACGACGACAACAATGGGCGTGGATCGCGGGCTGCGGAGAACGCGCTCCTGTTTCGCGCGCAGCTGGTGTCTTGATTCCCTTCGGCTACGCGGACGCGACTTCGACGTTGGCGACCAGCCCGAGCTCCTTGCGGACGCGCTCTTCGACCGCGCGGAAGATCTCCGGATTGTCGCGCAGGAACTGCTTCGCGTTCTCGCGGCCCTGTCCCAACCGCTCGCCGGAGTACGCGAACCAGGTGCCGCTCTTCCCGACGATGCGCCGGTCGACCGCGAGATCGAGCAGGTCGCCCTCGCGCGAGATGCCTTCGCCGTACAGCAGGTCGAACTCAGC
>JACPPN010000153.1 GCA_016190995.1 Acidobacteriota bacterium | reverse complement strand
TTTTGCGCGGAGCGCGCAGCGCTACGCGCCTACTAGGAGCCCGTTCACGGTTACTCAGACGGGCTCCTAGTAACGAAGCTTCACCAATGTGACTCTCGGCCGTCATTTGGCGGTCTCGGGCGAAGCTTGTGACTGTTCGTCGGGCTGGTCTCATGCGGCCCCCGTGTCTACCGCGGCTGGCGCGGCTCCCAACGCCGCGTCGAGGATCTCCAGCGCTTCATCCAATTCGGCCTCGCTGATGGTGAGCGGCGGCAGCAGCCGGACGACCGCGGGGGCGGCGAGGTGACGATGGATGAGCAGCCCGCGGTGCAGGGCAGCCTCGACGACCGGCGCGGCGTCACCTGGCAACTCAATTCCCCACATCAGTCCCGCGCCGCGGATGTCGATGATCATCTCGTGCTTGCGTGACAGCGCGCGAAGCCCCTGCTCCAAATGGGCACCAGCGCGTCGGACGTGGGCGAGCAAGCCGTTCTCCAGCTCGTCCAGGAACACGAGCGCTGCGCGGCAAGTGATCAAGTTTCCACCCTGCGTGCAGCCATGATCACCGTACGCCACGGTTTCGGCGACCGCCTCGCTGGCGAGCGTCGCCGCGATGGGCAGCCCGGCCCCGAGCCCCTTTCCCACTGCCACGAGATCGGGCCGGAGTTCGAGGGCGAGCGAGTGCAAAGCGTGTCCCGTGCGACCGAGCCCACACTGGACTTCGTCGGCAATGAGCAACGCCCCGGTGGCCGCGCGGGCGCGCTCCGCGGCTTGGGCGAACGCCGGGGTCAGCGGTCTCATGCCGCCGTCGCCCTGGACGGGCTCGAAGATGATTGCGGCCGTGGACGAGGAGACGGCCGCCAGAAGCCGGTCCGGATCGTTTGGCGGCACGAACTTGATACCGCCAAGCAGCGGCGCGAACGGCCGGCGGTAGCGTTCCTCCCACGTGACGGAAAGCGATCCGAGCGTCCGCCCGTGGAAGGCATGCTCGAGCGCGACAATCTCCGTGCGTCCGGTCTCGCCGCGCGTGTGCCAGTAGCGTCGCGCGAGCTTCAGCGCCGTTTCCACGGCCTCGGTTCCGCTGTTGCTGAAAAAAACACGGGGGAGACCTGTAAGTCCCGCGAGTCGGCTGGCCAGCTCACCCTGGAACGGCTGGTAGTAGAGGTTCGACGGCTGCAGCAGGGTGCGGGCCTGCTCGGCGATGACCGAAGCCAGTCGAGGATGCGCGTGCCCCAACGCCGCCGTGCCGGCGCCTGAAACGAGATCGAGGAACGGCCGGCCGTCGAGGTCGTAAAGACGCGAGCCCTGGCCGAGCGCGAAGACTACTGGCGCGCGTCTATAAAACTGCACGATGTGATCGGCCTCGAGTCTCCTTATGGTGTCCGCGGTTCTCACGGCTTTCATCGTTGACGCCGAGGAAGGCGCATCCCACCGTATCATAGGCTGCCATCCGCCCTTCGCAGAAGCAGCATGAAGACCGTGACGATTGTCGCGTCCGACCTGCCGGCAGCTCAAGGTCCTGTCCGAACGGAACAGATCGCCCGGCGTGTGTGACGGCAGGCAGAGCCTAGCAGGCGGTCGTGGCGGGAGGTGTACCGAATTGTAAGAAGTTGTCGCACGGATCTGCGGCCGCGTCCGCTCAGAAGGCGCGCGTGGGCGATGGAGCGGCTCGCTCCAGGCTTGACACCCTCACAGGCGAGCTTCATAGTTGGGCCGCCTTGGTGCCAGCCCGACTGTAGGTCTATCGCGATGCTGCGGCTGCGGCCCGCGTGCGCCACGTGTGCCGAGCACCTTGACCGTAAGACGCTGGGTCTATGCCGTCTTCCCGCAACTGGCTGGTCATCGCCCTGTTGACGATTACGGGTACGTCATTCCTCGCCCTCGTTGTCCTGGGCTGGCAGTCGCTCGACAGCTTCCAGGCCGCGACCGCGCGCGTGTTTCGCCAGGCCAGCGTGGATGGCGCCCGGGAGCTCGCCCACCAGATCCAACGGGATCTGAAGTCGCCGGTGTTCAATCTGCTCGAGCAGGTGGACCACCCCGACGTCAAGAACTTCCACGTGGCGAAGATCGCCGAGACGCTGCGCGAGCGGGCCCAGCACTTCCGGCTGATCGAAATTTTTTTCGTCTGGAGCCTGACCGCCCCGAGCGAGTCGGGTCGTAGCGGTGAGGGCGGCGTCCTTTTCTACTCTTTGCATGGTGCGCCAACGGAAGCTTCGGATGGCGAGGATGGTGGGGCGGCCGGGTTCTTCGTCAATGCCGGTCTTTCGTCAGTGCTTCACCAGAAGGCGCTCGAGTTCGCACCGTTCCGAAAGAACTTTGCCCTTTCCTATGTCACCTTCGGCGGACGGACGTATCACGTCGTCTACCATTTCCTCTACGACGAGGACGAGAGGCGGCTGCTCTGGGGTTTTCTAGGGTTTCTGGCGGACCCGGAATACCTGCATCAGAGCTACTTCTCGGAAGTGGTGTCTACGTGGAAGCAACAGCAAGCCCAGGGAACGGGCTTTCCGCTCCTCGCCATGTCGATTCTGGATGACAACGGTAAGGAGGTCATTCGATCCGGACGCTCGCTGCTCGAGAGGTACGAAGCGGCGGCAGACTTTCCGTTTCTGTTCTTCGACACGGACCTCTTCGAGTCGTTGAGGCCCTTTCGTCCGGAATTCCGCTACTGGACGGTGCGCACAGGGTATGAGGCCGGCGACGTTGACGCCATCGCGCGCCAGGAGAGCATGCGCCAGCGGTGGGCGTGGCTGTTCGTCGGCGTGATTGCTGCGGTCGGCATCGCTCTGACGGCGAGGGCGACGGCTCGCGAGGTCCAGCTCGCACACATGAAATCGGAGTTCGTTGCAAGCGTCTCCCATGATCTCAAGACGCCGCTGGCGAAGATCCAGCTGTTTGCCGAGACGCTCGAGTCAGGGCGCGCCAGGACCCCCGAAAAAGCCGAGGCTTACTACCGCATTATCAGCGCGCAGGCGAGAAAGCTTGGGCAGTTGATCGGGACACTCCTCGATTTCAGCAAGATCGAGGCTGGAGTTCGGAGTTACCCGCGGGAGGAGCTCGACCTGCGCGCCGTTCTCCGAAGTTCGATCGAGATGTTCGAGCACGAGCTCTCGCACGACTACACGGTGGAAGCTCTTCTCCCGGACACAGAGGTGCCGGTTCTCGGCAACGCCGACGGGCTGCTGCAGCTGTTCGGGAACCTGATCAACAACGCCCTGAAGTACTCGCCGGAAGAGCGGTTCCTGCGCGTAGCCCTGTCGACGAGCAACGGGCAGGCTGTCGTCGAGGTGACCGACCACGGGATCGGAATCCCGCGAGACGAGCAGCGCAGAATCTTCAACAAGTTCTACCGCGGTGCTGGAGCGGTTGCGATAAACGCCACCGGGTCAGGCATCGGGCTCACCATCGTCGAACACGTCGCCCGCGCTCACGGGGGGACCATTTCCGTCACGAGCACGCCCAGGCAGGGCAGCACCTTCAAGATCGTCCTGCCGCTTGCGAGCGAAATCGAGGAAGAGGCCGGTGAAGCGTATTCTGGTGATTGAAGACGACTCGGAGCTGCTCGAAGGACTCAAGGACAACCTCGAGCTCGATGGCTACGAGGTCCTGACCGCGACCGACGGCGCGCAGGGTCTGACGCAGGCCGGGCGAAGCCGGCCGGACGCCGTGATCCTGGACATCATGCTGCCGAAGCTCAGTGGGTTCGATCTATGCCGGACCTTGAGGGAGCGAGGGTTCCCGACGCCAATCCTGATGCTCACGGCTCGGGGGCAGGAGAGCGACAAGGTGTTGGGGTTGGAGCTGGGTGCGGACGACTACGTCACCAAACCGTTCAGCATTCACGAGCTGCTCGCACGGCTGCGCGCCATGATTCGGCGGTCAACCGGGCTTCCGCGTGGCGTGGAGGCGTACCGGTTCGGGGACGTAGAAGTCAGCTTCTGGCATCAGCAGGTTCGGAAGGGGCGCTTCAGCGTCTCTCTCTCGGCTCTCGAGTTCGAGGTGCTCCGGTATCTGATCGCTCACCGCGGGCAGATCGTCTCGCGAGAGCACTTGCTCACCGATGTCTGGGGCTATCAGACGTTTCGGACCACGAGGGCGGTCGACAACCTGGTGGGCCGACTGCGCCAGAAGCTCGAAGACCGCGTGCACGAGCCTCGTCACATCCTCACCGTGCACGGCGTGGGGTATAAGTTCGTCGAGTAGGTGTGTAGCGTCCGGTTTAAAGCTGGTTTAAAGCCGGACACTACGTGTGGCCCGGGTCCGGCTGAAGCCGGACACCACGACTGTCCTGACCGGACACTACGACGAGAGGTCCGGCTAAAGCCGGACACCACGACAATACCTGTCGTTTTGACGCATTGGGGTTAGGCAGCTCGGCTGACGCGGGATTTCTGTCAAGCGAACTCTGTGGGCAGCTCAGCCCGGGTCGGATTTCGACGTGGTCGGCCGCGACAATTTCTTACAACCGGGTACAACTGCGGGGGGACGGTGCGTGCTAGGGTCAGTGGCACCGGCCTCCGTTGACGACGCACGGCACTAGATGGAGAAGAAGGAGAACCCGCGATGAGGAACAAGAGAGCGTCGTTGTCCAGCCTGGGGATCGTCATTCTCCTCGTGCTCGGGATTGGTAGATCCGTTGCCGCCCAGACGGGACACACGTTTGGCGAAGTGACTGGCAAGGTCACCGATGCGCAAGGAGCCGTCCTTCCCGGCGTCACGGTGACGCTGTCTGGGCCCGCCATCATGGGCGAGGAGACGGCGGTGACCAATGAATATGGGATGTACCGGTTCCCGGCCGTGCCGCCCGGGGTCTGCACGCTGACGTTTGCGCTTCCGGGCTTCAAGACGTTTGTCCGCGACGGCCTCACCGTGGCGGTCCGCAGGACGCTGACGCAGAATGTCGCGCTAGACATCGCCACGGTCGAAGAGACCGTGACCGTGAGCGGGGCCGCGCCGGTCGTCGATGCGGAAAGCGCCAAGATGGGTGAACGTCTGGACGCCCAGTTGCTCGCGGCCGTGCCGACCGCCCGTAGCAGTTTCGGCACCGTCACGCTGCTCCCCGGCATGGTGCTGGGCTATCAAGATGTTGCCGGCCTGAAGGCCGCTGATTTCACGGGGATGGCCGCCCACGGTCAGGAGGGGTACAACTTCAACTTCATGGGTGTCGTGGCCGACTCGTTCCAAGGCAATGGAGCGATGTACTACATCGACTACAACGCGGTCCAGGAGATTTCCGTCGATACCGCGGGGATGGGAGCTGAAGTCGGCGGCGGCGGCGGCGCCAACATCAACATCATTCCCAAGTCGGGGTCGAACCAGTTCAGAGCGAGCGCCTTTTTCACGGGGACCGGCAAGAATGTGGCGTGGAACAACGTCGATGACAGGCTACGCCGGCTGGGGATCCGCGGACGGGGCTCCCTGCCCTTGCGAGTCTACGACACACAGTTCGATGCTGGAGGCCCGATCCGACATGACCGCGTGTGGTGGTACGCCTCCTTCCGCGACTTCGTGAACTACGAATCAATTGCCGGGTTTCCGATCGAGCACAAGAGTCGCGTTCGAAATTACACCTTCCGCGGAGACATCAAGCTGAGCCAGAAGAACCATCTCACGGTCTTCTACCCGCCGAACTACAAGCTGTTGCCGAACCGCTTCGCGGCGTTCAACCTGCCGCCGGAGAGCACCATCCACCAGATGTCTCCCAAGCACTTGGTGAACGGCACGCTGACTTCGGTGCTGACGGAAAACTCGATGCTCGAAGTGGGCGGGAGCTTTTACATCCAGCGCATCAACCGGGTCTACGCCGACGAGTGGCACGCGCTCTCGCAACCCATTTCGGCAAGCCAGGACCTCGCCCGCAACGTGTTCTGGGGCGCCCATACCAGCGGGGTACAACTCCAGTATAACAATCGCCTGCAGATGAAGG
>JACPPN010000152.1 GCA_016190995.1 Acidobacteriota bacterium | reverse complement strand
GCTCAGGATGCTCCAGGTCGCGAGCCACGCCGCCGCGACACCGACGAAAGCCAGTCCCAGGAGCGTCAGGCGCATCTGAGTCCGAACGCGACCCAGGCACTTCCCTCCACAGTGCTCTTCGACGAGGACGCGGACGTCGAGCCACGCCCACACGCCGACCGCGACGCTCACATCACGATCCAGCCGCCACCCATCGTCGACATCGATGCCACGGATGCAGCGGGACGAACGCAGTGCGAGGACCATCCGGCGGAGAATCGTGTCGGCGCTCGTCCACGTCTCGCTCCAGAACCGACGCTCACGACGCGCGCCCCCGAGGGCCAACAGCGTGCTCCCGGTTTCGCGCAGGGCGCCGGTCGAGAATCGTGCCGGCATCGCCGCCACGTCCGGCGCGCTGCTGTGGGCCGGGGCGAGCCTGCCGCGGATGCGACCCATCGAGCGGGCCAGTGGCTGAATCAGGTGCAGCCATGCGATCGTGACACGATACAACGTCCGGCTTGCGCGCCTCGATCGGGCGCCTATGCGCGGCAGTCGATCGATGTTCGTCCTCACGGCGCACCCGATGCATTTCGCAATCGTCCAGATCGCGCCGGACAAGCCCGCTACCAGTGCGGCCAGTGCGATCTCCGCATGCGGTGTCGCGAGGAGGGACGCACCGGCCAGACACAAGGCCAGCGACACCAGTTGCCAGGCCGCTGAATGCGGCATGTAGTTCAACGGATGGGCGGCCGGATGGTACACGGATGGAAACGGCGCCATGCCCCAGGCGCCAGCGTCGATACGAACGCCTGTCATCGAGCGAATGAAGGGCAGAGGGCTGTAGATGCGGCCGCGCCACATCATGCTGCCGCCGACGAACTTGTCGGGATGGTGCGGCATGAGCCACGTCTCACCTTCGCCATAGCCCACCTGCTGGCGCCAGTACGCGCGAATCGACGCCCGATGGTGATGCCAGACGAGCGCCGCCGGGGCGAACCCGACCTTCCAGCCGCGTGCCTGCATTCGCCAGCACATATCCACATCATCGCCCGCGCGCACGTAGATGGGATTGAAGCCGCCGACGGCCAGTAGCGCCTCGCGCCGGAACGCCATGTTGCACCCGGGGACGTGCTCGGCCACGCGGTCGTCGAGCATCACGTGCGTCGGACCGCCCGGCGATCGGGCAATGCACTGGGCGACCCAGGGATCGTCAGCGGGCACGACGTTGGGGCCGCCGACGCCGACCAGATCCGACGTGAGGAATGGCTGCACGAGGTGGGTGAGCCAGTGCGGATCGACGCGCACGTCGGCATCGGTGTACGCGACGATGTCGCCCGTCGCGTGGGCCAGGCCGAGGTTGCGCGCGGCGCTCAGGCCTGCGTTTGGAGTGTCGACCAGGCGAACGTCCGGGTGGCGGCGGACACGATCGCCCGTGTCATCTTCCGAACCGTCGTTCACGACGATGACATCGAAGTCGGGGTAGTCGACCCGCGCCAGCGACGACAGGCAGTCGTCAATGGTGCTTGCCGCGTTGTACGCGCAGACGACGACCGACACGCGCGGCCAGCGGCGGCGTTCCTCGATCGGGAAGGGTGCCTCTTCGAACACCCGAGAAACCGCCGTGAGGGCAGGCTTCGGGTGTCGCGTTCGGTCGACGAGTCCAAACGCCCAGTCGTCGATGGCGTGGCCACCGCGCCACCATTCGTCGGTCCAGGCAAACGCGACGGCGCCGCAAGCACCTTCGGCAAACGCCGCGCCAAGCTGCATGGCCATGAGGTCGGCCTGACCGCCTGTCCCCTCGCGCAGGCTGTCCGCACCCGACTCGGCCAGCAGGAGCGGACGATCGCCCGCGATGTGTTGAAGCCGCCTTACGTATCCGCGCAGATCGTGCTCGCGGTGCAGATAGACGTTGAACGCGCAGACGTCGACGAAGGGGAGCTCGAGATACTCTGTCGGGGGATAGTTGACGTACGTGAGCAAACTGTCCGGCGACCGGGACTTGCCTTCGTCATACAGCTCGCGAAGAAAGCGCTCGATCCGCTCGCGGCCGTGCCACCTGACGACTGCCGCGGGAATCTCATTGCCGATCGCGAACATCAGCGCCGAGGGATGCGAGGCCAGCGCGCGAATGCCCTCCGCGACCTCACGCCTGATCTGGCGGCACAGGCTTCGATCGTCGAGGAACGCGACGTGTTGCGACCACGGCAGCCCGAGCATGACCCGCAGGCCGTGTTCGGCTGCGAGGTCGAGAAGTTGCAACGGCGGGGGGGTGTACACGCGAACGGTGTTGATGGACGCAGCCGCCATCGTCCGGAAGTCGCGATCGATGACATCGGCCGGCGGAAACTGTGAGCCATCGGCAGCCGGCGCGAATGTGCCGTAGGTCACCCCTTTCACGAGAAACCGCTCGCCGGCGGTGTACAGAAACTTGCCCGATGCGATGGCTCGATCGAGGAGATGATGCTGGCGCGAGGATGCCGTGACCGTAGCTTGTTCGACGACGTTGGACATGCGAAGAAGGCAAGCGACCTGCATAGAATTCCGGCGCGGAGGCAGCCGGAGCCCGACCGCAGGATGTAGAGAAACACTAATGTTACAGCCCGACGAGCCCGGGCCGCAAACTCATCGTCGCGTGTTTCTTACTGACAAAACTGTAATGGCGATCGCGCGACGGTCTTTCAACTCGTACCGCCGCTGCAGGAGCAGGAGCCAAAACTGTAATATCGGTGCGGCCGGCGGTAACTGTGCCGTGCTGGCAGGAACCGTGCCGCCCCAGCACGGCTCAGCATTCGTCGAAATCAGACCGAAAAGCGCCGGACAGGCGGTCAGGAGCAGACCGGTCCCGGTGCAAAAAAAGACACCAGGAGTAGTAATTTCTTCCCGTCAGGGACTGATCGATCGCACCTCAAGCGTGGTGTCCGGCTTTGCCGGACCTTCCCAACCATCCATCATCGACCGCGAGCTTTCCCGTGTAGAGCGCCATTCCGACGACGGCGTCAACCCCCATCGAGTCGAGCCGTTCGATCTCGGCCCGCGTCGTGATCCCGCCCGCCGCGGAAATTCGCCGCTTCGTTGCCCGGCGGATCGAGTCGACCACTGCCATGTCGATTCCCTTCATGAGTCCCTCGGTATCGACGTGCGTGTACAGGAACTCCCCGCAATACGGTTCGAGCCGATGCGCGGCGTCTTCGGGCGCGAGCGGGAGAGCCGTCCGCCAACCGTCCACGACAACGCGCCCGCCGCGGCTGTCGATGGCCGCAATAAGACGCTCGGCGCCAATCGCCTGGGCCATCGTGTGCGCGAACGCGATGTCGGGCTCGCCCTGGCTGAAGAGCGCGGATCCACAAATCACTTGGGCGGCACCCGCCTCGATCAGCTCGCGCGCGCGGGCGACCGTTCGCACCCCGCCGCCGACACGGCACGTGAGGCGCGCCGCGATGGCTCGCACGATCCCGTCGTTGTCACCGGCGCCCATAGCCGCATCCAGATCGATGACCTGCACCCGCGGAAACCGCTCGAACCGCTCCACCCACCCGAGCACATCGTCCGACTCGATCGCGGTGTCGCGACCCTGGACGAGCTGGACGACCTTGCCGCCGCGAAGATCAATGGAGGGGATGAGCATTTCGGACCGTCATGCACGCGGAAACGATGTCAGTGAAAAAAAGCTCTCAACCGCAGAGCACGTAGGGCGCGCGGAGGAACGATTCGCAGAAAAATCCTGGCTCCGCGTCCTTCGCGTGATGGCTTTTGTTCACAAGCTCTCAGTCCTGGGTCTCGAGTCAGTAGCTTAGTAGGCTGAGAAACCCCTGATTCACCACAGAGTCGTCATGAGCTGCGCTCACCCCGTAGC
>JACPPN010000148.1 GCA_016190995.1 Acidobacteriota bacterium | reverse complement strand
TCGGCGATCGCGCGCGTGATGGCCTGCCGGATCCACCAGGTCGCGTAGGTCGAGAACTTGTAGCCACGGCGATACTCGAACTTGTCGACGGCCTTCATCAGGCCGATGTTGCCCTCCTGAATCAGATCGAGGAACTGCAGCCCCCGATTCGTGTACTTCTTGGCGATCGACACGACGAGCCGCAAGTTGGCTTCGACCAGCTCCTTCTTCGCCTGCTCGGCCTGCGCTTCGCCGCGCGTGATCGTCTCGAGCGTCCGGCGCAGCTGCTGCGGCGTCTCCTCGAGCTCGTCGATGAGCCCTTTGACGACGAACTTGACGTCCTTGATCCGCTTTTGCACGTGCTTGCGATCGTCTTCCTTGAGGCGCGCCTTCTTGTTCCGCGGGCTCAGCTGCCGCTCGAGATTGTCGATCTCGCGCGCGGCCTGCTGCACCGCTTCGACCGACTCCTTGATCTGATCGATCATCCGCCGCTTGAGCGGCTCGGTGAACTCGATCTCGCGGATGCGGCGCGACACCTCGACCCGGGCACGCAGCAGCTTCCAGCGGACGCGCCGGTACTTCCGCCGGTCGCGCTTCGGAACGCCCTCGAGTCTCTGCTCGCGCTTCTGCACCTCGACGAGCGCCTTCCTCACCGCGTCGATCTGCTTGAGCACCTCCTGCGCGCGCTCCTCGATGCGATCCTCGGTGAGCTCTTCATCCTGGAAGATGACCAGTTCCCGAATGGTCCGCTCGCCCGACCGCAGCTGATCTCCCATCGTGATGATGGTCTTCGCGATGGGCAGCGTGCGGGAGATCGACTTGATCGCCGCGAGCTTGCCGCGCTCGATCCGCTTGGCAATCTCGACTTCGCCCTCCCGTGTGAGGAGCGGCACCGTGCCCATCTCGCGCAGGTACATCCGCACCGGATCATTCGTCTTGTCGAGAGCGCCCGGCGTCAGATCCAGCTCCAGTTCCTCGACCCCCTCACCGGTGCGATCCAGGAGCTTGTCTTCGCGGTACTTCTGCTCGGAGTCGACGACCTCGATGCCGGCGTTGCCGAACGTGCTGAAGAGATCGTCGAGCTCGTCGGACGAAGTGATGTCGGCCGGCAGGAGCTCGTTGACCTCCTCGTACAGCAGGTACCCCTTCTCCTTGCCAATCGAGATCAGCTGCCGAACCTCATCGTATTTTTCTTCTATCGACAACGGTCTCCCCTCCTCGTTGAGCTCCGTAGACCGCTCGGCCTCCCGGGTGGCACGTGAGGCCGCGGTCAGATGCTCAGCGCCTCTATTTGGTGAAGCAAAACCCGTTTCCGCTCCCACAACGCGACCATCTGGCTGTCATCGCGATCTCCCCGCTGCTGAAGATGGTCGATTTCCTGCTGAATGGCGGCCTGTTCCCGTTCATAACGCCCGCGTTTGATGGCTCGCGCGCACTCTACAGCTGGGGCTGGGGGAATTGGTTGTGTCGCGATATGACCGGCCAGCTCGGCCTCTCCTGTACTTAGACGCTCGAGCAGCGTCTCGGGTAACCCCTCGGGCGGCCAGTCTCGCAGCGCCAGGGCCGTCAGCAGGATCGACGTCGTGCTCAGTCCGTCGAGATCCGATTCATCGAGCTCAGCCAGAGCGGCGCTTGCCGCCGCCGGATCCCGTAGCAAAGCCCAAACCAATCCCTTTTCGGCGGGCTTCATCTCGCTCGCCGCCTCGATCCCGAGCGAGAGGCTCGTCTTTCGCTGAGCGGCCGCCTTGCGAATCTCCGCGCGAACGACCTCCTCGAGCACCCGCGCTTTGTGCGCCAGCCGGTCTGCGAACTGGTCGCGGGCCGCCGCATCTGGCACCCGGGCCGCGACCGCGAGCATCGCGCTCAGGAACTCGCGACGTCCCTCGTCGGTCGTCAGATCCTGCCGTGCTGCCGCACGATCCAGCAGATACTCCAGATAGGGCTGCGAAGTCTTGAGACGATCCCGGTAGGCCGCGGCGCCTTGGTGCCGAATGACGGCGTCCGGATCCTGTCCAGACGGCAACACCGCGACATTCACTTGAAACCCTTCGGCAACCAGCAGGTCGCACGATCGAGCCGCGGCACCTTGTCCCGCAGCGTCCGGATCGAAGCTGAGAATCACTTTGTTCGCGAAGCGCCTGAGCAGGTGCGCCTGTGACGAGGTCAGGGCCGTGCCGCACGATGCGGCCGCCGGCGCGACACCCGATTGGAGCACCTGCGCGAAATCGAAATAGCCCTCAACCAGAACGGCGTAGCCGAGCCGCCGGATGTCGGTCTTCGTCAGATGCAGCCCGTAGAGGGTGCGGCCTTTCGTGTAGATCGCCGTCTCGGGCGAATTCAGGTACTTTGGCTGCTGGTCGGCAATCATGGCGCGCCCGCCGAATGCGACGATGGTTCCGCTGTCGCGGCAAATCGGAATCATCAGGCGGCTCCGGAACCGATCGACCGGCGGTTCGTCATCGCGCACGACGAGCACGCCACTTCTGGCGAGGAGCGCGAGATCGAATCCCTGTTTCAACAGATGCGCCGTGAGCATGTCGCGGCTGGGTGGCGCAAACCCGAGCCCCAGACGTTCGGCCGTTTCCGGTGTCAGGCCCCGATCGCGGATCACCTGCCGCGCGCGCGCCCCGGCGGGCAATGCGAGCTGCTCGCGAAAGAACGCCGCCGTTACTTCCTGTACTTTTAGCAGCGCTTCGCGATCCGCCTCTCCGGCCCGACTGCTCGTGTCCTCCGACTCGGGAATCGTCACCCCGAACCGCCCGGCCAGGAGCCGAACCGTCTCAAGAAATCCAAGCTTCTGGTGCAGCTCGAGGAACTTGAAGACGTCGCCACCAGC
>JACPPN010000146.1 GCA_016190995.1 Acidobacteriota bacterium | reverse complement strand
GCTAATGGAACACCCCCGGGGATGTCAGAAGGCCAGAGCGCGCGCGGGAAGAGCTTCTTGTACCCCTCGGCGCCCATGACGACCGGTGGCTCTTTCGTGGCGGTCTCTTCGAGCCCGCCCGGGAAGCGATACCCGTTATTGCGGAAAGCCTTTCCGAAGTAGTTGAGCTTCGGAAACACGGTATGACATGTGGAGCAACTGGTTCGATACTTCCTGGCCCACGCGGGGATGGCCAGGGCGTCGGTCGCGGCGAGCACGAAAAGCGTAGCAAGAATGCCTGTCACGAAACGTAGCGTCCGGGTGGTCATGGCGTCTCTCCTGTTTGTTCGGCCGCCTCGCGGCGTTGCTGGGTCAGCAGGTACGCGATGATCGCGTCGATGTCTGCGTCGGACAGCCGGGATTCCCACGCCGGCATCTCGAGCGGCGGAGCCGGACCCTTCGGGTCTTTCTTGCCGGCGGGGTTACCACGACGGATGACGTTCCGAATCGATTCATACTGTGCCAGCACGACGCTGAAGCGGGGCACCGGCGCGTCTTCCTCGAGGCTCTCGAGCGGCACGCGATGCTCGAGGCGTTCGACGATGAAGTTCACGTCCTCGGGCGAAAAGAGGAACATCGTCTGGGCCAGGGTGTTGAGCGCCGGAACGGTGTCCTTGACGTAGTTCCAGTTGGGCACGCCGCCCTGCCCTGCTGGCCCATGGCAGGTGATGCAGCCCTTCTGGCGAAACATCCACTCTCCTCGGCGGACCAGGCTTGCGTCTTCGGGCGGCGGTGGCTCACGCCAGTACTCGACCCGTTCCGGCCGCCGGCCGGCTGTTGCTTCCGGATCCTGGCTTCCAACGATGACGACCCCTCGCATGTTGAAGTGAGGCGTGCCGCACACTGTTCGGCAGTAGTATTCGAAGACACCTTCCTCCTGCGGCGTGAAGGCGATCTCCGCGACGTGCCCCGGATACACTTCCACCGGCCCGATGCCCAGAGCCGGTAGATAAAAGGTGTGGACGACGTCGGCGCTCTTAAGTCGAAGCCGCGCGCGTTTTCCCACCTCGAGGGTCGGCCGGGCGCGCCGAAAGCTCCGCCTCCAGTAGTTGGCCCCGGTGACCTCCTCGTCTGTCCAGACCCCATCGTGGCCCACGCCCGTGAGCGTGATCACCTGCCGCTCCGGCGGGATCTGCCTCTCCACAGAAGCGGTCTCGTAATAGAACGGTACGGCCGTCGCACCCACGACGCCCCCGAGAGTGAGGACGACCGCGGTCATCTCGGCAACCTTGAGACTCGTCATGGCGCTACCCTAGATAGAGCTCGAGAAACAGGACGGTGATCGCCGTCAGAAGGACCGAGACAGGTGCGAACGCGCGCACTGGCTGCCCGCGGGCCGTGAAGAGGCGCCGGGCGTGTCCATACCCTGTCTTGAGACCATAGGCCAGGCCGACCAGGAGCAGCGGTACCTGGAGGTACGGCGTCCAATCAGGGATGACCGGCGTCCAGGGGATCTGAGCCGTGCCGAACAGATCCCACCCCCAGCCGAAGGGATCGGACACGACCATCAGGATGTAGGAGCCGTTCACGAGGACGAGCGGCAGGCTGAAGGCCACCCACGCGAGCAGCCCCAATGGAACCAGCGGATAAACGAAGGAGAGAAATACCTCCTTCGCTGGGGCGATGTCGGCACCCGCCAGGCGCCGGCCGAGCCAGACCGCCACGTAGTAGAGGCCCGGGAACGCGAGTAAGGCGAGGATCCACAGGCTGGCCGCGTAGATCAGAAAGCCCGTGAAGTCCGCTTTCTCAGCGATGTTCGCCCAATCCTTCAGGAAGCCCCAGGGCCCGAGGTAGATGACCGAGTAGGCCAGGGCCAGGGTGAGCATGATGAAGGCCTTCCAGGCCTCGTCGTACCCCTTGAGCCTTGTGTCAGCGCAGAAGGGTCGGAGGTTGACCGTCATGTTGGCATACGGGCAGGTCTTGAGGCATTCCATGCAGAGGCCGCAGTAGTTGTTCCGGTCCATCTTGCTGGGGTACATGAGCCACGGGCAGCCCCATCCCCGTTCGCCGCCTGCCAGGCAGCCCTTGTCTTTGCACTTGGCGCACACGTCGGCGTCCTTGGAGCGCACCTCGATGGTGGAAGCCATCGCATAAAGACCGAGGAAGCCGCTCACCGGGCACACGTAGTTGCAGAAGGCGCGTTGCCGGTAGAGAACGGCCAGAACGGTCCCGATGACGAACAGCGCACCCAGAATCCCGACGCTGACGATGGGGCGGGTCAGGAACAGGGCACTGAAGGTGCAGAGCCCGAGGAAGCCGATGTTCTGCAGCCAGATGTTCGTGAGAGACTTGGGCCACCGCAGGTTCCACCCGAAGTAGCGATTGCGGCCGATGATCGTTCCCGGCCCGCCCTTGCCTTTCTTCGGGTCGACGGCGCGTACGTCGACGAGCGCGCGGCGCTGCAGCCACTCGCCGAAGAAGGGGAACGGGCAGACGATGCACCACGCGCGCGAGAGGAAGGGCACCAGCACGCTGATGAGAAGGAACCACCAGAGGATCCAGACGAAGATGATGATGATGTTCCGGTTGCCGACGGGGCTCCCGAAGGTTCCGGCCATGAGGAACAGGAGGAACAACACGAGGTTCGGGAGGATCATGGCGAACTGAAACCACCGACGCGTGAGCAGCCACCGCAATCCGGGAACGGCCTGCAGCAGGTCGATCCGTCCGGCGGTCGCAGGCCCGCGCGGCGCGAGCGTCGCCACGGCCGGGCTCGTCCCGGCTAGCGCCCGGATCCCTTTGGCTTGAACAAACATACCCGCCCTTCCTGGTCCGTGGTCACCAACGGGGGAAACTCCTCGCGACTTCCGAAGCAGAACTTCTTGAGATGGCACTGGCAGAAGCCGCACTCGCCGACGCAGCCTGGGCAGAGAACCTCCCAGCCCCCCGACTCCAGGCGTCTGCAGGGAACGTGGATCCGACAAGCATCGCAATAGAGGTAGTCGGTCTTCTCACACAGGCTGAGGCCCTCATGCGGCATCGTCTTTCTCCATGGCCCGGGCAGGCCCGCTTTTCGTCAGCATGAGAATGAACCCGCCCAGCAGTAGTCCCACCGCCAACCCGATGCTGGTTGGTAGGAGGCGGTTGGGCCCGACCACGAAGTCCCCGAGCATGAAGGGATGCATGAAGCCGCAGGTCTGGGAGCAGCGATAGCGGAACTTGCCTTCGCGTTCCGCCCTGAAGACGATCTCCTCGACGACCTCAGGCTCACCGGCGTGACCAGAGCGATGCACCTCGACGGTCGACCGCATTGGTGTGATCCGGACATCCAGGTCATGGCCTTCCAAGTAGAAGCCGTGCACCACGTCCTCCGAGACGAACCGCAGCCGAACGGTGTCGCCGCGGTTGACGCGGATGATGGCCGGGTCGTAACCGTACCTTCGAGCTACAACGGTGAAGGACCGCTCCTGGGGCTTCGGAAGAGTCGGGGCTACTAGAAACCCCAGGGCGCCGAACCCTGCGAGGCTCAAGAGCAGGACCATACCGCTCACGATCTGACCTCGCCGCTGGTGGATCAGCCGTCGCGCTAAACGACGGGCGCCCTCGCCTGCCCCACGACCCACGTTCATCGTCAGCTCCCAGGTCTCCCCGCCGGGCCAAGTCCCCTGGGGGTTTCCCCTGTCGGCGCACTGTCCGGCGTGAAGACGTTCCGCGCCAGCCGGTCGCGCTTCGAGGCTTGTCGGTAGAAACCGAGCCGTGGCACAACCGGACGGCCCCTGGTTGAGCAAGGAGCATTCCGACCAGCGCTGAGCTCGTAACTGACTATGGGGAAATGGCTTATACCATTGAGCGTGTGGCCACCCTGTGGCAGGAGAGTTACGGCCGGAGCGAAGGAGCGTCAGCGAAGCCCCCGGCTGTGAAAGGCAAACGCGCGCAGGAACTTCAACGGACAACGGACACCCCGAACCATGCAGGATTGGGTGCGCGCCGCGGCGTCTCTCACGGGCCGTGTGCCCTATGAGCCGTGTCTGTCAAGTGGTGGAAAAGTTTCGGCGCGCGCCCTGTGTCAAGAGTGACACATGGAGGGTTGAAGCGTCACGGTAGGATAGCGACCAGCAGCGGCATTGAGCCAGCGAGGCGTCGCCTCGGCCGTTTCTTTGACCATCAAGCCGGCACAATCCTCGCGCCCCCAAGGTAAATCGTCTGTGGCTGCTGGCCGGGGCCGGCTGCAGCGTGGCTCTCTGCACTCCGGCTTCCGCCTCTGATCGCGGACATGTTCGTCGGTGGTCACGATCAGGATGGCGGGGTCGCCTGCGGAGCGTCTCACATCGCACCGTGCTCTGGCAGGCACGACAAGGATATGTGCCCGATTGTCCGAAAATCAGGCAAGGGGCGTGCCCCGCGGCGCCTGGCTTGTAACTCCTGAGTAGACAAGGGACTTAGCCTCTTGGTCGACGGGCCTCGTCAGAAATGAGCTCGGCGCCGACGGATTCCCGGCGCAGCTCCCGCGCGCCGGCCCAGGGATGCCCTCGCGGCGGGCGATTCGTAAGAGTTCCATAATGCCAGCTTTGCCGCGACGGCAGCGGAGCGACGCGGGCCTGCTCAGTCGGGTTCGTCCGCGAAGCGATAGCCAACCCAGGGTTCCGTCAAGAGGTACCGAGGGCCGGCAGGGTCGGGCTCAATCTTCTTTCGAAGCTGACCCATCAAGACGCGGAGGTGTTCGGGCTGATCGATACCGTGGGTACCCCAGATCGCCTTCAGGATGGTTCGGTGGGTCAGAACACGGCCGGCGTGCGTGACGAGGAGCGTCAGCAGCTCGAACTCTTTTGGCGTCAGTCTGATTTCGAGCTCACCACGGTGGACCCGCCGGCGATCGAAATCAATCGTCAAATCCCCTCGCGTGAGCTGGCCGTGGAGCGTGCCCTCGCGGCCGAGCGATCGGCGGAGCGCGGCACGCACGCGAGCCATGAGCTCCTCCGGCCCGAACGGCTTCGTGACGTAGTCGTCGGCACCCTGATCCAGCGCCGCCACCTTGTCCTTCTCCACGCCGCGCGCGGACAGAATGAGGATTGGCGTGTCGGCGCGCTCGCGTACTCGGCGGCAGACCTCGCTCCCGTCCATATCCGGGAGCCCAAGATCAAGGATGACGAGGTCGGGGCGCTCGCGCTCGAACGCATCCAGCGCCTCGCGCCCGTTGCCCGCGACCGTGACCGTGTAACCGTGCGAGCGCAAGAGCGGTGTCATGGCGCGCTGGATCGACACTTCATCGTCTACCAATAGGATCTGCACTGGACGGGTCAAGGACTTTCCCCTTCGAGCGCAGCGGCCGTTCGGCTTTCCGCCCGCACCGCGATCGTAAAGATGGCGCCACCCTCCGGGTGGTTCTCGGCCCACACTCGCCCCCCCGCGGCCGCTAACAATCCGCGCGTAATGGCCAACCCCATTCCTGTCCCGAACCGTTGCTGGCGTGCATCGACCCCGCGATAGAACCGTTCGAACAGGTAATCGAGGTCCTGTGGCGCAATCCCGACGCCGTGATCGCACACGGCAATCTGGAGCTCATCCGACAAGAGTGTGGCACGCACGGTGATCGTCGAGCCCGGAGGCGAGTATTGACCGGCGTTCTCAAGTAGATGGGCGAGCGCGGCCGAGGTGAGTCGTGGATCGAGGCGAACAAGGGCTTTGTCCGTCCCGGCGTCGATCTCCAGCTTGTGTGGGGCGAGGGCGTGATCGACCTGACGCGCCGCCGCCTCGACAATCTCCGCGGGCTGAACCCATTCCGGCTCGGCGGCGACGGCATTGGTCTCAATCCTCGCCATGTCCACAATGTCCTGGAACAGGCGAGTCAACCGCCTGAGTTCCGCTCGCACGATCTCCGCTTGCTCGCGTCGCTGCTCCGCCGTCAGCCACGAAGCATCCAGATTGTTGGCTGCAACAGTGACGGCCGTCAGCGGCGTCTTCAGATCATGGCTGAGCGAGGCGAGCAGGACCGACTTCAGCTCGGCGCCGCGCCGGACGACTTCCGCTTCCTCGCGTTCCTCCAGCAGTTGTGTTCGCTCGATCGCGATCGCCGTCACCCCCGCTATCGCGTCCCGCGTACCTGACTCGACATCCTCACCTTGGAGCGCGAGCAGGCCAACCGGGCGAGTTCCGAGGCGAAGCGGCACGAGCCAAGCGCTTGTGCCATCGGGGGCCTCGATTCGGCTGTGGCCGGCATACGTGCGCTCATGCGCGTCAAGTTCGAGCCGCGCCCGCGCCGCAGCCAGGGCGCTATCCAGTCGCCCCGTATCGATCTCAAAGGTTCGTTTGCCGGAGTGATGAAGCTTCCACCCCCGTGGCTCCGGCAAGCAGATGGTGACGCCTTTAAGGCTGAACCGCCGGGCGATGTACCGCGCCACGAGGGCGACGGCGTCCGCAGTGACCGTCGTCAGCAGGATGTCGCGTGTCAGGTCGAAGAGCCGCGCCAGCTCGTCGCGCCGCGCTGTCGCTTCCTGCGCGCGGCGCCGTACCTGGGAGGAGAGATGGCTGGCGATGATGCTGACCGCCAGGAGCGTGAACAGTGCCACCCAATTCTGCGGATCGGCGATCGTCCAGGTTCCTACGGGCGGGAGAAAGAAGAAGTTGAAGCAGAGAAAGGCCAGCAGCGAGGTCGCGATCGCGACCCATCGCGTCGAAACCGTGGCCACGATCAAGACGACGAGCAAGAACGAGAGCGCGACGATCGTCGGATTGGTTACGCCGAGCCAGGCGAAATGCAGCGCCGTCAAGAGGCCGATCGCACTGAGGGCGACAAGCAGCGCCCCGAACTCGATGGGAGGAGGAAGACGGCGTCCGCCTCCGGCCAGGTTACGCCGGGACCTCGCCGACCAGACTCCGCCAAGGCTGCGGCGGTCCGCCGAAACTTCAGCGAAGGCGGAAGCTCGACGAGCGAAGGGGGGTCGGATGTGCAGAAGTGCCAATGTGAGGGTCCTGGGCCGCCTCCACGGCCAGAAAGGCCCGGTAGCTTCGGCCGCCTTCGCAGGCCAGAGGGCGAGCCTCGACGAAGCGCATGGCGCGAACTCGGGCGAGCCGCGCTGTCGCTCGATCGCTATCGCCACGAGCGAAGGCGGGCATTCCAATCCTGACGCCGCGACGCCACGATATCAAGGTTGGATCGTGGGGCTCCTGCCCCCACGAAGCGGCTCGCTTGCGTGGCCCCTTTGCCCCGCGCCGCTCGCCGCACCGGGTGGGGCCGTCCGAGCCAGATGCACCAAAGAGCCGCGACGACGGCCTGAGCGAAGCTGACAAATGGCGGTGTCCAGGCGAGCACGGCTATCGAGGCGATCGCGGCCGTAAACGCAAGCCTCACGTTTCTGGTGCCGCCCGACGCCCGCACGGTCTCACTGTCGGCTGAGACGGCGTAACGGGGCGCTAGAAGCTCAGGAAGGAGGTTGTAATTATTACGGTTTTCTTATGGCTTTCTGAGATAGTACAAATACCAAGCCTAAATCGCCCGCTCGGGCGATGCGGGGGAACCAGCCGGACGCAGGCGCGTCCGCGGGGCGTATTGCGCCGCAGCCCGAAGGGCCAAGGCGGATAGAGAACTTCCAATCTCAAGCCCGTCAGCTAACCCCGTCGGCGGTTGGAAGCATCGTGGTTGAAGAAGCGCTCCTCTCTCAGGTCAAGCGGGTCGTCGTCGGCGACCCGATTCCTTCGCATCTCGCCCACCACGAGCGTCTGTCCAGGTTCACCGGACTCGCGGTGCTCTCGTCCGACCCACTCTCGTCGGTTGCGTACGCCACGGAGGAGATCCTGCGCGTCCTGGTACTCGTGGGCGTGGGCGCACTTGGCGTTGCCAGCCCGATCGCCTTCGTCATCGCCACCATCCTGGCGGTCGTCGTCTTCTCGTACCGCCAGACGATCCACGCCTACCCAAGCGGCGGCGGCGCTTACATCGTGGCGAAAGACAACCTCGGCGAGACGCCGGCACTCGTGGCCGCTGGGGCGCTTTTGATTGACTACGTCCTGACCGTGGCCGTCAGCATCGCGGCGGGCGTCGCGGCGATCACCTCCGCATTTCCAGCGTGGCACCTCAATCGCGTTGAGATGACGCTCGGATTCGTGCTCGTGATCATGCTGGGCAATCTCCGCGGCATCCGGGAGTCTGGGCGGATCTTTTCCGTTCCCACCTATTTCTTCGTTGTGAGCCTGCTGATGCTCATCGCCGTCGGGGCCTGGCGCGCGCTCAACGGGACCGTCCAGCCCGTCGAAGCTGTGGATCCGATTCAGCCGACCGGCCAGACGCTGACACTGTTCCTCCTCCTGACGGCATTCTCAAACGGTTGCACGGCCATGACCGGCGTGGAGGCGGTGTCGAACGGCGTACCCGCGTTCAAGCCGCCCGAGTCGAAAAACGCGGCAGCGACGATGCTGATGATGGCCGTGCTGTCGATCACAATGTTTCTCGGCATTACGCTGCTCGCGCACGCGTACCACGTCGTGCCGAGCGAGCAGGAGACGGTCGTGTCGCAGATTGCGCGGGGCGTCTTCGGCGGGCGAGGTGTACCGTACTACTTCGTCCAAGCGGGGACGATGCTCATCCTCGTGCTCGCCGCCAATACGGCGTACGCCGACTTCCCACGCTTGGCATCCATCCTGGCCCGCGATCGTTACGTGCCCCGCCAGCTCATGAACCAGGGGGACCGGCTCGCCTTTTCGAACGGCATCGTGGGACTCAGCATCTTCGCTGGCGCCCTGCTCGTCGTGTACGGTGGCGATACCCACTCGCTGATCCCGCTGTACATGATTGGCGTCTTTGTCTCCTTCACCCTGTCGCAGGCGGGAATGGTCGTGCACTGGCGGCGGCTCCGCGGACCCGGCTGGAAGACGAGCGCCGCCATCAACGGCTTCGGCGCCGTGGTGACCGGTATCGTCCTGATTGTCGTGGCCGTCACCAAGGCCCACGAGGGGGCTTGGATCATCCTGCTTCTGATTCCGCTTCACGTCGTCTTTTTCCGCGTCACGAAGCGTCACTACGACGTGGTGGCGTCACAACTCTCGCTGAAGGGCTGGGCAAAGGAGGTCTCACGCCGTCAGAACACCGTGCTCGTCCCGATCAGCGGGGTGCATCGGGCGGTCGTCCAGGCGGTCGAGTACGCGAAGACACTCTCACCTGACGTGCGCGCCGTGTACGTGAACGTCGACCCGATGATGACCGACCAACTCCGGCACGACTGGCAGCAGTGGGGACAGGGCGTACCGCTCGCGGTGCTGGACTCGCCGTATCGCTCGCTGATGGAGCCGTTTCTGGAATATATCGGGCAGGTCGAGGCTGAGCGCCCGGAGGACTTTCTCACGGTCGTCCTGCCGGAGTTCGTGCCCGCGAAATGGTGGCACCATCTGTTTCACAATCAGCGGGCGCTCCTGATCAAGGGGGCGCTGCTCTTCAAACCCAACGTCGTCGTCACGAGCGTGCCATTCCACTTGCGGCGCTAGAGGCGTGGCGACTCAGTAGCGTCCTTCAATGAACAGATGCGCCTGCTGCGGATCGTTGGGTCGTCGCCGATTCCAGCCGCGCGTACTTCAGCGACGGTCAGCGAAGCTGGAGGTCTGGGATCGCCCGACCGGCGAATAAGTAGCGGCAGGGCACAGCCATGACGCGTGCCCACCGCGCCGAGCGGCTCACTCGCGCGCTGTCGGTCGCGATTCCCGTGTTCGCATACATCTGGCGGTAGACTTTGGAAATCAGCAGAAACGCGAGCCGCGCCTTCAGGGACCGCACCGCGCGCGAGCGATGCCAGATGCTGCGAAGCGAATAGAAGCGATCCCACACCTGTTGCGTGTGCTGTCGAATCTGCTCGGCGGTCATCAGGGGGTGGTGGATGTACACCTTGGGACGGCTCGCCTGGGGGATGAGCCAGTGCCGCGTAACGGGGACGCCTCCAACGCGCGGTGGATCAGGCCCAAGCGACTTCTCCCACTCGAGGAAGTCCAGCGTGCCGGGAAACGGCGTCAGCATGACGAACTGCGCAAACGTGAGATCCGCTCGTTCGGCAACCGCGAGGCAGGCCTCGAACGTCTCCGGACGATCACTCGGCAAGCCAAAGATGAACGACCCCAGGACATGTACCCCATATTGACGGAAACCACGGAGCCGCTCGACAAGCGCCTCGCCGCTCTCGTTGAAGTCCTTGTAGATGTCCTTCAGCCCCTCGGGTGTCACCGACTCAACGCCGACCAGCGCGCCTTTGATGTGCGCCCGCTGCATGGCCTTCAGGAACTCAGGATCTTCCGCGGCCTCCATGGTGATCTGGGTCAAGAACACCGTGTCCGCTGGAAGGCGCTCCAGCCGCTCCATCAACTCGAACCGTTCCGCGCGCGTTGCTCTCAACTGTTCTAGGTGGCGCGGATCCTGACGGCGCGACGCCATCCGCAGGTCGTTCAGCGTGACTGGATAAAAATTGTCATCCGCGAGCGCGATGAAGCGGAAGCCCCGACGGCGCAGATCGATGATCTCGTCGACCACGCCGTCGACGTGACGCTGCCTGGGACGTTGACCATCGGTCCGCCACACGGAGCAGAACGAACAGTGCTTCGGGCAGCCGCGTACCGTCTGAACGGATGCCCACATATAGCGCCCCGCCGGCAGCAGTTCCCACCGGCCAGGCAGGAACTCGTCAGCGCCGATGCGGCCGCCGTCGTAGCTCGGCTTCAGCGCTCCGGCGGCGCAATCACGCAGCACCACGGGCCACACCCGCTCTCCGTCGCCTGCAACGACCGCATGCGCGCTGCCGAAATCTCGAGCCTCGTCGGGATAAAGGGTGGCGTGAATGCCACCAAACACGACGTAGGCGCCCGCCGCACGCGCGAGGCTCCCGATTTCGTATCCACGCAAGGCATTCCCTGTGTGAATGCCGATCCCGACGACATCTCCGGCTTTGAAGATCGTCGCGTCGAGCGGCTCGAGGGTCTCGTCGGTGAGAACCGGCGTCGCGTATGAGGCAGGCGTCGCCGATGCAAGAACATACAACCAGCGAGGCGTGATGACACCGATGCCAAATGAGACGTGACTAGGGTTGATTAGATGAATGGTCATCAACGAAGCCCGATACTAGAGACCGCTCGTTCTCGACCGGCGCTGCGGCAGCAACGACGCGGCCGAGCCACCCCCCACAACGTTCGCGCTTTGACGTCAATCCAGACCGTCACGCGGCTACGATTGGATAGTCGAGACGACGACTTGCGAGGCGGAGGCAGGCGATCATGCCCTCGGGCTCAAGATCCGGAGGTGCTTGGAGCACCTGCGCGCGAGTGAGTCCGTTCGCCAGCAGGTCAAGAACACCGGAAACTCGAATGCGCATGCCCTGAATGCAGGAACGGCCGCCACACTGCTCCGGATTCACGGTGATTTGCTCGCCCAGTGCTGCCATCGTCGTCGTCCAAGTGAAGTACCGCCACGGACGGCATGGATCCTAAACGGGAACCTGCCGACGAGGCAAGCGGTGTTCATGGCGCTCGGAGACGCCTTCAAAATCGGAGCCGGACGCCTCCGTTGATGTTTCGGCCTTCCAGCGGCGCCCACGCATCGACGGTCCACCGGCCGTCCGGTGCTCGGGTCGGACGGATTAGCGGATCCCACGTCGTCTGCCGAACCCCAGTCAGGTTCTCCCCGTTGACGAACAGGCGGACCCGACCGAACTGCCGCTCCGCGAGCAGACCGACAATCGCGTACGGTCGGCTCGTCTCGCGGAAGGGGTTCTCTTCGAGTCGCTGCGCGCCTGTGTAGTAGAACTCCACGCCGACTCGCCCGACGTCCCCACGTTCCCACATGCCGACAACGCCAGCCGAGTGGCGGGGCGTCAGTGGCGCCTGCCGCCGGACGCCCTCGTCACGTTCGCGCGCCTGCACATACGTGTAGGTCGCGGTCACCGCGTAGGGCTCTCGGCGGAGCGTGCCGAGCAGCTCCACGCCGACGTTTGTCGTGGCCTCCCGTAGATTGGTGAGAACCAGCCCACGCGAGCGATCGACGTCTATCGGATGGCGGATGCGAGAGCCGAACAGCATCAACGTGTAGGACAGTGGACCGTCCGTGCGGCTCACGTCCAACGATGCGCTGCGTCCCTCTTCGGCGCGGAGCCCCCGTGGAATGGCGAGTCGCGAGAGTCCGGCCGCTTCGGTCTCTTCGGTCAACGGCGACGGTCCGAAGAATCCGCTTCCAAGGGAGACCCTGCTCGTCCATGCCCCGGATCGGAGAAGCCCCGAGACCCGCGGGTTGAAGAATGTTCCGTACTCGCTGTGGTGATCCAGACGCGCGCTTGCGCTGACGGACAACCATTTCGTGATGTCCACGTCATCCTGCACGAACACTCCCGGAACGGTGAACGTGTACGCAAACTGCGGAAGGTCCTGGGGACGGAAGGCATCACGTTCGAACGCAACGCCGGCGATCACCATGTGACGGCCCGCCGGCGCGCGAACGGTCACTTCGCCGAAGGCTGTCTCATGGCGATCTCGCTCGCCGACGTCTCCGAACTGGTGATCGTGGCGCTGCTGCATGATCGCGGCGCGGGCGCTGAGCAGGTAGCGCTGCCGGAACAGCAACTGGCCGACCGCACCAGCGTCCACTCGGCGTGTGTCCAGAGCTTCCCGATACGGAATGCCCGCGGGTGTGCCTCCGCCTTCGCGATCCTCCGCCATGAATCCGGCGGTCGCGAAGAACGTCCGGCCGTTACCGCCATCCCAGAACACGCGAGGACGGACGATGCCGCGCGAGTAGCCCGGCAGGTCTGACCAGGTGTCGTCGTTGACGTCCGTGCGCTCCTGCCAGTGACCGCCTCCGAGTAGCGTGAAAGCCCAGCCCTGCTGAGCGGGCGTCGCATACCAAACGACAGCATCCGTCGCCCCGCGTGTCGAGCGGTTCAGCAGGATCTCGCGCTCGGTCTCCGGCCCGGGACGGCGCGAGATCAAATTGACGACCCCGCCCATCGCGCCTGCGCCATAAAGTGACGAGGCTACCCCCTTGATTACTTCGACTTGACCCAAGTCCATCGGCGGGATCTGCAGGAGACCCAGCCCGCCCACTTCGCCGAACAGCGGGAGGCCATCGGAAAAAAACCTGCTGTAGCGCCCTCTCATTCCTTGGATTCGGACGCTCGCAGCGCCGAGTGATGGTGACGTTGTCTGCACCCGCATCCCGCCCATTTCATTCAACATCATCACGATGTCGCCGGGCGTCATGAGCATCTTCTCCTCGATTTCCTCGCGAGCGAGTACTTCGACCCGCATCGGTTGATCCTCCAGACGCTTGTCTGTCCGCGTCGCAGATACCGTGACGTGCTCCTCGACTGTTGGTTGCAGTTGCAAATCGACGACAACCTGCTGCGTCTGGCCTGCTTCGAGAGTCACGGTCGTGGTCACGGGTACGAAGCCCTCCCTGACGATCGTGATCTCGATCTCGCCCGGTTCCACGTTGACGGAGAGCGACCCGTCGGCCGCCGTCATGTGGGTTGAGCCATTGATCACGACAGTCGCGTCCGGGACCGGAGCAGAGTTAAACCGAACGTCGACCTGGATCACGACGGGAGCCTGAGCATACGCTGTCGCCGCGCAGATCCAGGACACCAAAAGTACGATTCTCGCCACCCTGAACACTTCGACCCTTTCACGACGCACCAGGAGCGTCGAAACGTCAGAAAAAGGAGGACTGTCTAGGAGAATCGCGGTGGGTGTTCGACGCGCCGATCGGGATTCAGCAGAATGCCAGCATCGCGGACCGGCGGTGCCGACGCTTCGACCCGTGCCGGTGATGCCGTCAGCACGTTCGGTGCAGAAGTGATGCTGCTGAGGCACAGGAGGCAGGTGCTGGGCACGTCATGACCTGGGACGGTCGTCGCCTGCCCTTGGCGAGCGTCGTCCGCGCAGCCGTCCGGGCAAAGGACCCGATCTGCAACGTGAACGAACGCGATCAGGGTGAGTGTCAGGGCGGCGACGGCGCGGCGCACCCGTTCACTATAAGTCGGCGTGGGAAGCTCTCTGGCCCCGAAGTCGCCTGACGGCCGTGCCGGCGTCACTCCGGATGAGATGGCGCAACTGGAGTTTCTATTCATGAGGGCGCTCGACAACAACGATCGCGAGGCCAAATGGCACGACCCCGACGCGAAGGTGAGGAAGCGACTGAGGCATTGAGGCAGGCAAGAGAGGCGCATGGTCACCTCTCGACGGAGAATGTATCAGTGGACTCCGACGTTTCCTGGCTCAGAATCCAGTCGACGGCCTCGCCAAACGTGCCGCTGATGTAACTGGCAAATCGTCGCGCGTGTGCTTCATCGTCCGTTGAGGTGGCTGCTGCTCGGATGAGACATCCCCGCCCCCCGAAGCGAGTCGCCGCTTCGACATCAGCAAGCGAATCGCCAATGACAAACGAACTGGACAACTCGAGCCCGAGGTCCCTCGCGGCGCGCTCGAATAGCCGCACCTCCGGCTTGGCACAATCGCAGCTTGTCGAGAAACGATGTGGGCACACGTAGGGACCATGCAAGGTCGCACCGTGTGCCGCCATGTCGCGTGCCAAGGCTGCGAACCACTGCCGAAAGTCGGACTCTGTGAAGAATCCCTTCTCAATCCGGGACTGCACTGTCACGACGGGACAAAGAAATCCAGCCTGACACAGCCGCGCCACGCCCGCCGCCACCCCATCGATAGGCTTGAGGTCCGCCAGCCGTTCAACGAGAACCGGCATCACGAGGGTCCCGTTCAAGTCCAGGAATACCGCACGCTTGGGCATCGCGATCGTCATGCGAGCATGCCGCGAAGAGTGTGTGCCAACGTGATAACCGGATTCTTCGCGTCAACAAACGACGGATCATGGCCGAACATCGCCGACCATGACCGAAGGACTTTCCTAATGCTTTCGGGAAAAGTTGGTCGGGGCGAGTGGATTTGAACCACCGACCCCTCGGTCCCGAACCGAGTGCTCGCCTTGAGATTCGCTCAGTAAAATCG
Source organism: Acidobacteriota bacterium (assembly GCA_016190995.1). Classification (GTDB taxonomy): domain Bacteria; phylum Acidobacteriota; class Vicinamibacteria; order Vicinamibacterales; family JACPPN01; genus JACPPN01. The sequence goes on along the minus strand of JACPPN010000146.1, from coordinate 2,211 downwards.
CGACTTTTCACGACTGCATAAGGCCAGCATAAGGGTCTGCGCGCCCTCGATCATGCGTGCTGAGCAGCGCGCGTCCGCGACGGCTTTCGTGGTCGCCGCACAGCTCGGCGCCGGGGCGTCGAGCGCGCCCGAATCGACACGTCGACTCGCCCACCCAGAGCCGTCGCCGCTCGAACAAGAGTCAGCAACTCGAGATTCCGCGGCTCCGCCGATTCGAGCTGGGCAATTGCAGACTGCGTGACACCGAGCTGTTCCGCGAGTTGCCGCTGCGACAGGCCTCGGGCCTCACGGAGCGCGACCAAGTCCTGCGCGACGTTGATGGCCGCCAGTTCCTCGTCCACCTTAGCTTGAAACTCTGGCGAATGGTGAACCAATCGGTCCAACCACGCGTCGGCGGGACCAGTCGTGATCTTTTTCTTCATGGCTTTCGCATCCTACGGCTTGCTGGCCAGCACTTCCCGTTGGAGCTGGCGCAACCGCGTGAGAACCGCGGTTGGAATGTCGTCGCGCTTCTTCACGATTCCGTCGAGCAGCACGATTCGTCGGCCCGGCAAGAACATGTAGAAGATTCGGACCGCGTGGGGAACACTTCGCAACTCGAACAACCCTTCTCCCAAAGGCTTGGAGTGCGGCGCCCGTAGCTGGTTGCCTCGCTCGCGCAGAGCCAGCAACAGAGCTGCAGCCGCGGCTCGCGCAGGTTCCGAAAGTTGTTCCACAAACACCGCCGCCGGCCGCTGACCGGCTGGCGTCTGGTAGAAGACGAGCGTCCAGCCCATCTTCATATTAGCTATAACTAATCACTCCTGTCAATCGGTCGGTTCAACTCGCGATTCTTGCTGACGAAATCAGCAACCCCGCGTCCCGCGTACCCGTGCCACCGGTGTCGTCCGCCTCAATCGCCGCCCACTCCATTGGATACCGCCAGCGTTCATGAATGCCGTCAACCGCTCGCGCAGCGACGTTGCGTCGGGATTGATGCGGGCGACGGGGCGTCCACGCTCCGTCACCACGATCGTTTGGCTGGCCCTGATCTCGCGCACGCAGTCGCTCAATTTGGACTCCAGTTCGCGGATTCCGATTTGACGTTCGCTCATGGTGTTCCACCCGGCGCAGCGTGACGCCCGGGCGCCTGAGCCGCATTTAACCGTGTGACCACATTGGGCGTTCTCGACTTGAGATTCGCAGATGTCGGTGCGACCCATCACGGCATGACCGTGGGACGTATTTTCGTTGGAAGCTATTTTAGCTAGAAAACTTGGCTCAACTCATCGACGCCCACAGAAAGACACCTCGCGGCGAAGCCGAGTCCAGTGCGCACGGCGTGCAGCCCAGCCCATCTGTCAATGAGCCTCCGGCTCTCAGGCCTTGCATCCTTGGGCGCGATGCCATGAGCCTCATATTCGTCGGCATGATGCCGTCCTCACACCGCGATCGGTGAAGAAGCCCGTCGCTTCCGGTTTTAACCGGTCCATCGTGCGCGCGATCGTCTTTGGCAGCGTCCGTCAGTAACGCTCCTGTTGCCGGCTTCAACCGGCACTGTGATTCGATTCGGATCATCGTCCTCATCGTTCGCTCCATCTCATATGCGAGATGCACACGATTTATTGACTCGTCGACTCAACTCCTGCCTCGAGGGAGGGTTGAAGTGCCAGGCATCCCGTGTCGATGGGCACGTGAGAATACATTTTTTGGGCACCGATGAATCACCTGGCGTCGAGCTTCTTGATCACTTCGCTCGTGACGTCAAGAGAAGGATCTGCCCAGACCAACCCGCTGTCTACCAGACTGAACAGCAGATGTAACCCGCGCTCTCTCGCAACTTCCTCGAGAATCGGTGTGAGCCTCGCCTCGAACTCATTCTGCACCTGCGCCTGCAGGTCTTGGATGTCCGCCTGCGCATCCTCGGTGAATCGCTGAAGGTCGATCTGTTGCCGCTCGATATCCTTCTGAAGCTGCGCCAAGGCGTTCGGGTTCAACACCGACGCAGCGGATTCCAGCTTCTGCTGGGCCGCCTCCAAGGCCTTCCTCCTCTGGTTCAATTCACTGGCCTTCTGTTGATTCAACGCATCGACCCGGCCCGCAAGAGCTTTTCCGGTGACGGATTCGGCGGCGACCTGCTGAATGTTGACAACAGCAATCCTCGTGTCACCAGGATCCGTCTGAGCTTCGCGAGAAGACTCCGTGGTCGCAACGGTCTGAGCGTGCCCGTCG
>JACPPN010000149.1 GCA_016190995.1 Acidobacteriota bacterium | reverse complement strand
CTGCGCGAGGACTCCTTCCCGGCGTCGAGGGCGCGCACGCTCGTCCCGACAGGATTCTTGATAGGGCAGTCCGTGCATGATCCTGAGCACTCCTGTCTCTGCGGTGCTGTTGCGGATTATGTCATCGTGGGTACTGTCTTCAGAAGCCGATCGAAGGACGTGACACCCACGGGCGGTCCCGAGCGTGTGGCCGAGGTGGTAGGCAAGTCGTCGGTCCCGGTCCTTGCGATTGGGGGAATCTCGGTGGATACGCTGGCTCTGCTGCGGGGCACCGGTGCTGCGGGATTTGCCGCCATTGATTTCTTTCTGGGGCCAGAGGGAACCGAGGACGAGGAGTTGCCCGAGGTGGTGGAGGGCCTGGTCGTGCGGGCTCGACAGCTGTTTGACACGGCCCCCGGAGACTCGTCTAAAGTACCGAAGCTTTGACGAAGCCGGATGATGCCCATCGGCGTGTGCGCCTGAAGTTGGACATCGCGCACCGAACGTCTTCTGTACTTGTACCGGCGATGGATTTCGGAACCGAGCTGAAGATTGCGCGAGAGCGGCGCGGCCTCACGCTGCAGCAGATCGCGGCGAGCACGAAGATTTCGGTCGGCGTGCTCGGCGCGCTGGAGCGGAATGATTTCTCGCGCCTGCCGGGCGGCATCTTCACGCGCGCATTCATTCGGGCGTACGCCGCCGAGGTAGGGCTCGACCCGGAGCAGACCCTCCAGCATTTTCTGGCAGAGACGGTGGACGAGGAGCCACCACCGTCCGCACGCCGGGCCGACACGTACGCGATGAACGAGCCGGGCGAGCGCGAGCGGTTCGCGAACATGCTCCTGTGGCTCATCCTGCTCGCCGTCTCCGCTGCGGTCATCTACCTGCTGCTGCACTTCTGGCGTCAGCCGTCCGACACGCACGCGGAGACCGCGGCGCCGGCGGCATCGATCGCGCCCCCGACGGCGCGAACGACGGGTACACGGGAGGGTCCCGCGGTCGACACGCCGGTGCTCGCGCCGAGGCCGGCGGCCGCACGTCCGGATACGCTCGTCCTCGACATCGCGCCGACCGGCGAGTGCTGGGTGGTGGCGATTGCGGATGGCGAGAAGAAGGTCGCGCAGCTCATGCACCAAGGCGATCACGAGACGGTGCGGGCGCAGGATGAGATCTTTCTCGACATCGGTGACGCGGCGACCTTTGGCTTCATGCTGGCCGGACGACCGGGCCGATCGCTGGGATCGAGCGGCGAGCGGGTGAAAGTCACGATCACGAGGGAGAATCTCACGAGCTACCTCCGCAGTTGACCTCGGCGGTCTCCGTGTTTCCAGGTTCCCCTTCGTACGATGTCCGGGGCGAGATGGATCTCGGGATTTCCACCCCCCTGCTCAACTACTTTCGCCGCGGCGATGTTCCGCACGACGTCCGCATGATGGCGGCGCGCGGCGCGGTGGCGCCGCGCGCGCTCGAACAGCTGGCGCTGCTCATGTTCCTGAGCACCGATTCGGATCCTGAGGTCGCCCGCGCGGCCGACGCGACGATAGAGGCGATCGACCGAGCCGCGCTCGAAGCGTTTCTCGCTCGATCGGACGTGCCGGGCGACATCAAGGCCTTCTTCGCTCGGCGCAACGTGCGACCCGCCGCGGTTGAGGCGATCGACACCTCCGCCCCCCTGATTGACACGGCTCCGGCAGGCGGAGAAGAGGCGGCGAGCTCGGCGACGGCGGCGCCAAAACCGCTGGCGCTCAGGACCGTCGCCGAGCGCGTCAGAATCGCGATGCGCGGCACGCGCGAGCAACGGAGCCAGCTGATTCGGGACCCCGCGAAGCTCGTGGCCATTGCGGTGCTGAGCAGTCCCAAGCTGACCGACACGGAGGTCGAGTCGTTCTCCCGGATGGCTAACGTGTCCGAAGAAGTCCTGCGCGTGATCGGCACGAACCGTGGCTGGGTGAAGAACTATGGGGTCGCCTCGGCGCTCGCCCGGAATCCAAAAACGCCGCTCGCGATTTCCCTCTCGCTCGTCTCGCGTCTGACGCAACGTGACGTGAAGTTGATGGCGGTCGACCGGAATCTGCCCGAGGCGGTGCGCCTCGCGGCCCGCAAGGTGCTTCTCACATTGCAGTCGCGACAGAAGTAGCCGGGTCGTCGCCTCGTCCCAGAGCCTCCCGGCCCGCGGACCTTCACTCGGCGCGTCGTGAACGTTGCCGCGCTTGGGGTCGCTTCCTGTCCCTGACGCGCCATTCCGATCGCATCAGCGACAGGCCGTCCATGTAGACGGCGGCGCGCTCGCGCTCTTCCTCGGTGGCCATGGACTTGAGCAGCTCGATGGCGCGCGCGAGATCACGTTTGATCGTAGCCGGCTTCGTCTCGTAGTACAGACGGCGGATCTCTTCGAGCGGTGTGGGCATGTCCGTCAGTCGGTTGCCGCGATGCGCACGCCGGCGCGCTCGATCCGGAAGTCGAGAACACGCGCGCCCCCCTGGGCCAGCGCCCGCCGGACAGCGGGCAGCCGCGCGGGATCGCAGAAGCAGAACAGACAGCCGCCTCCGCCGGCGCCGCACACCTTGGCGCCCAGGGCTCCGGCATTGCGCGCGCGTTCAATCAACGCCTCAATCTCGGACGTCGTCACGCCGGGGGCCAGCCGTTTCCGATTCTCCCATTCGGCGGCAATCTGCCATCCGACCTCGTTCCAGTCGCCGGCGGTGACAGCCTGGCGAATCGCCCGCGCGATGTCGCGGATGCGCTCGAAGTTCTCGAAGACCTGGCGATCCCCATCGATGTGGCGTTTGGTGACTTCCCAGTTGTTGATGCCCGAATTCCGCGACGCCCCCGTATAGGCAAGGACGATCCGCCTTTCGATCTCGACGGGATCGACCGCCAGCTCCACCCGGCGGACACCTCCCACCCCGAGCTCGATGGCAGACACGCCGCCGTAGAAGGCGGGCCGGTAGTCCTGCACGCCGGTCGGCACTTCGATCGTCTGCGCTTCGACGTTCATGGCGAGGTTGAGCAGCTGATCGTCGGAATAGGTGACGCCCATCCAGCGAGCCAGGGCGCTGCAGACGGCGATGTTCAGGGCCGACGAGCCGCCGATGCCGGCGCCCATCGGCGATTCGGATCGCGTGACGAGCTCGAGTCCGTCGGCCTGAAAGAAGTGCAGAATGCGTTCGAGGAGGCGAAGGTCGCCGTCCGCCCGAAGCGCGTCCCAGCCCGCCGCTTCGACGATTCGTCCAGTATCCTCGCTTCGAATGACCACGCGGCGACCGCCGAGCGGGGAGAGCGAACAATGCGCGCGAAGACTGATCGCCGCGTTCAGCGTTTGCGCGCCGTGGTGGTAGAGATAGAGCGGCCAGATGTCGAGGGTGCCGCCCGCGAGATCGATCCGAGTCGGCGCTGACGCTTCGACGCGCACCGACGCATTATAATGGCTGCGCCCGAGCGCTTCGCCACCCGCCATGTGTGCTTGCCGCGAGTCCTGATGCGTCCTTCGCGCGATCTCCATCGGCACATCGGTCAGCTGATGATTGCGGGCTTCGACGGCCAGAGTGTTCCCATCGAGCTGGCCGCGCTCGCCGGCGAGTTCGATCTGGCTGGCGTCATCCTTTTCGCGCGCAACATCGATCGGCCGGAACAGGTCGCGGATCTGGCCCGTGAGGTCCAGTCGCTGGCGAGCGATCTGCCGCTTTGGGTGAGCGTCGATCAGGAAGGCGGCCGCGTCGCCCGTCTCCGTGCGCCGTTCACGGAGTGGCCGCCGATGGCGACGCTCGGGCGGAGCGGCGACGAGCAGTTGACGCGTCGGTTCGCGCGCGCGCTCGCCGCGGAGCTCGACGCCGTCGGCATCACGCTGGACTACGCCCCCGTCCTCGACGTTCACAGCAATCTGAGGAATCCCGTCATCGGCGACCGGGCTCTGTCGGACGACCCGCATACCGTGGCGAAGCTCGGCCGCATCATTATCGAGACGCTCCAGGAAAACGGCATCGCGGCATGCGGCAAGCACTTTCCGGGTCACGGCGACACGTCCGTCGATTCTCACCACGAGCTGCCGATCGTCGAGCATCCCCCCGAACGCCTTCGGGACGTAGAACTGGTTCCGTTTCGCGCGGCCGTCGAGGCGGGTGTCGCCTCGATCATGACCGCGCACGTCCTGATCCCGTCACTCGACGACCAGGCACCGGCGACCTTGTCGCGCCGGGTCGTTGGCGACGTGCTGCGCGGCGAGCTCGGCTACAACGGCCTCATTCTGAGCGACGACCTCGACATGCGTGCGATCGCCGATCGTTTCGCGGCGCCTGAGGCCGCCGTTCGGGCGATCGCCGCCGGCTGCGATACCGTGCTGGTCTGCGGCGCCGCCTATCAAACGCAGGCGCAGGTGCTGGAGCGGTTGATTCACGCCCTCGAGCGCGACGAGCTGCCGCCCCGGCGGGTCGAGGATGCGATGTCGCGCCAGCGCCATGCCAAGGAGCGCTTTCTCTCCGGACACACGCCTGCACGGACGTCACGAGACCTTCGTGCCGTGGTCGGACGCGCCGAGCATCAGGCGGTTGCCGACGCGCTTGCAGCGTTTCTGTGACTGCGACCCGCATGATCAAGCCTCGATTGCTCGAACGCGGCGATCGCGTGGCCCTGGTGGCGCCGGCGAGCCCCTTCACGCGCCAGGACTTCGACGCGGGTGTCGAGGAGCTCGGCCGGCTGGGATTCGAGCCGGTCTTCGACGACACGGTTTTTGATCGACGCGACTACGTGTCGGGCGATGCCGCCACGCGTGCCGCCGCGATCCGCCGCGCGTGGGTGGATCCGTCCATCCGGGCGCTGATCGCGGTCCGCGGCGGCTACGGCAGCGCGCACGTGTTGCCGCTGCTCGATCCAGATGAAGCCCGCCGCACGGCGAAAATCTGCATCGGCTACAGCGACGTGACATCGCTCTTGATCTTCCTGAATAATTGCGGCCTCGTCTGTTTTCACGGCCCGATGCTCGCCGGGCGCCTGAGCCGCGGCCCCGATGGGTACGATCGCGACACCTTCATCAGGGCCCTGACCCGACCCGGGCCCATGGGCGAGCTCAACACCCGCGGTCTGCAAACCGTGAGAGGGGGTGAGGCAACAGGCCTGCTCGCCGGTGGGACCCTGGCGCAGATCGTCGCGTCGCTGGCGACGCCCTACGCCTTCGATCCCCCGGCCGAATACATCCTGTTCATCGACGAGGTGGGTGAACGGCCGTACCGTCTCGACCGGATGCTGACGCAGCTCAAATACAGCGGTCTCGTCGCGCGGGCCTCGGGGGTCGTTTTCGGCGAGCTCCCGCGTTGCGTCGAGCCATCGAGCGGTCTCGGTGCGCGCGCGGTGATCGAAGACGTGTTGAGTGACTTTCCGGGCCCGGTCCTGTTTGGTTTTCCGTCCGGCCACACGATCGGGCCCGCCCTGACCCTGCCGCTCGGCGTCATGGCGCGCATCGTCGGGGACGATCGCCCGCGCCTCATCATCGAGGAGGCGGCCGTCGAGCCATGAAACGCATTCACCTGATCGGGATTTGCGGCACGGGCATGGCGTCGCTCGCCGCGATGCTCAAGCAGAAAGGCCACGACGTGCGCGGCTCGGATCAGGACATGTACCCGCCGATGAGCGAGTTTCTGGTCGAGCAGCAGGTGACCACCTTGAAGGGGTACGAGGCGAGCCACATTTCGGCCGATCTGGACCTCGTCGTTGTGGGCAACGCGATCTCCCGCGGAAACGTCGAGCTCGAGGAGGTGCTGGATCGAAAGATCCGCTACTGTTCCCTGCCGGAAGCGATCCGCGACCATTTTCTGTGGGGCGCGCAGTCGATCGTCATCGCGGGGACACATGGCAAGACGACGACGACCTCGCTGACAGCCTGGATCCTGACCGACGGCGGGCTCGATCCGAGCGTGCTCATCGGCGGCATCGCGGAGAACTTCGGCTCGAGCTATCGCATCGGCGGAGGGCGGCCTTTCGTGATCGAGGGTGACGAATACGACAGCGCGTATTTCGACAAGACGGCGAAGTTCCTCAAGTACCTTCCGGACATCGCCATCGTGAACAACGTCGAATTCGATCATGCCGACATCTATCCGAGTCTCGAGGCCATTCGCCTCGTCTTCCGTCGCTTCGTGAACCTCGTGCCGCGACGCGGGCTCCTGCTTCTCGGCGCCGACGATCCGGAGGCGGTGGCGCTTGGTGACGCGGCGCGGTCTCCCGTCGAGACGTTCGGGCTGGCCGAAGCAGCCGACTGGCAGGCGCATGACGTGTCGATCGCCACGACCGGAACGTTTTTCAAGGTACGGCGGCAAGGCGCCCCCTTCGGATCCTTTACGGTTCCGCTCCTGGGATTGCACAACGTCCGCAATGCGCTCGCCGCGATCGCGGTGGGCTCGGCGAGCGGGCTCGACCCGCCGGTCATGGCGGCTTCGCTCAAGCGATTCAGGGGAATCAAACGGCGTCTCGAGCTGCGCGGCGCCTCCGCGGGCGTGTCGGTGTACGACGACTTCGCGCATCATCCGACCGCGATCGCCGAGACCTTGGAAGGGTTCCGTATCGCGCACCCCCAGCGGCGTATCTGGGCGGTGTTCGAGCCGCGTTCGGCCTCGTCCTGCCGCCGCGTCTTCCAGAAGGATTTAGCGGCGGCCTTCGACGCCGCCGACGAAATCGTGATTGCCGAAGTGTTCCGGTTGAATCTTCCCGAATCCGAGCGGTTGTCGGTCAGCAGTCTCGTCGCCGATCTGAAGAAGGGCGGGAAACACGCCCGCTACATTCCCACGGTGGACGAAATCGTCTCGACGATCGCGCGCGAGCGGCGCGATGGCGACCTCGTCCTCATCATGTCGAACGGCGGGTTCGGGGGGATTCACGACAAGCTGCTGCGGGCGCTGGGGTGACAGCGCGTAGCGCGACACGTTCCAGGGCCTGTTTGGTGACACCTGAAGCATGTTTCTGCGAAAACCTCCTGAATCACCACAAGGGCGCAGAGGGCACAGAGAAAACTTTCGTAGGATCTTGGGCTCTGTGTGCGCCATGTATCGTGTGGTAAGAAGTTTCATCACACCCTGCCCAGAGCGGGATGACCGCTGATGACCGATTCCCGGCGGGCTGCTCGCCCGATTGTCGAGACCGACGACTATCGGATCGTGATGGCCGGTGATTCGGCCGTCGTGGCGGAGTTCGAGCCACGCATCGATCCGGCGGTGAACGATCGCGTGCTCGCTGTCGCGGCGGCGATCCGCAGTGCGGCGCTGCCTGGCGTTCGGGACGTGGTCACGACATATCGTTCTGTCGGCATCTACTTCGATCCGCTCGTCACGTCCTTGGAAGGGTTGATCGAGACGATGGCGTGCGCCCCGGACCGGCCGATTGAAGGCAGCGCCTCAGCGCCTGCACCGCTGGAGGTGCCGGTGCGATACGGCGGTGCCGGTGGCCCCGATCTGGCTGCGGTGGCGGCATTCGGCGGGTGTACGCAAGCCGATGTGATTGCGCTGCACTCCGGGGTCGTCTACCGCGTCTATATGCTTGGGTTCGTGCCTGGGTTCGCCTACATGGGGAATGTCGACGATCGCATCGCGGCGCCGCGCCGAAGCACACCGCGCGTGCGGGTGCCGACCGGCTCGGTGGGCATCGCGGGTGGTCAGACCGGCATCTATCCTGCGGAGACCCCGGGCGGCTGGAACCTGATCGGCTGGACCGATCTGAAACCGTTCGACGTCGAGCGCGGCGATCCATTCTTGTTCAAGCCGGGCGACCGGGTCCGATTCGTTCCGGTGTGAGCCTCGGCGGACTCCAGCGCTCGCCTGGAACTCCCGAACGCGCCTGGAAGAGATGGGGATTCGCGTTCTCAAGCCCGGAATGCTCACGACGGTGCAGGACCTCGGTCGTTGGGGTTACCAGACCGAGGGCGTGCCCGTGAGCGGCCCCATGGACGCTCGGTCCCATCGTCTTGCCAACCGTCTCGTGGGAAACCCGCCGGAGGCCGCGACCTTGGAAGTCACACTCATAGGACCTCAGCTGCTCTTCGAGGAGAACGCCGTCATCGCGATCGCGGGCGCGACATTCGAGGTCTCGCTGAACGGGGAAGAGATACCGATGAACGTCGCCGAGCGTGTCCCGGCCGGATCCAGGCTGCGGTTCGGCTCGCGCGTTGCCGGCGCGCGCAGCTACATCGGCGTCTGGGGCGGCATCGACGTGCCTGCGATGTTGGGCAGCCGCGCGACCCACCTGCCGAGCCGCATGGGCGGCCTCCAAGGCCGGGCGCTGATGACGAATGATCTTCTGCCGATCGGAAGTCACCAGGCTCCGGCACGAGCTATCACGACTGGCGACATTCCTCCATTGCCCAACGGGGGAGCGCGCCTGCGCGTGCTGCCCGGACCGCAGGCCGATCGCTTCACGCATCGAGCCTTCGAGACGCTGCAGGCGGCACGCTATTTGATTACGCCGCAGTCGGATCGCATGGGGTACCGGCTGCAAGGTCCGCCGCTTCAGCACACCGGCGGCGCCGACCTAATTTCCGATGTCACTCCCGCTGGCGCACTGCAGGTACCCGGATCCGGACAGCCGATCGTCTTGATGGCCGACCGGCAGACCAGTGGCGGCTACCCGATGATCGCGACCATCATCACCGCAGATCTGCCGATCGCCGGACAGCTCGCGCCGGGCGATTGGATCGAGTTCTCGATCTGCAGTCGTGCCGAGGCGCTTGGCGCGTTGCAGCGTCTGGGATGGCGCTGAGCGATGCCTGACCTGCGCGATGCGCGACTGAGGGGTGAGCGCTCCGAGACGAGCGCCGCCGAGCTCGATGAGCGACTGGCGTCGGCGTTTGGCGCCTTGCGCGCTCGACGCCACGCGCCGCTCGCGCCGTTGACGACGTTTCGCGTTGGGGGCTCCGCAGACTGGCTGCTCGAAGCGCGCAACAGCCGGGAGGTGGTGGAGGCGCTGCGAATGGCACGGGCGTCTGGTGTCCCGCCCACGCTGCTCGGCGGGGGATCGAACGTTCTCATCAGCGACGAGGGCATTCGCGGACTCGTGCTTCGAGTCCACGGCGGCGACATCGTACAAGAAACCGCCGACATCGTGCGGGCTGATGCGGGCGTCACGATCAACGGCCTGGTACGGTGGACAATCAACCGGGGTCTCGCCGGTCTCGAAGCCTGGGCCGGGACGCCCGGCACGGTCGGGGGCGGCGTATTCGGGAACGCGCATTTCAAGGGCAGGCTCCTCGGCGAGCTCGTCGAGTTCGCCGACCTCGCAACGGCCGACGCCGAGGTCAAGAGGGTGCCCGGGTCCGAGATGGAATTCGACTACGATTGCAGTCGTCTGCACCGGACGGGAGAAGTGCTGGTCGCGGCGGGTTTTCGCGTCGGCCGAGGTGAGCCCGAACGCCTGAGGAAGGTCGCGCGCGAGTCGCTTGCCTACCGCAAGCAGACGCAGCCGCTGGACGCCGCGAGCGCCGGCTGTATCTTTCGCAATCCGGATCCCGGCGACCCGCTGCCTGCGGGGTTGCCGCCCTCGGCCGGTGCATTGATCGACCGGGCAGGTTTGAAAGGGTACGGAATCGGTCATGCGCGGGTGTCGCCGACCCACGCGAATTTCATCGTGAACGACGGAGGCGCCACGGCACGCGATATCCGGGCGCTCATTACGCTCTGCAAGCAACGCGTCGCCGCAATGTTCAACGTGGTGCTCCGGGAAGAGATTCGCTATCTAGGGGAGTTCGGCTAAGAGACGAACCATGTCTACGCTGATCGTAGAAGGCGGCGCGCGTCTGTCGGGATGCCTCGTGGTGGAAGGCAACAAGAACTCTGCGCTGCCGCTCCTGGCGGCGTGTCTGCTCACGCGCGAGGAGTGCGTCCTCACGAACGTCCCACGCATCCGTGACGTCGAAACGATGGCCGAGCTGCTCGTCGGGCTCGGCGCCGAGGTCGACGGCGTGGGCACCTCCACGCTGCACGTCCGGTGCCCTGATGTCATGACGGATCAACCGGACACCACGTTGGTCGGCCGCCTACGTGGATCGGTGCTCCTGGTCGGCCCCCTGCTCGCGCGTCGTGGATCGGCGAAGCTCGCGCCCCCGGGGGGAGATTTCCCCGCGCGCCGGACGATTGCCACGCACATTCAGGCGCTGGTCGCCATGGGTGCACGCGCGGTCGATGGCGAGGTGCACGTGTTCGAGGCGCCCGACGGCTTGAAGGGCGCATCGATTTACCTCGACGAGGCGTCGGTGACCGGCACCGAGACGGCGCTGCTTGCCGCGGCTTGCGCGGATGGCGTGACCGAGATTCGTCATGCGGCGTGCGAGCCCCACGTCGACGAGCTCTGCCGGTTCTTGAGCGCCATGGGTGCGGGGATCGCGGGTGGCGGCACGCCGACGATCCGTGTGGAAGGCACGAGCCATCTTCATGGCGCAACCCATCGTCTCTGGGGCGACTACATCGAGGCGGGGAGCTGGGGCGTCGTGGCGGCCGTGACGAACGGGGAGATTGAGGTGCGAGGTGCGCGCGGCGAGGATCTCGAGGTCATCGCAGCGGTCCTCAAGCGAATGAGCGTCATCTGCGAGTTCGACGATGACGTGTTGCGCGTTTACCAGTCAACGGTGGAGGCGGCCAGGCGCGTCACAACGGGGCTGTGGCCGGGATTGCCGAGCGATATGATCAGCCTCATCACGGTCCTGGCGACGCAGGCCAAGGGCCGCACCCTCGTGCACGACTGGATGTACGAGCTGCGTTTGTTCGCCCTCGAACAGCTGAGCGCCATGAAGGCGGACTTGTTCCTCTGCGATCCACACCGGATCATCGTCACGGGTTCCACCAAGCTGCGCGGCTGTGTCCTCGACAGTCGGGACCTCAGATCCGGGATGGCATTGATTGCCGCGGCGCTGACTGCCGAAGGACAGAGCCAGATCAGGCCGCTCGAAACGGTCGAGCGAGGCTACGCGAACCTGGTCGACCATCTGAGATCGCTCGGCGCACGGGTTGCGCTCGATCCCGATCGACGAGTCAGCTTGGGGAAGTACTGATGTAGAACAAACGCTTTCTTGTCAGGAAAACACGTTCTCCGGCGTTTGTTCTACAGAGCGCACAGAGAAGCCTTTGTACGGTCAGGTCTCTGTGTGCTCTGTGCACTCTGTGGTGAGCCCTTTTTCCCTGGCTAGCTCAGGGGGGCGGTGTCGGGGG
>JACPPN010000147.1 GCA_016190995.1 Acidobacteriota bacterium | reverse complement strand
TGGCTCGGGCATCGCCGCTCCTGGATGCTGGTGTGCCAGGGGCTGATCATGCTCGGACTCTGGCTGGTGGCGGGAACCAATCCCGCCAGGAGCCTTGTCACGATGGCGGTCTTTGCGGTCCTGGTCGGTTTTTCGTCCGCCACTCAGGACATCGCCATCGACGCCTGGCGGATCGAGGCAGCGGAGGTTTCCAGGCAGGGCGCCATGGCTGCCGCTTATCAGTGGGGTTACCGCATGGCGACGCTGGTAGCGGGCGCGGTACCGCTGCTGCTGGCCGACGCCTACGGCTGGAACTTCTCCTACGCGACGATGGCCGCGCTGATGATGGTCGGTATCGTGGCGGTCATCGCGGCGCCGCGTGAGGAACACCATGCCGTTCGGTCCATCCATACGGAAGGTATTCCTCGCGCTCCGCTCCTGGAATGGCTGGAATGGACTGGGCGCCTGGCCGTGCTCGCCTTCGGCGCACTTCTACTGGGGTCGGCTCTGACCGCCAATGCAAGCGCGCTCGCGCGGGTGCTGAATGCCGTGGGCGCGACGGGCGCCGGCGCCGCCGCCCTGTCGGCCTGGGCCTCAGACGCCCGGGCCTGGGTTCACCTCGCGGCGGTGATCGCGGGTTTCGGCGTGATCGTCCTTGCTGCCGTCCCGATTCCTGGCGTCCGCACGCGGCCGGGCCACTATCTGTCCGCCGCGCTCGGCGATCCGCTGCGCGATTTCCTCGCGCGCTACGGCTCTACTGCTGCGCTCATTCTAGGGCTCATCTGCGTGTACCGGATCCCGGATTTCGTGCTGAACATCATGAATCCGTTCTATCTCGATCTCGGGTTCACGCTGGTGGAGATCGCCGAAGTACGAAAGATCTTCGGCGTCGTGATGACCATGGTGGGCGTGTTCGCCGGAGGCTTTGCCGTCGCGCGCTACGGAGTGCGGCGCGCACTCGTCATTGGCGCCTTCGCGGGGCCGTTGAGCAACCTCGTGTTCGCGTGGCTTGCCACGCGCGGCAATGACCTGTTCGCGCTCTTTGTGGCGATCGGGATTGAGAATATCACCTCGGGCTTCGCAGGGACCGGTCTCATCGCGTACATGTCGGGCCTGACCTCTGCCGGATTTACCGCCACGCAATATGCGCTGTTATCCTCGCTCTATGCGATTCCCGGCCGCATCATCGCGTCGCAGTCGGGACGCATCGTCGAGGGCGCTGCGAGCGCCGCCGAGGCAGGCGGCGTCCTGACAGCACTGAAGAGTGTGTTCGGCGCGTTGCCGCCCGAGAGCTTTGCCGGCGCCCTTGAGCGATCGGGGGTCAGCCCCGCGGCACTGGGCAGCGGCTACGTCGTGTTCTTTGGCTATTCGGCGCTCATCGGCATCCTTCCCATCGTACTCGCGCTGGCAGTGCTGCGGCGCCAGGAGCCGGCCGAGTCATTGCCTGCCGCGCGCTCGACAACGATGGTGTAGCGCCGACACGTCAGAATGGTCCGAATCGCGACGCCCTTCGCGCGAGGCGCGGGCGGGCGCGCCGCGTGGAGGCAGTGCGTGAGAAGGCAGGCTCTTCCCGGGCGCCGGCACTACGGCGTCGCGGTGGCAGGCGGCAGATCACTGCTCCACATCTGGTATTCGAACAGCCACCGCCCAGCAAGGTTGCGGGCGATCCAGAGGAACTTCCCTCGATCGCGCCGTTCCTGACCGTCCGGCGGTCGATTCACCACGCTGAACGTGCCGCTCATGTAAGCCAGGTTGCCCTCACCGCCGATGTCGCGTGCCTCAATCTGGAGGTCGGTGCCGCCTTCGGCCCAGCGACTTTCATAGAAGCCCTTGATCGAATCCGGACCCCGCAGCGTAGCGGTATTGGGCGGCATCACCACCGCGGCACCGGAGAAGAGCGACACGATCTTCGTGGCGTCCCGCGCGTTGTACGCTGCGGCGAGGTCTTGTGCCGCCTTTCTGATCGCCTCCACGTCGCTCGCTCCGAACTTCCCGGCCGTCGGTCCGTTCGAGCAGGCCGTGAATACCAGGATGAGCGGCACTATCAATCGGCGCATCTTCATCACCCCCCTATGAACGGTGATTTTACTCTTCCGACCGGCACGTTTCGTACTGACAATCGGCGGAGTTGTGCAGGCGTGAACGGACAGGGGGGCTTGTTGAGCTCCGCATACCCGGATTTTGCGGACACTTTCGAAGAGAGGGATACGATGTTCCCGGTGTCAGAGGCGAAAACAAGGCGAATCAGACGCACCTTTGAGGAGGAGGAGCTCAAAGCGGCGCGGTGGGTTCCGGTTGACAAGCGAACGAACGCTCGGTTAGTTTATGTAAAGAAACGGTCGTTCGGTATGTTTCTTACAGGAGGCCCCCATGTCCGCGCCCAGAGCCCTTGTCCGGCTTGCCCTGGCCCTGCTTATTCTCGGGTCATGTGCTGGAAGCTCCGCGACGATGACGTCAGTCCGATCTTCATGCCCCTCTGTCACGCCGGCGGCATCGCCGTGTTTCTCACGCCGCTCGTCGCGATTGGCGGCACGCTCGTCCTGCACCGGCGGTTCGAGGCCTCTGAGGCGTGGCGCGCGATCGTACTCGAGCGATGCACGGTCGTCCTGGGCGTCCCCACAATCTGGAAGGCGCTCATGGAGGCGCCCGAATTCGCGAGCGTCGATCTGTCGCACGTCCGCTGGTTCATCAGCGGCGGCGCGCCGCTTCCGGAGTACATCGCCGAGGCATATCGGCGGCGCGGCGTGGCCTTCAAGCAGGAATACGGTCTCACCGAGGTGGGCGTGAACTGCTTCTCGATGACTGTCGACGACTCGGTGAGAAAGCCGGGGTCGATTGGAAAGCCCTTTATGATGACCGAGGCGCGGCTGATCGACAAGGACGGACGCGACGTGGCGCCGGGCGAGATCGGGGAGCTGTGCCTCCGCGGGCCGCACGTGAGCCGCGGCTACTGGCAGCAGCCGGACGCGACGGCGGCGGCGCTCGACACTGATGGATGGTTCCACACCGGCGACATGGCGCGCGCGGACGCGGAGGGGTTCTACTACATCGCCGGACGCCGGAAGGACCTGTTCATCAGCGGCGGCCTGAACGTGTACCCGGCGGAGATCGAGGCGGAGCTGCTGCAGCACGGCGCCGTCGCCGATGCCGCCGTCGTCGGCGTGCCCCACCCACAATGGGGCGAGGTCGGCGTCGCGTTCATCGTGCTGCGCGGCGCCGCCGCCGCGTCGGACGAGGAGCTGCGGAGCTTCCTGGAGAGCCGCCTCGCGCGCTACAAGCTGCCGCGCGCGTTCATCCATGTCGAGGCGCTGCCGCGCACGGCCAGCGGGAAGGTGCAGAAAGTCTCGCTGGCCCAGATGTACACTGATGGCGCGCGCTCGCCAGAGCCGGGGGCCTGATCATGTCCGTTCTCACGCATCGCGCACAGGGGAGCGGGCCGCCCATCCTGCTGCTGAACGGCGGGATGATGAGTATCGCGGCGTGGGATCCGATGGCCACGCCCCTGGAAGGCCGCTATCGGGTGATCCGCTGCGATTTCCGGGGCCAGCTGCTGACGCCCGGGCCACCGCCGCCGACTGTGGCCGGGCATGCCGCGGACGTCATCGCGCTCGTCGATGCGCTTGGCCTGAACGACGTGCACGCGGTGGGCACCTCGTTCGGCGCTCTCGTCGGCCTCGTGCTCGCGGCTGATCATCCCGCGCGCGTGCGTTCGCTCACGGCCATCGCCGCGACGGACCGAATCACCGATGAGATGTGGGTGGGATCGATGGCGCTCGGCGACGCGTGCCTCCGGGCGGCAAACGGCAGCGACCGAACCACGGTGTTCGATCTTCTGGAGCCGGCGACGTTCTCGCCCGAGTGGCGGACGGCGCAGGCCGACGCGCTCCGCGCGCGCCGGCAGGCCGTCAGTCTACTGCCGGCGTCATGGTTTGCGGACGCCGCCGGGATCCTCTCGAGCCTGCAGGGGCTGAATCTGCGCGCCGATCTCGCGCGGATTCGGTGCCCGGCTTGCATCGTCGCGGGCGAGTGCGACGTCACGTTCCCCGTCGCACACTCGCGCGAGCTGGCGTCGCAGATCCGAGGCGCCGTGCTCGAGGTCGTGCCGCGCGCGTGGCACGGTCTCGTCGTCGAGCAGGCGGCGCTCGCCGCGTCCATCGTGGATCGGTTCGTCTCGGGGATCGAGAACAGGCGGGACTGATGAGGGCGGAGCGACTGACCGGATTGTCGGCGGCTGGCGGAGTGATGCCGCGCGCCAGTCGCGGATCGCGGCGCCGGCGGCTCAGGCAGGAGGAGCGTTCGGAACGCAGCCGGGCCCAGATCCTGCGCGCCGCGCTAAAGCTCTTCTCCACGGTCGGGTATCACGGCACCAGCATGCGCGACATCGCGCGCGCGGCACGCGCGTCGACGGGCAATGTTTACCACCAGTTCCCCGACAAGGAGAGCATCTTCCGGGCCCTGCTCGACGAGTACTTCGACGCGATTGCGTCACCCGAGTTCCCGTTCAATCGCGCGCTCGCGGCGGGCGCGTTTCCGCTCGACCTCGAGGCGCTCGCGCGCGCGGTCCGTGAAAGCGTCGAGAAATACCGTGCGCACGTAGCGCTCATCTACGTCGATGTGGTCGAGTTCGACGGCAGCCACATCCGGCGCTTCTATTCGGAGATGGCGAGCCGGTTCGAGGCGTTCCTGGCGGCCGAGGGCTCCCGCCTCGGGCTCGATCGGATCCGAGACGGCGTGCCGGCGCTCACAGCAATCATGGTCGCGTCGCGCTTCTTCTTTCACTATTTCGCCGTCGAGCTGATCTTCGGCGTGCCGAACCACTTCGGGCGCGATACGGACACCGCGATCAGAGAGATCGCCGACATCCTGAACCACGGAATGTTGAAGTCGGCCGAGCGCGGCTGACTCGGGTCACCGCCCCCAGGGTCCGGATGCCGATCCTTCTTCACCTTTGACGGCGCGCTCAAGAAGGT
>JACPPN010000155.1 GCA_016190995.1 Acidobacteriota bacterium | reverse complement strand
GATCGTAACTTCCGGGAGCGCCGCCGGATCCCGGCGCGCGCCGCGCACGCGCACCGAAAAGAGCCAGATCGCGCGGCGATCGAGGCCGTTCACGTGAATATCGACCCGACGCGAGGTCCAGGCGAACGCCCTCCCGGCGGGGTCCCGTTCCACGCCGTAGACGCCGGTCACCGCTCGTGGCACGTCGCGGGACATGTCGAGCTCGAGGCCGGGCCGCACGGCCACGAACGCGACAAGGAGCACCGCCGCCGCGAGTGCGGCGAGCATGGCGACGCCAATGACGCGCGCGACCGTCACCGTCACGATTCGACCCCGACCTCGAGCGCGCGCCGATAGGCGTCCGCGTATTTTTCCGCGACGACGTCCGGCGCGAACTCGCACGCCAGCGTCCATGCCGTCTCGCGCCGCGCGCGGCGCTTCTTCTCGAGAAAGTCCATGATCGCGCGCGCCAGCGCCATCGGGTTCCTGCGCGGCACGATGGTGACGTCGGCGCCGAAGATGCCGCTCAGTTCCACACCGCCCGGGTTGTCGCCGGACACGACGGGGGTGCCGCAGGCCAGCGCCTCGAGCGCCACGGTTGGGCACGCTTCGAGCAGTGAAGGCAGGACGAACAGATCGGCCGCCTGCTGGTACAGCGCGATACGGCGATTGTCCACGAGGCCGGCAAAGGACACGTGACCAGCAACCCCGTTCGACCTGGCCAGCCCCTGCAGCTCGTCGCGAAGCGGTCCCGCGCCGCAGATGATGAGGCGCGTATCCGGGTAGGAGCGGATGATCTCGTTCATCGCTTCGATCAGGAATCGCTGGCCGGCAAGCGGATGCAGGCGCTTGGCGTTGAGGAGCACGTGTCGTTGCCGGAGCCCCAGCCGGATGCGCGCCTCGAGCTGACCCGCGACGTCCTGCCGCGTGAATTGCTCGGCCACCGGCGGATAGATCACGCGCAGGTCACGCCGGTTCAGCCCGAGCTCCTGGGCGCGCGCGCGCAGCCCCTCGCTGTAGAACGTCACGACTGCCGCGCGCCGGTACGCGCGCGCGAACAGGTCCGGCGCCAGCCGTCTGGCCCGATAGTGCCAGATCTCCGTGCCATAGAGCGTCAGGACCTGTGGCTTGCGCCGCCACGTCGCGATGAGCGAAGCGACTTCAGTCAGCAGACCGCTGCTGTGGAGGTGCACGACGTCGGCACGATCGATCGCGGGACCGACCGCCCGCACGATCCGCAGGGCGGTTGACAGCGTGCCGATCCGTGTGGCGCGCATGACGGGATTTCGAGACCCGCGCGGCCGGATCCACGCGACGGGTCCGGGAACGCCATCGGGCTCCGCCCGACCTGGAAAGTATGCGACATAGGCCGGCTCGTTACCGGCGCGGCGTGCCCATTCACCCAGATGGACGGGCAAGAGCGCGTTGGCCGCCTGATCGGGAGGCAGGTGCGGCGTGACGTGGCAGATCCGCATCAGGCCTTCGACAGAGGCGCGCAGAACCGCGTCCGAAACTCTCGAAATGTGACCGGGACCGCCCCCAGCTCCGCCGTCGCGAAGGTGAGGAAGCGATCGAGACGCGCGAGGAAGCGTTCCAGATCCTCTTCGGTGCGATTGTAGGGGCTGCCTCCCACGATCGCTTCGCTGGAGTGAAACAGCACGTTCAGGACCGGCTCGCCGCCGCGCGCAAGACGTCGGGCCAGAGCGATCATGTCCTCGACCGGCGAATAGGACGGCCTCAGCCACTGCATGCGAGCGATGCCGACCGCCCGCAGCAGACGTTTCGTCGTGTAGGGTCGCGGCGCACGCGCGTAGAGACAGGCCAGCGCCGCAGGAATGCGGCGGTTGAGCGCGGCAGATACCGGCACCTCGAGAACGTTGCTCGTCCCCGGCTCGCGCGCATCGTCATACGCGAGAAAATAGGGCGTCAGCGGGGCACCGACGAAGTCGGGACCGGCCTTGTGCGCTTCGTAGAAGAGCGGCGCCACGCTCGATTCAATCACATAGCCCCGACGCTCGAGCGCGGACACGTGCGCGGCGCAGAAGCCGAAGCGTCCCGACCGGTAGGACACGGGAGCACAGCCGATCGCCTCGGCGATCGCGCTGGTCAGGTTGTGCAGCTGCGCGTCGAACTGCGCCTGCGGCAGGGCGAGTGCGTATGGATGGCGCCGTCGATCGTCGGCGGCGCAAGGTGGCGTCTCCCACGCGTGATGGTGTGCGCCGATTTCGCACTCGCCGGACGCGGCGAGGCTGCGGAGCACGTCTGCCGAGCGCGGATCGCGCGCGACGGGGTAGGTGACGAAGTAGGTCGGCCGGACGCGGTACCGCTGAAGCCGCTCGTGCAGGCGCGCAAGCGCGTAGATGTTCTCGTACGTGGGGCTTTCCCGCGATTGGACGCTCCACTGGTTGTCGCCTTCGGTGTCGATGCCGACGAGGAGGTGAAGCGTCATGCGCGCACTTCCGGTCAGCGATCCTGATCGGAATCTCCCAGCGTGACGTGCCAGGCGTCGCGCTCTTCGTAGAAGCCTCGCGGAAGATCGAGCGCATTGACTTTCACGACGAACTCCATCGTGGACTTCACGTGGAAGTAGCCGGACCGCCGGAGGATGCGTCGGAAGCCGGCATGCATCGCGAAGCACCGGATCTTGTCGGAATCGGCCGACCGCGCCTCGCGATCGACCCAGCCGACAAGCGTTCGCAGACCCGTCTCGTCATCCGGATCGACGAGGAAGTCCGCGATGATGGTCGCACGGCCGCGAGGCTCGTGCACGTGCCGGTACACGGCATATCCGGCGGTGCCTTCATCGCGCCTGAGCGCGGCGATCGAGTACCGGATGTGCGGCGGTGTGGCGTACTTCCAATTGAGATAAGCCTCGTCGCGCCGGACCGCGAGGTCGAACCTCGGGGCGACCCGATCCCACAGCTCGGTAAAGGTGGCGTCGAAGCGACGAATCGGCTCGACGTGCGCGCGAAGCGGCAGCGCGCGCCCCGCAATCTTGACCACCGGCAGCGTGAGCGCGGAGACGATGCGGTTGGCGAAGGTGGGCCAGTGCGGCCGCCGAAGGGCCCGGCGCGTCAGCGGTTTGACCAGGCACGGCACCGGCCCGACGTCCGGCCATTCCAGCTTCCGAAAGAGGCGGTACGACGATTCCGACAGGCCGAGTCCGAGCGAGGCGCCGACGTGGCGATCCCACGTGCGAAAGAGCATCTCGCCCAGACCCTGCCGCTGTCGTTCCGGCGCCACCATGACGTCCATGCCCCACGCGGCATCCACTTCCCGCCCCTTGAGCGACAGGCGGACCGGCATGGCCGCGTACTGCCCCACGATCGCGGTGCCCTCGCGCGCCAGCCAGATGAGCGGTCCCTCCGCAGGGTTGTTGGGATTGCGACGATACTGCCAGTCCCACCGCAGGCGGCTCGCCTCCGCCGCGTCGTGTCCGAACACCCGGCGATACAGCGCCTCGACGCCGCGCCGATCTTCCGGACGGTAACGATCGATTTCAGCCATGTCGGGCCGTCGTGGTCGCCGCAATCGACCCGGCGTCGGGTGCCGCGCCGGCGCGCGCCAGCACGTATTCCAGGTTGCCGACGACGATGTCCTGCATGAGGGAACTGTCGCGAAGCCAATTCGCAACCGGACGCGGCAGCTTGCGCACCGTGCCGGTCACGTGCAACGCTTCGTGCAGCGGCTGCAGCCCGGCTGCCCGGATCTGCCGTCGCAGCGTGGCCACACGGACCTTCTCCAGCAGATCGTCAGCCTTTTGCTCGTTGCGGCGCGCGGCCTTGATGAACGAATTCTCGTTCGCCGGTTCCCGCAGCGTCCAGGCCGCGTGCCGCGCCAGCGTGCGAAACACAGCGAATGCGGCCCGGCGTCCGAGCAGAAGGTGGAGCGGAACGGGCACCCTGAGCCGCGGCAGGTGAGCTCCGGCGAACGACAGGTAGGGCGCCGTCGACAGATACATGCGGCCGGACGGTTTCAGCACCCGCGCGCACTCTCTCAGATACTGCGTCGCGTCGGGCACGTGCTCGATGACCGCGTGCGACAGCACGAGGTCGAACGTTCGGTCACGGAAGGGCAGCGCAAGGCCGTTCGCGCGACTGAAGAACAGATTCGACAACCGGCGCTCGCGCGCGAGCCTGACTCCCGCACCGCGGAACCGATCCACGAGATCTATCCCCACGACACGCCTTGCCTCTTCGGCGAGAGAGAGCGGCATGCCGCCCCCGCCGCATCCGGCGTCGAGAACCCATCCGCGGATGTTCACACCGCCACGCTCGAGAAACGCGATCACCTTCGCGCTGCGGTAGTACTCGAAGAGCGCGTAGTCGTACTCGGAGCGGAAGCGAAGGTCGGAGTGCGCCTTGATGG
>JACPPN010000145.1 GCA_016190995.1 Acidobacteriota bacterium | reverse complement strand
GCCTCCAGCTCGAAGAACCGCTGCTGGTAGCCCTTCCACTCGCGATCGCTGTCGCGATGCGCGGCAATAAGGAAGAGCGCGAGACACGCGAGCGAAAGACCTGCGAACAGCGGGCGCACGTGGCGCATGTCCATTACCCTTCCCAGGGCCAGACCCAGCCCCAATTGGGCCCGCGAAAGACCGTGCCGACGGTGGTCAACACCGTGTACGCGATCAGGAATCCCGTGAAGACCACGATGGCGCCCAGGCGCCACGAGCGGGCCCGAATGCCGGTCGCGACAGAGCACGCGGCGATGATGACGACGATCGCGCTCGCCGGATTTGCCAGGTCGATGATCAACTGCGGCGCATCCGGGTAGAACCGACGCACGCCGAAGTGCGCGTTGAGAAAGATGAGGGAGGGTACCCCGGCGAGCGTGAGCAGCGCGGTCACTGCTGCCAGACGCTTACCGTGCGTGCCGCCGAACCAAATCCCCACGTCCTTCGGGTCACGGTCGATGTAGGGAATCGCCATCAGCAGCCCGAGGATCACCAGAAGCGGCGTCAAGACGCCGCCGACGAACGCCGAATAGGAGACCAGCTCCTGCAGGCCGAGAAAGTACCACGGCGCTTTTGCGGGATTGGGCGGCTCCGACGGGTTGGCGAGCTCCTCGAGCGGCGCGTTGAACAGGATCGAGATGACCCCGAGCCCGGCCAGCACCCCCAGCAGCACGACGAATTCGGTCATCAGGAGGTGAGGCCAGGCCATCACCTCGTGCTCCGGCTCGGCGTCGGCGACAGACGTGCTGCCACGGACGATTCCCAGCAGGCCGTACGTCTTCACGGACGAGCGGGGAAAGACTGGTGCAGGCTGATGACACTCAGGCCGCGCGGGCATGTTCCTCTCCCTCGGGCCTGGACAGCCCGCCATCCTTGCGGATTCGCCAGAAATGGACGCCGATGAGCACCGTCATGACGAGCGGCAGCAACATCACGTGCAGCACGTAGAACCGCAGCAGCGCATTCTGTCCGACCTGGTTGCCGCCGAGCAGGAAGGAACGCAGGCGCTGCCCCATGAGCGGCGTATAGCCGGCGATGCTCGTTCCAACCGTGATCGCCCAGAACGCGAGCTGGTCCCACGGCAAGAGGTACCCGGTGAAGCTCAGGAGGAAAGTGAGGACGAGCAGCACCACGCCGATGACCCAGTTGAAGTCTCGCGGCGGCTTGTACGACCCGGTGTAGAACACCCGGCACATGTGCAGGAAGACGACCGCCACCATGCCGTGCGCGGCCCAGCGGTGCAGGTTGCGCAGCACGATGCCGAACGAGACGACGAACTCGAGGTCCTTCATGTCGGCATACGCCCGCTCGACCGAGGGCACGTAGTAGAACATCAACAAGGTCCCGGTCACGACCAGCACGAGGAACAGGTAGAAGGCCATGAGCCCCAGGCCGAAGGTGTAGCTCGCGCGAAGCGAATGGCGATGCACCTTGACCGGGTGCACGTGCAGGAAGAAGTTCGAGAAGACGGCGAGCGACTGGTCGAGCGGCGTGTCGGGATAGCCGTGCCGCACGATCGAGCGCCAGACGCGGTTGGAAACGATGGCGTCCCGCAGCCAGGCAAGCGTTCGTTTCACAGGGGCACCTCTGTCAATTCGATCTCAGGCGCTTTCGGTCAAACGGTCAGGCGATAGTCCGCGCGCACCTGCACCAGCGTGTTGACGTACAAACGGCCGTCGGTCGCGAGCGTCACCTCGTACCACTCGAGCGGGCCCGGTGCCGGCCCCGCGGTCACCTTTCCGCGATCGGTGAAACGACTACCGTGACAGGGACACTCGTACACGCGCTCCTCCGCAATCCAGCGGACGACGCAGCGCAGGTGCGGGCAGGTGGCCGTGAGCGTCTGAAACGACCCGTCGAGGGCGCGAATCACGAAGATCTTGCGCTCCGGGATGAAGGTCACCGAGCCGGGGGCGTAGTCGTTCGGCTTGCCAATCTTGAAGCTCGCGGCCGGCTCGAAGAGCACGTTCGGGACCAGAAACCGCACCGTGGCGGCGAGCATGCCCAGGATGCTGGCGACCACGGCGCCCCAGCCGATCCCGAGGAACGTCCGCCTGGCCAACGACTTGCCCTCGCCTTCACGCGGCATCCGAATCCTCCTCCGTCTCCTCGAACGAGAATCGTTCCATCGTCATCGCGCCGGTCGGACAGCGCCGGGCACAAAGCCCGCAACGGATGCAGCGGTCCTCGTCCTTCATCAGCACCCGGGCCGCCGCGCGCAGGCCGGGGGGCACGAGCGCGCGTGCCAGGTCGGCGACCCGCTCACCGGTGACTTCGTCGAGCCCCGCGAACCGCAGACACGATTCGGGGCACACGTCCACGCAGCCACCGCAGAGAATGCACTTGGCCGAATCGAAGATCGTCTGGATGTTGCAGCGCAGGCAGCGCGAGGCTTCGAGGCGCGATTGCTGATCGTCGTAGCCGAGCTCGACCTCGGCGATCCCGATGCGTCGGCTGAGTGGAAGCGTCGGAACGGGCTGCCGCGACAATCGGTGGTAGCCGTCCGGCATCCGGTGATCGGGGACGGGGACGAACCGCGCGTGGAAGCGTCGGGTGCGGCCGCCGCACAGGTACTGGTCAATGGACGCTGCGGCGGAGCGCCCGTCGGCAATGGCGGCAATCGCGTTCCGCGGCCCGAAGGCCGCATCACCCCCGGCGAAGATTCCCGGCACCGAGGTGGCGCGTGTTTCGGGCTCGACAGCGATGTGTCCCTGCCGCGTCTTCTCGATGCCATCCTCGGCCCTGAGAAATGAAAGGTCGGTCTGCTGGCCGATCGCGAGGATCACGGTATCGGCCGGTATCACCTCCTCGCTCCCCGCCCGGAGCTGCGGGTTGAACCGGCCGTCGCGGTCGAAGACCGACGTACACACGACCGTTTCCAAGCCGATAGCCCGGCCCTCGACACCCACGATCCGCTTGGGTCCGCGCGACGCGTGAATCCGGATCCCCTCGGCGATCGCCTCATCGACCTCCCAGGCGTGCGCGGGCATCTCGGCGCGCGACTCGAGACAGACGACGTGGACCTCGGTGGCGCCTCTCCGCAGCGCTAGGCGCGCCACATCGAGGATGAGGCTCCGCTCATCGCCGGCCGTGACTTCCTCTCCCGTGTAGCGGGCGAGCAGCGACTGCGTCTCGCGCAGCGTGCGCCTGAGCTCGTCCTCCTCGAGGGCATCGACGTCCGACGCCCGTCGTACGACCGATCGCGCCACGTCCATCGCGACGTTGCCGCCCCCGACCACGATGACCTTCTTTCCGAGCTCGACGCGATATCCAAGATTGATGTTGAGGAGAAAGTCGACCCCTTTGAGCACGCCGTCGAGGTCCGCGCCCTCGATCGCGAGGTCGCGGCTCTTCGTGCAGCCCACGCCGATGAAGACAGCCTCGTGGGAGGCGCGAAGCTCGCGCAGCGTGATGTCGCGTCCGAGTCGAGTGTTGAGACACAGTTCGACGCCCAGATTGACGATGGCGTCGATCTCGAGTTGGAGGACGTCGCGCGAGAGGCGATAGCCGGGCAGCCCGAGACGGAGCATGCCGCCTGGCAGCGGCGCCGCGTCGAAGACCGTGACTGAGTAGCCTCGAAGCGCGAGATCATGCGCGCACGCCAGCCCGGCGGGGCCCGCGCCCACGACAGCCACGCGCTCGGGCCGGCGAGCGCGCGGCGTCGCGCCGGGATGGTGCCCCAGGCTCAGGTTGTGATGCTCGGTCGTGACGCGCTTGAGCGCCCGAATCGCGATCGGTTCGTCGATCAGGCCGCGCCGGCAGAACCGCTCGCACGGGTGATCGCAGATGCGCGCGCAGGTGTAAACAAAAGGATTCGGTCCGCGGGCGAGGCTGTACGCTTCCTCGTAATGACCCGCCCAAATCGCCTGCACGTATGAGCCGGCCGGCGTTTCGACCGGACACGCCACCTGACAGGGAATCAAGCGCCGGTAGTAGTCGGCGTCGGGAATCTTCGCGCGGAAGGGTGGCGCCGCCATCGCGGCTGTCGCCACTTGGGCGTCCGCTCGAGCGATCGGCGGGGCGACCGCCTCGCGACCCTCAGGCACAGCCTGCGACTCAATCCGAGTGTTCTGAAGCACGGCGAGTTACCTTGTCACGCGTCTCGCGTGGGTTCGTAGCTCACGGTTCTGGTTCTCGACCCGAAGTGGTGAATCCCGCCAGAGAGTCGCCATGCATGAAGGGCCGAGAACCAGAGCCGTGAACCGCGAACACCCGCCGGAAGCCGCCAGGGCCCCGGCTGTCATCAGCCCGTTATGCGGCCCCTTACGAGAACTTCGTACCCGTTGCATCGGCGGCCGCGGGCCGCATACCGAGCCGGGGTGTGGGGCGGAGCCCCCACGTTAGTTGGTCGTCCCCGATTTCGGATGCGCGATCTTTGCGAAGAACGACTTGTAGTCGAACGCCTTGTAGAACGGGCTCTCCTGGTTGTGGCACTCTCGACAAAGCTTCTCGTTTGGCACGATGAGCCCTTTGGCTACGGCCACCTTCCTATCGCGCATCACCTCGTTGGGCGCGTAGTCGCTGCCCGGTCCGTGACAGCGCTCGCAGCCGACGCCGTCTTCGTTCTTCACCCCGGGTCCAACGAGCGCGACGGGGACGCCGTACGCGGTTACGTGGCACTTCACGCACCGCTCGCTCGTCTGGGGATCCGCGATCTTGAGCTCTTTGGCCTTCGCCTTCGCCTTCTCGGTCGCGAGCGTCTCATAGGCGCGCGCGTGAGGGCTCGCTTTCCACGCGTTATAGTTGGCGCCCCCCAGCTTTGCGTTCATGTGACAGACCTTGCACTTGGCCACGCCCACGTACTTCTGTTGCGCCGCGGCACTTTGCGCCAGCGGCATCATGAGCGTCGCGGCAAGAAGGCACAGGGCTCCTGAGCAGCCGCGGTCGAACCGTCGGTCGCGGGGATTGGCCATCACCTTTTCCTCCGATGTGGGCGGGAGCACGCGGCGTAGGCCGGCGCGATCCGCCACTCTTGCGCAGCAACCGCGATACCACGTGCTCTAACAGGCCGCTGGGCAGCGAATTGCGCGCGGGATCCTACGTGGGCCGGGGCACTGGGGTGCTGCCAACTTGACAGACCCTCGACCAACCGCTGGCCAGTCACAGACGGATTCACCGCCTGTTTTAGAGCTTGCGCGAGGTCTCCGGCCGCTTAGAAGAGGTCGGCCAATTTGTCAGGGTGGCGCTACTCCTTCACTGGCATGGACTTGCGGACCACGAGCGGTGTCAGTCGCCCAGGAGTCTGCCATCTTGTCAGCTCGGTTGGCCGGGCTCGATCGGCACGCGGCAACGCTAACTCTCGCACCGCCAATACATAGCTTTCGTGGCACCGGGCTTGCCCTTTCGAGCGATGACTTGGACGTTCAAGGACCGTTTGTGGGGTCTGGTGCGTCCGCCTGGCGAATCCGCGACCGTGCGGGGGAGGTGCTCGTGAGGACGATTGCAGCTACGCGCGTTCTGGCGCGCACGTTCACGTTCGGCATCTGCCTTCTGACCGCTGGGGCCCTGGCGCGCGCGGCCCAGGACCGGGCCGTTGCGCAGCCGGCCGCGGCGCCCTCGGGCTCGCAGGCCGCGGCGTCCGGCTATGTCGGCGAGGCGACGTGCGTCGGCTGCCACTCGCTGCCGGCGTGGCAGGAAACCACGCACGCGCGCGTGTTCGCCCATTCGCGAACGGCGCGCGAAGAGCGAGGCTGCGAGGCCTGCCACGGTCCGGGCGAGCGGCATGCCGCCGATCCCAGCGATCCGGGCGGCATCCTGCGGTTCGGACCGAAGTCGCGCGCCTCGACCGCCGACCAGAACACCGCGTGCCTGCAGTGCCACGAAAAGGGCATCCGGGTCACGTGGCAGCTCGGGCCGCACGCCTCTCGCGGGGTGACGTGCGTCAACTGTCACAAGGTGATGGAGACCGTCTCCACGAAGAACCTCTTCGCGAAAGCCACGGAGATGGAAGTCTGCTTCCAGTGTCACCAGCAGCGCCGCGGACAGATCCGGCGCTCCTCGCACATGCCGTTCCGCGAGCAGAAGATGACGTGCACGAGCTGTCACAACCCACATGGCACGGCCAACCCGAAGCTGCTGCTGACGGCATCGGTCAACGAGGGCTGCTACTCATGCCACGCGGAGAAGCGTGGGCCGTTCCTCTGGGAGCACGCGCCGGTTCGTGAGAACTGTCTCAACTGCCACGACCCGCACGGATCCAACCACGACAAGCTGTTGGCGGCGAAGCGGGCTTCCCTGTGTCAGCGGTGCCACGTCGAAAGCCGTCATCCGGTGACGCCGCATCTGGCGACAACGCGTTTCGTGTTCAACCGCTCGTGTCAGAACTGTCATTCGCAGATTCACGGGTCGAACCATCCGTCCGGCGTGCGCTTCCAGCGGTGAGGGTCGGGACGAACTGGTTTGCCGGCGATGAACGAACGATGGAGGACGAGATGACCATCGAGATACGCCCGAGGCTGATTGGGCTGGCCGTCGTGATCGTCTGCGGCATCGGGCTGCTGCCTGGCTCGAGCTGGGCGCAGTCGGCAACGACGACCTGGCCGGCGAGGGCGCAGGCCAATCTGTTCGGGCCGAACCCCTTTGGCAACGTTGAAGTTGGCGTGCGCTCCATTTCCGGCGATACGGCTTCGTCCAAGTTCGGCGAGTACCGTCACATTCCCAAAGGGCTGTTCCTCGGCCGTCTGGCGGTGCTGGTCGAGAACGCGGACAAGACGGCGTTCCTGGAGCTTCGCTCCCGGGAGGTGCGCGAGCGCGACCAGAACTTCTTCGTGGCCGCGGGGTTTGCCCGGACGCTGCGCGTCGAGGTCGAGTGGGACCAGATTCCGCACACCTTCAGCACGACCGGCCGGACGATACTCGACACGAGCGTCGCGGGAACGCACACCGTGAGCCCGGTGCTGCGGGCCGCGCTCGCGGCCAACCCGGCGAGCGCGGCCGCGCTCGTGCCGGCGACCGCCACGGCGCAGGAGCTCGAGATCCGGCAGGACACCGGGCGCGCGGCCGTCCGGCTCACGCCCACCGAGAGCTGGGACGTGCGGGTGCAGTACGCCAACGAGAAGCAAGCCGGCACGCGTCCGATCTCCACCAACTTCGGCTTCAATTCCATCGAACAGGCGGAGCCGATTGACTACCGCACGCACCAGTTCACGAGCAACGTCGAGTACGCGCGCGGGCCGTCGGTGCTGCAGGTTGGATACAACCTCTCCCTGTTTCGCAACCAGGTATCGGCCCTCAGCTGGGACAACCCCTTCATCCTGGCGGATCGCGTGGGCGGCCCTGCGAGCGGTCGACTCGATCTCTACCCGAACAACGACGCCCACAACGTGAGCGTCACCGGCGCGACGAAGCTCCCCTGGTCCGGGCGGGTTGCCGCGACCGTCAACACCGGGTGGATGCTGCAGAACGATCCGTTCCTGCCCTTCACCATCAACGCGGCGGTGGCGCCGCTCGCGCCGGCCTTGCCGGCGCGCAGCCTGGACGGACGGATCCGGACGCTGCTCGGAAACTTTGCCGCGAACGTGCAGCCGGCGAAGCGCGTCTCGCTCAGCGCGCGCTATCGCTTCTACGACCTGGCCAATCACACGCCTGCGCTCATTTTTCCAGCTTACGTGAGCTACGACACCAGCGTTGGGACCGTTGCTCGCCGGAACGTGCCGTACGCGTATACGCGCCAGAACGCGGGGGTGGACGCGTCGTTCCAACTCGCCCGGGGCGTGTCGGCGAAGGCGCTGTTCGAGCGTGAGGTCTGGACGC
The DNA here is from genome assembly GCA_016190995.1 of Acidobacteriota bacterium. Taxonomy (GTDB): domain Bacteria; phylum Acidobacteriota; class Vicinamibacteria; order Vicinamibacterales; family JACPPN01; genus JACPPN01. Next base: position 7,922 of record JACPPN010000145.1, on the reverse strand, counting down.
GGGAGCATCGTGAGGCGCGCCACAACGCGGACAACACCTACGGCGCCGCGATCGACGTCGCGCCGAACGGTTGGCTCATGCTGCACACGAGCTATCGCCGGTCCACACGCCGTGCCGCCGAGTACGATGCCGAAGCGACCGCCCATTTCGGATTCCCCTTCGGCGAGCCGGGTCTGGGCCAGCTCGACGCGCTGCGGAAGTTCGACCAGGCGGATCGCAACCGGGATCGTCTCGACGGAGTGATCCAGATCGCGCCTCTCGAGTCGCTGTCGTTCGACGTCGCCTACGGCATCGCGAACGATGATTTCGTGAACTCGTCCTACGGCCTCCTGTTCAACAACTCCAATACGGCGTCGTTCAACGTTACCTTCGCGCCGGTGCCACAGGTCGCGCTCTACGCGGAGCTGGGCCGCGAGCTCTACTCCTATGCCTTCCAGTCCCGCTATCGTGTGCCGGCGGGCGCCACGCCGGCTGTGGATTTCACGCGCGACGATTGGCGGCGCAGCAAGCGCGACCGCAAGGTCACCAGGGGCGGCGGCTTTGATGCGATTCTCGCCGAGCGGGTGAACCTGAACGTCGCGTACTCGCGGGCGCGCGCGACAGGCCTCGTCAATACCGTCGCGCTCGATCCCGCGGCCATCGCCACGGTTCTGGCGGGGGCCGTGCGGTACCCGGACACCATGAACCAGCTCCAGGCGCTCACGAGCTCGGTGCGGTACCGCCTGCGCGAGGACCTCGCCGCCAAGCTCGAATACCTGTTCGAGAAGTACGACGAAACCGACTTCGCCAACGACGTGATGCAGCCCGTCATGACGGCCGTGGACCCGTCGGCGACGCAAAACCTCTTCCTCGGGGCCCGACAGCCAGGCTACCGCGCCCACATCGTCGTGCTCGCGCTGCAGTACCGGTTCCCGTGATCCGGGAGACCCAGGTAGGACTGAGGACTGAGTTACTCACTGCTCAAGAGCCTGTGAATAAAAGCCATCACCGCGGAGGACGCGAAGGACGCGGAGCCAGGATTTCTTGGAAAATCGTTCCTGCGCGCGCTCTGCGTTCTCTGTGGTGAGAGCTTTTTTTCACACGCTCTCAGCCCTCGTACCTCAGTCCTGAAGGGGCGGCTCGAATCTCTTTGGGCAATTAGTGCCGGCTCGGGGCCACCCCCGCAGGAACCACCGGCGATGAACGCGATCCCGCCCTTCGCGCGCGTGTCAGGCCGAGGCTGGCCGGCTGGTCGTGTGTCCGCGCTGGCGATTGCGGTCCCGCTCCTTCTGGCCACCGCCCTTCCCGCACAACAGACCGCGCCAGTCGTCCTGTCGATCGAGCTGCCCGACAACGCCACGGGCGGCGTGACGTTGTTCGCACAGAAGGGCTGTATCCGATGCCACTCGCTCAGCGGTGCGCCCGCGCGCATCGGGCCTGACCTGGGCCGCATCGCGTTCTCGGGCACGATGCTGGATCTCGCCGGCGCGTTCTGGAACCATGCGCCAGCGATGCAAGAGCACATGCTCAACCTGAAAATTCAGCGGCCCAGCCTCACACGCGGTGAGATGGCGACGTTGCTGGCGTTTCTCACGCTCTACCGCTATTCGCTCAAGGAGGTCGACGAGCCGGGCGATCCCGTCGCGGGCCGGAAGGTATTCGTGGCGAAACGGTGCGCCGAGTGCCACGATGAGGGCGTGGGAGCCTGGGACAAGCCCGGTCCCGGCCTCCAGAGGTACCGCGGACGCTACTCGGCGATCTTTCTGGCGCAGGCCATGTGGAACCACGCGCCCGCCATGGCCGTGGTGATGCGCACACGCGGGGTGCCGTGGCCGAAATTCGCCGGCCGCGAGATGGCGGACCTGGTGTCGTATCTACGGGCCGGCAACGCGGGAACCGTCTCGGAGCGGATGTACTTTCAGCCCGGCAATCCTCGCCGCGGGCAGGCGCTCTTCTCGGACAAGCAGTGCAACGCCTGTCACGCCATTGCCGGGACCGGTGGCCGGGGCGGACCGGACCTCGGCATGCGCGTAAACGAACTGGTACGCTCCATCGCGGAGGTTGCGGGGCTGATGTGGAACCACAGCCAGCAGATGACCGCTCAGTTCCGGCGGCGCGGCATCGCGCCGGTCACCTTTTCCGGCCAGGAGATGGCCGACGTCATCGCCTATCTCTATTACATCAACTACGCCACGGTGCGGGGCCTGCCGGCGCGCGGCCAGCAGATGTTCGACGAGAAGTGCTCGGTGTGTCACGCGACCGCGGAGGGCAGACGTGTCGGCCCGGATCTCGCCACCATCCCACGCCTCGACGACCCGATCGCGATCATTGCCGCCATGTGGAACCACGCGCCTACCATGGAGCAGAAGCTGCGAGCGCGCGGCCTCACGTGGCCAAAATTCAAAGCAGGAGAGGCCGCGGACTTGAGCGCATTCCTTCTCTCGCAACGCGCCGCGGCCAGAGGGGACGTCGCGAGGCCGTGAGCCTCACGAGCGAGATCACGAGCAATAAGCGCAACCCGGGGCGTGCCGCAACTGTTCGGACGTCACGATGGCGATCAATTTCGAGCGCGAAGGCTCGATCTCGAACGTCCATCTCCCAGAGGCTGATCCCACATCTTGGAAGAGAGGTCACCATGAGCGCCAGGCAGGGTTTCTTCGCGAGAATCGGTAGTTTGCTCGTCGTGTTCGCCGTGCTCGTCCCGGCCGTCGGAGTGGCCGACGATACACGGTTTGTCGACTGCGATGCCGGGAAAAGCATTGGAGCAGCCTTACCGACGATGGAGCCCGGCGAAACGCTCGTCGTGAGCGGTACCTGCGTGGAAAACGTTGAGGTGAGTGGACAGACGGGAAGTTTCGACGGGATTACATTGGACGGCCAGGGGAAGGCCACGATCAGCGGGCCGGACGCCTCGCGCGATGTGCTTCGCTTGACGGCCGTGAAAGGGGTCACGATCAAAGGCTTCAGGTTTACAGGGGGCCGCGACGCGATCCACACCCGGTGGAGCACGATGGTGTTCATCCTGAGCAACACGATCGAGCAGACTGCCAGGAACGGCATTCAGGTCACGCGAGGCGCGTGGGTCCACATCTCGGCCAACGTCGTGCAGAACAACCCTCGGAACGGGATTGAGATCCAGGAAAGCACGGTGCGTATCGGGGGATCCCTCGACGAGCCACCGCAACCCAGCCCGAACCTGATTCAAGGCAATGGCGGGGACGGAATTGTCGTTAACCGCGCTTCCGTTGTCCGGATCAGTGGGAACGCGATCCGCAACAACCGCCAGAACGGCGTAAGGGTCGAGAAGATGTCGCAGGCCGACATTGCCTCCAACACGATCGAGGGCAACTCGCAGAACGGAATCCAAGCGACACAGAACTCAGGCGTCAATCTGGGAACCGATTCGGGGAGCGGGTTGGAGAATGCGCCGAACGCCACCGTTGTGCCAAACGGCGAATTTGGGATCGACTGCTCGCTCGGCGGATATGCGGATGGACGCCTCGGCTCGCTCAGTGGCGCTCGAGGTCAGAAGAACTTCACCAGTGGCGCTAACGACAGCCTCTTACCCTGACCGCAAGGACCCGTCACAAGACTAGGCGGCTCGGTGCACAACGAGGAGATTTGGCATTGAAGGGAAAATAGTTCGCAACTGTCATTGGACCGCTATGCGGCGCCCTACGAGGATTCTGTTCTCGTTGCAGGCGGGACAACGGGCACCGCATAGCGGTAGGCGCGCACGGCGCGCCTGCGAGGGAGCGGCGCGGGGCGTAGGGGTCTCCGCGAGCGACCGAGCCGGGGTCCGGGGCGGAGCCCCGTTCTGGTTAGAAAGCTGAACTGGAGACCGGTGAAACTTCTTCTGAAAGCGGCAGGCGTGCTGCTCGTCGGGGTGCTTCTTGCCGGCTCCGCCGGTGCGGCGTACTTCTTCTGGCGCTACCCGGGGGCTGGTCCAGCCCCACAACTGCGCATCGACAGTTCCCCCGCGCGGGTCGAGCGCGGGAAGTACCTCGCGAACCACGTGAGCGTGTGTATCGACTGCCACTCGACGCGAGAGTGGAAGACCCTGTCAGGGCCCATCGTCCGTGGCACTGAGGGAGAGGGCGGTGAACGATTCGGCGAAGAAAATGGCTTTCCTGGTACTATCTTCGCTTCCAACATCACTCCCGCACACCTTGGCGGCTGGACGGATGGCGAGATCCTCAGGGCCATCACGTCCGGCGTCAGTCGAGACGGCACGGCGTTGTTCCCGGTCATGCCGTATCTGAGCTACAACAGGCTGTCGGTTGACGATGCCGGCGCAATTGTCGCCTACATCCGGACCTTGAAGCCGCTCGAGAGCGAGACCCCGGCGCGCCGACTGAACTTTCCAATGAACGTGATCGTGCGGACGATGCCGAAGCCGGGGTCAGGCGAACCAGCTCCGGATCGGACCGATGCCGTCTCGTACGGGCAGTATCTCACCACCGTCGCTGCGTGTGCCGAGTGCCACACTCCGATGCGAGACGGCACGCGCATCGAGGGCATGGCCTATGCGGGTGGATCCGAATTCCGGTTGCCGGATGGGAGCACCAGCCTCGCCTCGAACATCACTCCCGACGAACAAACCGGGATCGGAAGCTGGACGAAGGAGCTCTTCATCGACCACTTCCGCGCCTTCGGCCCCGGCAACCCACCCGGTCTCGCAACGCAACAATTCAGCACGGTCATGCCCTGGACGATGTACGCCGGGATGACCGATGAGGATCTCGGGGCCATGTACACGTACTTGCGGACCGTGAAGCCGGTTCGTCATGAGGTCTCCGGGGTTCGCCAAAGTCAGTAGTGGCGCGTACCAGCTCGGCAGGGAAAAGCGGACCGGTCAGGAACTCAAGTCGGTTGCTGGTCATGGCGAGCGGGACGGTTAGCGAACAAAGCTTGATACTCCGCTCACATCCGCAACGACTACTCTTCACGACCATGTGGGAAGTCAGTCGCCTGCGTCAGCACTGGAGAGTCATCCTGCTCTTCCTGCTGATGGTCCTCCTGCCCGCTCTAATCTTCACGGTTCTGATCATCCGCGAGGTCCGGGGCGAACAGATGCAAGCCACGCATCAAAAAGCGGAGCGTCAGCGGCAGATCGTGCGGCTCGTCGAGGCGGATCTAAACGCCTGGTTGTTCACGAGCGAGCCGCAATCGGCGATTTCGAAAGCCTTGTTCAGATTCCAGCTCCAGCGCGATCAGATTGCCTTTCCAGAGTTCCACCTGTCCCTGCCCTCGGTCCAGTCGCCCCGGCGCTTCCCCTTCAAGCCCGCTGTTCCCACGGCCCAGCCCTCCGCGCAAGTGATTACCGACTCGTACTATCCGCGCATTCTGACCTTTCTCCGAGACCTTAAATCGGGTGCTCAGTACTTCCTGCGGCTCAGAGTCCTCGTCGTTCGCCCGCCAGGTCGCGATTATGGGTACGTCCTCGAGGATCGGCGCGTGCTCGAGCACGTCAACCGCCGACTGGCGGAGCTCGGGGGCGTCGTCAATCTCAAAGGCACACTCTTCATCGCGGGCCTCGACGACACCAGGTCGTCGCCCGCCACCGCCGCATTCGGGCTGGAAGGCTTTCCTTTCTTCCAGGTTGTCTTTGGCGATTCTGAGACCGCCACGCTGACAAACGTCCGCCGGCATGCGTTTGCCTACGTCATGGCGCTGCTCCTGCTCGTCACAGTGTTGGCGAGCGTTCTCTTGAATCGCGCCGTGGCTCACGAGGCGCGGCTTTCGCAGTTGCGGACCGACTTTGTCGCGGCGGTGTCCCACGACTTCCGCTCGCCGTTGAGCTCGATCCTGGCCCTTTCGGAGCGTCTGGAGACCGCGCGGATCCGCGATCCGGAAAAGCTCGCGCAGTACCACGAAATCATCGGCGAGGAAGCGCGCCGGCTGAGCGCGCTGGTGACCCGGCTTCTGGACTTTGCCCAGATCGAAGAGGGCAAGAGGGTCTACTCACTCCAGCGGGTGGAGCTGATCGCGATTGCTCGCGAGGCCATACAGTCCTGCCACCGCTCGGTTCGGCAAGACCGGATTCGCTTCTGCGGAGAGGAAGCGGCGCCGCTCTGGGTCCGAGCCGATCGAACGGCGTTGCACCACTGCATCCAGAACCTGATCGAGAACGCGGTCAAGTACTCCCCGCCAGACTCTCCGATTGCCGTGACGTGTGCGCCGGCCGACGGCTCCGGTGTCGTCGAAGTGCTGGACCACGGCATCGGGATCCCACGTGCCGAGCAGGGGAGGATTTTCGAGAAGTTTTACCGTGGTAGCCAGGCGTCCGCGCTCGGTGTCCAGGGAGTGGGAATCGGGCTGGCCTTGGTCAAGCACGTGATGGAAAGTCACGGTGGGTCCGTATCGGTGGAGAGCGAGCCGGGGCAGGGCAGCCGCTTCCGGTTGCGTCTGCCGAGGGCGGAGGTTTGAGCCATGTCGCAGAGAATTCTCGTCATCGAAGACGAGCCCGGGATCCGCCTCGCGCTGAAGGACGAGCTCGAATTCGAGAGCTTCGACGTCGAGCTGGCCGCGGACGGTCCGACAGGGCTGGCCTCCATCCTCCGATCTCCGCCAGCGCTGATCATTCTCGACTTGATGCTGCCCGGTCAAAACGGGTTTCAGGTCTGCCAGGAGGTTCGCGCAAGAGGGATCCGGGCGCCTATCATCGTGTTGACGGCGCGCACCCAGGAGGCCGACAAGGTCCGCGGCCTGGGGCTGGGCGCGGATGACTATGTGACGAAGCCCTTCAGCCTGGCAGAGCTCGTGGCACGCATCCATGCCGTCCTGCGACGCACGGCGAAAGACGACGAGGATCGGGATCTGCTCGAGGCACCACCCATCAAACTCGATCTTCGGCGACACTGCGCCTCCAAGGGCGACATCGAGCTTCATCTGACGGCCACAGAATTCCGAATCCTGACATTACTGCTCAAACGGCGCGGTGAGGTGATCACTCGTGACGATTTCTTGGCGCATGTCTGGGGCGAGCACGTGTCCGTCACACACCGGACGGTCGACACGCACGTGGCCGCTTTGCGCAAGAAAATAGAGGACGACCTCGACCATCCCACCTACATCCTCAGCGTCCGAAACGTAGGATACCGATTTAACGAAAACATCGCGGGTTCTTGACATCTCCCTCAAGCACTTCACCCTGTAATCGCCTAGTTTTGGCGAGCGGTCACCCTGGATGACCGCCGCCGCAGCCAAGGGTCGGCCGGCTCGTCCCGACCTCGCGGCGTTCTGAGACTCACAGTTTCGTCAAGCTGTGTTTTCAAGAGACGGCGTGGGTCCGGCCGCCGTTTCGGGGAGGTGCTGTCATGAACTCGATCTTCGGCAAAGCGACGAGTGCCGTACGCCCGGGACTGATTCTCGCCTCGGTTCTGGCTGCTCTACTGGGCAGTCGCGGGTCCCCCACCGCTCAGGCGCCGGGAGACTCGGGGGTGCTTCGCATCGCCGTCGTTAATACGCCCGACATCGTGCTCAAGCCGCTGATTCCCACATTCGAGGAAGAAACCGGATATCGAGTCCAGATGCAGGTTACGGAGGGGGTATACGACCTGGCGCGAAAGGGACAGGCCGACCTCGTAATTGCCCACTACGGACACTCCGGCACCGAGAGCTTCATGACCGAGGGGCTCGGGCGGTGGCCGCGGATGGTGTTCGCGAACCAGGCGGCGCTGGTCGGTCCAGTACACGACCCGGTCGGCGTGCGCGGCCTCGCCGACGCCGTGGAGGCCTTTCGCCGAATCGTCCAGGGCGGTGGTGAGTTTCTGGTCAACAACGCCCCCACGGAAAAGTATCTGGCGGAGGTTCTCTGGGAGGCGTGCGGACGGCCAGACAGGAAGACTTGGCGGTATCTCGACCTGGAGCTACGCGACCAACCTGCGATCGAAATGGCGGCGCAAAGGGGTGCGTACACCTTGTGGGGGATCGTCCCATTT
>JACPPN010000144.1 GCA_016190995.1 Acidobacteriota bacterium | reverse complement strand
TGGCGAAAGCCGCGCTCAGCGCCCCGCGCGACCTCATCAATGGGGTCATCGCGACCTATACGCCCATCCGCCCCACCGTCCTCATCTTCCACTGCACGTTCGTCTGCGACGCCCGCTGCGAGATGTGCAACAACTGGAAGCGCGGCGACCGCAAGTCGGACATGACGATTTCCGAGATCGATCGCGCCTTCAGCTCCGACCTCTGGAAGAACCTGGAGATCGTGAACGTCTCCGGCGGCGAGCCGACGACCCGCAACGACCTGGTCGAGATCTGCCAGCTCTGCCTCGACAGGTTCCCGCGTCTCCGGAAGCTCGGTATCAACACGACGGGCATGACGCCGCACCGCGCCATTCCGATGCTGACCAAGGTGGTCGAGCTCTCGGCGGCGCGCGGCATCATCTTCAGCACGCGGGTCTCGATCGACGGGGTCGGCGAGATGCACAACGACGTGCGGCAGGTGAAGCGCGGCTTTGAGAAGGCGAACCAGACGATCCGGGCGATGCAGGAGCTGCAGACGTCGTATCCCTTCAACTTCGGGATCTCGACGACGATCTTCACCAAGAACCTGAACGACGCGGAGAACATCCTCGCCTGGGCCAAGAAGGAACGGCTCGACATCGTCTTCAACATGGTGCGGTTCACCGACCCGATGCTCGGCAACAGCGATCTCATCGACACCTGCAAGCCGCTTGGGGAGGACGAGGAACGCATGCGGCAGTTCTTCCTCGAGCGCGTGCGGATGGATCCGCTGCTCGATGGGCAGAACTACATCTATCTCCACTACGCCGACATGATCTCGAACGGCTACCACCGGCTCGCGCCGTGTCCGTTCCAGACGCAGGGGATCATGCTGAACCCCGACGGGGGCATGTTCTTCTGCGAGAACAGCGAGGTCGTCGGCAACGTCCGTGACGAGGATCCGCAGGCCATCTATTTCCGCGCCTCCAGCCTGCAACATCGACAGCAGATCAAGGCCGAGAAGTGCCCGACGTGCTTGTCGCCGTGCCAGATGAACGTCTCTGCGGTCAAACAGGTCGTGCCGTACGTCAAGTTCCTCGCGCGCGCGTCTCGCGAGAAGCGGAAGTACCGCCGGCGCGCGGCTGGACGACTCCGGACCCAGGCCACGAACTAGATTTGATTCATTGATTCCGCGCTCCACTGATTCGGATCCTTCCCTGTACGACGGCGTGGCCGTCCCCCAACCCCCCGTCGCATCCGCGGGCTCGTTCGCCGGCCGGGTTTGCCGCGCGACGATCGCGATCGGCCTCACCGCGTTCGTGCTCTGGAAGAGCGACCCCCGCGCGGTCCTGCAGGCGGCCGCCGTCGCCAACTGGCGCTTTGTCGGTTTGGCCATCGTGGCGGTCGTGATCGACCGCGCGCTGAATGCGTTTCGCTGGCTGGCGCTCCTCTGCGTCGTGCCGTCCGCCCCGCGGCCGGCCCTCGGCGCGGTGCTGCGGATTTTCTTCGTCAGCACCTTCGTCGGCACGTTCCTCCCGGCCAGCGTCGGCGGCGACGCCGTGCGGGCGTACGCGCTCTCACGCAGGAACGTCGCTCTCAGCGACTCGCTGGCGTCGGTTGTGATGGATCGCGCGCTGGGTGTGCTGTCGATTCTCATGCTCGGGGTCGTCGGGCTCCTGCTGGTGCGCGATCTGGAGGTCAGCCGTTCCGCCATCGGCGCCCTGGCCCTCACGACGGCGGGATGCGTGGTCATGGGGCTCATCATCTTCAGCGCCAGGATCGACGCCGTCGTCCGAACGCTCATGGATCGCCTGCCGGGGGTCGTCGCACGACAGCGTGCGCGCCGGGTGATGGAAGCCGTCCAGCGCTATTCGAGCTTCCGCACCGAGCTCGCGAACGTCGTCGTCGTCTCGGTCGTGGTGCAGATGCTCCGTGTCCTCCAGGCCTACTTCCTCGGGCTCGCGATCGGCATGACCGCGCCACTGGCCGTGTACTTCGCGTTCATCCCGGTCATCCTGCTCGTGATGCTGCTGCCGATCACGATCAACGGGATCGGCACGAGCCAGGCCGCGTTCGTCTGGTTCTTCGGGCGCGCTGGTGTCCCGGACGCAGAAGCCTTCACGCTGTCGATCCTGTTCCTCGCCCTTGGCCTTGTCGGCAACATTCCGGGCGGGCTGATCTCGACATGGGATCAGCTCCGCGGCAGATGATCCGCTGCCGGTGACCGCCACCCCCCCGTCCGTGCGCGGGCAGAGATGTGGGAGAGCTGCTGCCATGTCGGGCGTGCTCCTCGCAATCGCAACCCTGCTGGTCGCGTGGATGGCCGGCGGGCGCTCCGGAATCCTTTACGTCTTCATCTACATGCTCGCGACGATGCCCGGCTGGCCGGTCGGGTGGACGCTCTTCGGACGCGGCCCTGCCGGGTGGATAGCGGGCGCGCTCCTCGGCTATGCGTTGACGGCGCTTGCCCTCTGGACGCCGATCGCTGCAGGCGTTGCGTCGAGAAACGCGTTCCTCGGAGCATGGCTGACGATCGGTGTCGTGTCGTGGCTCGCGTGCCGTCGCGTCAAAGGACCTCTTGTGCCGCTGACCGACTGGTCGCGCCGCGATTCAGCCGCTCTGTTCCTCCTCATGCTGATCGCGCCGGCGATCCTGGCGCTCCCGTACCGGAACATCGGCGCCCGTGACGCCGAAGGCAACCGCTACTACCGCGCGTACTTCACCGCGGACTTCCTGTGGCACACCGCCCTGACCGCCGAGCTCACGAAGTACCAGATGCCGCCGCGCGACCCCTATCTCGGCGACCGGCCGATTCACTATTACTGGACGTATTTCCTCGTGCCGGCGGCCGTCGCCGGGACGGGGCCGATGGCGGTACGCAACGTCCAGCTCGCGCTCAAGGTCAACGCCCTCTGTTCCGGTCTGCTGTTTATCGGCATCATCGTCATCGCCGCCCGGGCGGCGGTGCCGCGGACGGGGCCTGTCGCGCTCGCCGTGACGCTGACGGTTCTGGCCGCGAGCTCCGAGGGCGCGTACGCGTTGTACGACCTCTACGCGCACGGGCAGCCGCTGGCGGGCGTCAG
>JACPPN010000142.1 GCA_016190995.1 Acidobacteriota bacterium | reverse complement strand
GCCGTACAGCAGCACCGCCCAGTCCACAGAATCGAACGACTGTACGCGAGCCCTGCGGCCCGAGAAGTGCCAGATCGCCCAGCTCACGAGCAGCAGACCGAACAGCTCGCCCCTGAGCAGGAACACGTTGGCGAGGGTTTGCTCGAGAAAGACGTACGCCAGCATGGCGGCGGGGAAGCTCCACACGAGTGCCGCCCCGAACGCCAGGGTAACGAGCGCAACAACACCTGCCACGGGTGCCACCAGGGACACCAGGGAGGTAACTGTCGCCGCCAGGATCATCGCGACGCGGATGCCGCGTCCTTCGCCGGCGCCGCTCCGCGGAATCCTGCTGGACGCCCGATCAGGCGTCATGAAGACCCGGTGGCCTTCGGCGAGCGACGGCCTCACACGACGACTCCCTCGGCGCGGCGCGTCGTGACGATCCAGCCTTGGTAGCCCACTTGAATCGCGCGACTGACCACCCGACTGAGAAGATGGATGTACGCGGCTGCTTCGACTCCCCAGCGCGGGAGCAGCCACAAGTTCAGGCTCACCGCGACGGCGAGCGCGGTCGCATTGGCCGCCGTTAGAATCACGGGCTGATCCTCGCGATACAGCCAGAGCAGCAGCGGATCGAGCCACAGGCTGACTACGGCCGCCCAGAACAGCGGTCGGATCAAAGGCGCGACGCCCGCAGCCTTCTGTGGCACGAGAAGCGCGAGAATTGCGTCCAGGTAGTAGTACGGAATGAGCAACACGACAAGGACGGCGGCGGACACCATGATCGCCAGCCGAAGCTTCCCCAATACCTGGGCCGCTCGGCGCGCCTGGGTCACGAAGGGCAGCAACACCGCCTTGATCGCTACGGTGACGTAATCGATCCCGGAAACCAACAAGAGCGCGAGGCCGTACCGGCCGACGTCGGCCGGCGTGAGCACGGCGCTTATCAGGAAGATCTCCGCGCGCTGCATGAGCAAGAAGAGCATGGTGGAGCCTGAGATCCAGATCGCGTAGCTCACTATCGGCCGATAGTCGGTCACACGCGCCAGTGGCACTCGTACGGGCATTCTCCAGAGGCGGGCGACCAGGCAGAAGGTGGCAGCCGGTGCCAGCATGAACGCCAGGTAGAACCCATACGGGTGCGCGGCGGAGACGCTGGCGGCGACGACCACGAGCAGCAGCTTGACAGCACCGACGATGGGGACTACCAGGGCGTACCGGTAGAACTGCCTGTCTCTTTGTAACGCGGCGAAGAGGTAGCGAACTTCCGTCAGGCTGAGCGCGAACAGCCCGGCGCAGCCCACCGCGATCCGGTAGCCCGGATCGGCTTTCGTCACGCCGGCCACGACCGATGCGGCGATCCACAAGCCGAGGGCGACGAGGGCCCCAACGCCGAGCTTGAGCTGTCGTACCGCCTTCGCGGTCGGATCGTCCAGTGCCCCGGCGGACCGAAAGCGCACCAGGGCCGCCTCGAGTCCCTCGCCCGTGAATTCCTGCGCCAGGATCGCAGCGCTAACGAAGAAGACAAAGTAGCCGAGATCTTCGGGGGTCAGGGTCCGGGCGATAATCACCAACCCCACGGCGCCGAATGCCGAATCGAATGCTCTGGCCCACAGGACTGCGTGGATGCCCCGGAGTACCAAGGGTCCCTCGACGTGAGAGATCGTCCAGCTACAGCCTTCTGCGGCGATCGAGCCGCAGTCGCCCGTAGAACCTCACGCTCCGCAGCGGGCTGCGGAGCGAATCAATGATCAGATTACGCTCGATGTAACAGAGCAACGAACAGCGCGGGCACTTGTACTCCGCGCATTCCTGACACGCCTGGACCGAATCCGGACGCTCGAGAATGTCCCCCAGCTCGGCATGCAACAGATTGCCGAGCGGATGGTCGAGCATCGAGCAGGGCAGGACATTCCCTCGGCCGTCGACATGGACGAACGCTCGTCCCGCGTAGCACGGCGTCCGCCGCACTTGTTGATAGTCGCCGTAGAACGAGGGGAAAAGATCGAAGTATTCGCGCAGGTTCGCCGCCGGCAGGCGCTTCAGGCGATCCCGGACCTCCGGCAGCATGGGGTCGTCGCCGCTGAATCCGTACTTCTCCATGAACTGCGGATCGTCGAAAATCGGCCAGACCGGCTGAAAGTAGTTGCGGTCGACGCCAAGCTCACGGGTCAGCCGACAGATCTCCTCGAGGTTTTGACAGTTCTGCTTGTGGACCACGGTCGTCACGCCGATGAGCGTGCTGAAGTCGTGCTGGTTTCGAGCTTTCGCGGCCGTTTGTATCGACCGGATCACCTTGCCGAATGCACAGGCCTTCCTGAAGCTTTCATGCACTTCAGCCGTGGCGCCGTCCAGGGAAAAGGTCAGGGACGACAGCCCCGCGCTCATCATTTGCTCGAAGACGGACTCGTGACCGGCTGTGCCGCTCGAGGTTAGCGATGATCGCAGGCCGAGCGCCGTCGCGTGCCGGACAATCTCCGGCATGTCGTGACGCAGGAGCGGCTCGCCGCCGGCGAAATTCATGTGCTCGACGCCGCCATCCCTGAGCCGGCGCAAGATCAGCCCGACTTCCGCCGTCGTGAGATCGGACTTGCGCTCGTGCCAAAAGTCACAGTACTGACACCTGCAGTAACAATTCTCGGTGATGGCGAACGTGCACCAGAGCGGCGCGCTTCGGCCCGCGCGATACGTTCGATAGCGACTGAGATAGGTGAGGGCTGCGCGAATCATTTGACGTACCCCAGGCTGCGAAGACGCTCGAGGACGTCGCGTCCGACAGCGGGCCGTGTGGCATCGTGAGCCAATGCCCGGGTGCTGTAGGCACCGATCGCGTCCAACAGCTGCCCCACGGGGAGTGCCGGCGCCGGCAACGGCTGCGTCTCGCCGGGGTCCGACGCCAGATCGTACACTTCCGTGCCGCCGTCCTCGCTCCGAATGACCTTCCACCGCTCGGTTGCCGCGTAGAACCGGTACACCTCCGGGTCGTCGTTCTCCCCCCTGCGCGGATCCGTCTTGCCCACAGCTTGCCCGAGCGCCACCCGGAAGGGCCGCTCGGCGCCGGGTCTCATCAGGGGCGCGAGGCTTTCGCCCACCATCTGGGCTCCCGCCGGAATCCCCAGGTCGGCTAGCACCGTGGGTATCACATCAACGAGCTCGACCACGGTATCCGCAACCCTGGGTTCAACGCCCTTCAACCCCTTCATGATCAGCGGCACGCGAACGGTCGAGTTGTACGCCAGGTCGCCGTGAACGAACGGATACCGATGTTCCCAGAGGTTCTCTCCATGATCCGCCGTAAAGACGACGAGACTGTTGCTGAGCACACCGATCTCTTCCAGATAGTGAAGCAACCGGCCGACCTCGGAGTCCACATACGCGACCTCCCCGTCGTAGAGCGCGATCATGCGCTCGATATCGACGGGTTCCGGCTTGATCACCCCAGCCCAGATCTTGCGGACGGTTTCGATCGTGCCATCGATCTTGCTCGAGCTGCCCGCCCGCGGGCGGAACCGCGGGGGTGGATCGTAGCCGAGATGCGGATCGAAATAATGCACCCACAGAAATAACGGTCGCGATCGGTCGAAGCGGCGCCTGAACCAGGAAAAGACCGCCTCGTTCACCTTGGCTCCGGTCCGCTGAAGCGCGATTCCCTGGCCGCCGACGAGCCTCAGCCCGTAGCGGGCAGCGGTGAGCTTATAGAAATAGCCGTCCAGCGGTCCAACGGCAGCATCGAGCGCCCACAAGTCCTCGTCATAGTAATCGAATCCCTGCGCGAGGCCCGACACGTGAGATTTCAGGGGGAAGCCGCTCACGAAGGCCGCGGTCTGGAATCCGTGTTCCCGGAGGATCTCGGCGAGGGTTGTCCGCTCCTCGTCCACGCGGTAGGCCAGCGACGAAGCCCCGAGGTCATACGGGTAGAGCGAGGTGAAGAACGAGCCCATCGACGCGACCGTGTAGGGCATCTGGGAGTAGGCGTTCGAGAAGATGACTCCGGAATGCCCGAGCCGGTCGATATTCGGCGTCAGGCCGTTCGGGTTTTGGTAGCAGCCGAGCCGATCTGCCCTCAGCGTATCGACGACGATGACGATCAGGTTCCGCCGGTCCGAGGGCCCGGCGCCGCGCGCCTCGAGGCGAGGTGCTGCGGCGAAGAGGAGCCCGGCCACAGACGCTCCCATCACGCCTACCGAGAGCGCGCACAGCACTCCGGGCTGCCGGCACAGCAGGCGCGGCAGCGCCGCGCGCCACCACCACCAAAGCCCGGCATACGCGAGAAACGCCGCCGACAGCCCTGCCGCCGTCAGGGCGCTCGACCGCAACGGCCACACGACCCAATAGAGATAGTACGCCAGGGAAACACCGAGCACGATGACGACCGACGCCCATTCTTCTCCTCGTCGATTCCGCCCGAGGATCAGGCCCAGGACGACCCCAACCACTCCTCCGACCGGTCCCATCGCAAGGATGGCCATCGCCACCACGCCAACCGACTCCGGCAGATTCGCAGCGTGGCGCGCCAGCACGGCGCCTTCGACACCGGCCGCCGTGGCCGCTGTGAAGAATCCTAGGTTCCACCAGCGCATCGGTTCACGACCTTTGGGCCCTGGAATTCAGATTGCCCGCCGAGTCCCGCCGAGGACGGTGCGAGCCGGAGCCGGACGACCGGTGGGGGTGTCGGTATGCGGCCTGGGGATCTCGAGGCAGGGCTGCTCGTTCATCCGTTCAGCGGAGCGCGTGTTCACGCTGCCGCTCGCGTTCGAAGGAATCGCTTGGCCACGTTGGCCGCCCGCACGACGCTCTCGTGGTCGTGCAGCGACTGCGCGAACCCTGAGCTGACCAGGTCGGCCGTGAGCCTGCCGGCCCAGCCAAATGACCGCAGCTGTCGCCGCATGTGATTCCGGTAGATCTGTCGCGACACCTGTTGTCCCTTCGCGTACAGCTCTCGTCGGGCTTCGACGGCCAGGTCCGGGGTCGCGAAAATCGGCTCGTTCAGAAAGTGGTCGATCCGGTTCAGGTAGTCTTCCTTCGGGAAGCGCAGCAGGTTGTTCGCGACGATGTGATCGTACATCTCGGTCCGAGGGAAGGGAATCGGGTTGTAGAAGTTGACGCGCGCGATCGGGTATTTCTGCGCCAGGGCGATCGAATCTTCGACGTCCTCGCGCGTTTCCCCAGGCATGCCGAGAATGAAGAAGAGCACCACCTCGAACCCAAGCTCGCACGAGAGCGCGACCGCCGTTTCGATCTCCTCCAGCGTCTCGGCCTTCTTGATCAACGTGAGGATCCGGTCGTTGCCCCCTTCGACGCCGTACGCGAGCCCCCGGAACCCGGCCCGCTTCATCAGCATCAGCATCTCGCGGTCGACGCGGTCGGCGCGAACCCCGTTGGGCAGGTTGAAGACGATATCCTTGTATCCCTTCGCCAGCAGCTTCTCGCAGATCTCGAAGACCCGCCGCCGGTGGATGGTGAAGTTGTCGTCCCAGATGTCGAAGTCGCGATAGTCGCGCCGATACCAGTAGTCAATCTCCTCGACCAGGTACTCGGGGCTCTTGTACCTCATCGTCTTGCCGATGATCTCAGGGACCGGACAGAACGTGCAGTCGTAGGGGCAGCCCCGCGACGTCAGGATGCCGATGGTCTTCTTGAGGTACTTCGAGAGGTCGAACCGCGTATACCGCGGAAACGGCAGCGCGTCCAGGTTCCTGATGAGCGGACGCTCGCCGCTGAATACCGGCCGCCCGTTCTCCCCGCGGTAGATCAACCCGAGAATCTCCTCCGGAGGCTTGCCCTCGAGCAGCTCCTCCAGGAGGTGCTCCCCTTCAAAGGTACCGACGTAGTCGAGGCCCGGACACTCGTCGAACAGCTCTTCGCGCAGCGTCGTTGCGTGCGCGCCCCCGATGATCGTCTTGATGTGCGGGTATTGGGTCTTGACGAACTCCACGATCTCGTAAGCGCGGAAGTAGTGCAGGCTGAAAACCGTCAGGCCCACGAAATCCGGGCGGAACTCCTGGATGCACCGATCGACCTTGCGGATGTCCTGCGAGAGCCGCATGTCGAGCGACATGTACTCGAGTCCTTTGTGCTCCAAGTATTCGGCCAGGCTTCCGATGCCAACCGGGGGCATGTAGCCGAGTCCGAGAAATCCCTTCTGATCGTGGCTGATAAAAAGGATCTTCTGGGCCATACGGAGGCACTCCTAGAGTCGGAGACGCAAGAACCCGCAGAAGTGCTTAGAAAGAGCACGCTCAGTATAGGGGCTCACCTCCGGAAGTCAACAGCTTTCCGGCACTCCGGCGGCAGGACGCAGCTGAGGCATCCTGCGATCTTCGGGCAACGACCTCGCTCCTCGGCTCACCGTCGCGCGTCAGTGGACAGCTCTGAAACGGCGCCCGTCTCACGCAACGTCAATCGGCCACCTGCCCCCTCCATGATCTCGAACACCTCGACCTGAGCCGACCTCTCCTGGAACACGCTCTCCGGCAGCAGCACCGCCCAGACGGGCGGACCTTGTGACGGATAGTGAACCCGAGTGACAGCCTGTACGGTGCCGTCGACCGCCACGGCGAGCTGTGGCCGCCCGTGGCGAGCGGGCTCTGCGCTCGCGGAGCCGGAAACCACACCTGGAAGGAAGGGCATCTCCCGTCCGGCCGCTGTGCGGCCGGATGGCGGGTTCAGGAACACGTTGAACCGTTGCTGATGTGTTCGCTCCATGGCCTCGATCGATTGTCCCAACACACGGGCCGCGAGACCCAATCCCATGAGCCGGTCCGGACTTGCGGGCCGGCCAAAAAGGTCCAGCTTCCTGCCCACGCCCTCCGCCCGCGCTTTCGATAGTTCGCCCGCGCGGAAGTTGAGCATCACCCTGGAGTCGTCATGATAGACGCGCTTGCGGTCGCCGCGTGGCCCTCCGAAACCCGACACTCCATCGGTCGGCCAGGGGACCTCCACGTTGAGCAGATCAGCAATCGTTGGCAGTATGTCGATCGTCTCGATGTTGGCGTCCTTCACCTGCGCACTGTGCTGGTTCGGGGCCTTGATCAACAGCGGCACCGACATGATGTCCGCATAGTTGCCGGTGGTCGGCACCTTGAAGTAATCGCCCGGCCGGAAGCTGGCTCCATGATCTGCCGTGATGACGATGAGGGCGGGATCGTAGAGACCGACGTGCTTGAGGCGCGCAACCAGGGTGCCGACGAGGCGGTCGACGAGCTGCAGCTGCTGCAGCTCGCGCGGGTAGTTGTATGCGACGGGCCACGGGTCGCTCGTCCAACGGTCCCCTGGCGCGAGGCCCGCCAAGGGCTCGTACGGTCCGTCAAACGTGCGCCCGGACGCATAGTAGATATAGGGCTCGTGAGGCAACAGGACGTGCGTGAAGTGGAGGGTCGGCCGGCCGGGTCCACCCTCGATGTGTTCGATGAACTGCACGAAGGCGGCGCGGCGATCTTCGACCTTGCTCTGGAGCCAGAGGCGCTGCCAGAGTGGCGGCCCGAAGTCGCGCCAGTGCTGGTTGACCGGCGGCAGGCGCGCCTCGAGCTCGCGCGGCGCCACGATATGGGCATACACCGTAACGAGGTCGGCGACCATGGCCAGGACGCGAGCGGCCGCAAACGACGTCCCGCGCAATGAACCGCACAACCGCGGCGGACAGAGGCCGGTGATCGGCTCGTGCACGTGAAGCTGGTAGCTCGCGAGCCAGGTGAACAGGTTGTCCGGATGGTCGGACGCCTGGGGCAGGGTGTTCCGCCGCGGATAACGTCCCGTCACGATGGCTGGTAACGCATGATTGGTGCGATCGCTCACACCGGTCGCTTCACGGAACCAGGTGCTGTCGCGCGCCAGCGCCGCGAAAGAAGGGTACGCGGCCGCGTCGATTTCGCCCCGCTCGTCAAGGAGCGACACCAGCGGTAGCTGATCGAACACCACCATGACGATGGGAACGGACAATGTTGCCGGCGCGGGAGAGGACCTAGCCCGACTGCTCGACCGCCAGAACTTGGCGACGGAGTTCTGGGAGAGGAACACGGCTGGCACCACCACGATGCTGATTCCGAGGACCGACACGACAGACCGCAGAACCGACGCGCGCCAGTACAACGTGGTGCCGACCACCGACACGAAGGCAGCCGCGCCGACAGCGGAAGCCGTCGACCATGCTCCGAAGAGCTTGAGCACCTGCAGGGTCTGAAAGGCGATCAGGACGAAGATCGTGAGGAGGACGAGAAGCTGCTTCAGCCTGGCCGAGGCGAGCCCGGCCAGCCAGACCGCCGTAATCGGTACGGCTGGTACCAGCAGCGTCAGGGCGATCGCGAGCCCGACGACGTCCGTACCGCGGGCCTGGTGCGCAACAAGAAACTCACCGCCCCGTGCCACGGTGTCGAACAGGGGTTGCGCGAACGCCAGTGCCGACAAGGCCGCGATGTGGAGCGCATGCCAAGAGAAGGAATCCGGAAGTCTCGTGCGCGAGGTCGTCATCGCGTTCTGGTCGGTCACGCAGCCACGCGACGCCGTCCGTAGAAGAGGATTCGAGCGCCGTTGGCGAGGACCGTTCGATCCAGGACATGGTACCGCGACGAGAGCTCGACATCGAACACGTCCTGCTGATAGTCGCTGTAGTGATCCTCACGATTGCGGAGCAGCTGCTGCACCATGGGATCGTCGCGCGTCACGAACTCGATGATGAGCTCCTCGCTGACCGACGCCAGCCAGTCGAGCACGTCTCGGAGTCGCACGTTGGAGCCGATCACCAGGTGAGGCAGGTACGCCAAACAGAGCACCAGGTCCGGAACGCCGCGCGCGTCGAGCGGCTGGCGCTCGACGCCGCGCCAGCCCAAGCCGGGCGACGGATCGGCCAGGTTGATGCACAGCGGGAGGACATTCGGAAGCTCTTGCCGCCGAAGCTGCTGGAACAAGCGCTCCAGGGCTCCCTGGTCGGCGTCGATCGCGACGACATAGTCGGCATGTGCCGCGGCCAACCGCGCGAAGAAGCCGGTACGGCACCAGAGGTCCCAGACCAGGCTCCGGCGCCGGCTCCTGAGAACCTGCGTCACGAACGCGCGTCTCCGTTCGGCATCCCCCGAATCGTCGTCATCGTCGCGGCCTCGGTCGGCGGACGATGCCGTCACCGGTGGCTGCCAGCGAAGCGACGCCACGATCGAGCGTAGCCGTCTGACATTGGCTCTGATGAGGTCGTGCGAGAAGCCCGCGTCGCGCAGCTCGGCGCGCACGTCTCGTGTCGTGCGGCCGTACCGCGCCTCCAGCTTGGCTTGCAGGTACACG
>JACPPN010000141.1 GCA_016190995.1 Acidobacteriota bacterium | reverse complement strand
TTGAAGTAGTCAGCCCTCAGCCGGATCTTCAGAGGAGGTTGTCTCGTGAACTGGCTCTTCAAGGAAGAACCCTCACACTACAGCTTCGACGATCTCGTGAAGGACGGTCGCACCGAGTGGAGCGGCGTCAAGAATCCGCTGCTCGCCGACGAACATGATCACGAAGGCCGGAATGTCGCAGTCGAACACGACGATGTCGCCGCCGACGTTCACCGCGCCGTGAATCATCGTGCGAAAGAAACCCTTTCGCGCGTCGAAGCAGAATGCCAGGACGTCGCCGGACCACACCTTCTCGGCGTCCCGGATCTCGACGCCCGCCGGGTGCGGTCCCTCTATGAGCGGGTCCGCGAGCTGGTTGATCCGCTGTTTAGCCTCGTCCAGGGTCAATTGATGAGGCTGCTCGAGTCGCATCCGCTCACATCCTCTCACCCGGAAGCTTCCACGACGGGCTTGGCCGCAGGCACCAGCCGGGCCCGACCGATGACCCAGGCGGCGGTCACGAGACAGGGCGCCCATACGAGGCACAACCACTGGAACCCAATCCTCTCGTAGAGGAAGCCGCCGAGGGCGGGACCCACAAGGACGCCGGCGCCCCACGCGACGTTGTAGATCCCATACACCACGCCGAACGTCTCAACGCCAGCCGCCGATGCCGCTTCGGCGATGAAGCTCAGCGACGGTGTGATAGCAAGCCCAATCGCCGCCGATAACAACACCATTCGAACCGCAGCGGAAACCATGCTGTCGGGCCCGGCCATCAACGGCATCGCCAGCGCGCCGCCGAGCAGCCCCGCCACGGTGAGGCGCCGGCCCCCGAACCGATCGCTCAGGCGGCCGTACCACGGGTGAAGCATGGCGGACGTGACCGCACCGATTCCGAACAGCAGGCCGATCTCGGCGGGGTGCAGCCCGAGGCGCGTGTCGAGAAACAATGGCCACACCGGTTCAATCATCGTGAGCGTGGCGGCCGCGGCGGCCGCCGCGAAGGCGCATCGCACCATGGCCGGCGCCAGCAGCACCTCGCTCATCCGCCCACTCGACGCGCTGGGGCCGGGACGGGTGTCCGGCTGCATGGCAAAGGCGAGCGCGACGCCTGCGGCCAGCAGAGCCACGCTGACAAACGGCAGGGTCATGCCGCCCATCTCGTACAGCCATCCGCCGAATGGCGGCCCGATCATCAGCGACACGGTCGTCGCGGAAATCACGCTGCCCATGACACGACCGCGCTCGGTCGGTCCATAGAGATCCGCGAGAAGCGCAAAGCCGACGACCCACGTGACGGCGTCTGCGGCACCTTGCATCAAGCGCGCCACAAAGAGCCACGGGATGGTGTGCAGCCACGCAAGCATCAGGGTCGCGGCGGCCAGCGCGAGCATGCCGGCGACCAGTGGCTTCTTCCGGCCGATTCGGTCCGAAACAGCGCCCATCGGGATCGAGACCGCGAGCAGGCTGAAGCCGAACGCTGAGAACAACAGCCCGATAACCGTCGGGCTCGCTCCCAATCGCGTGCCGAGATTGGGAAAAATCGGAATCGCCGACGAGTACGCGAGGACGTCGACAAACGTCGCACAGGTGACGAGCACGACCGCGGCGGGGCGGGAACCGAGAAGTCGCATCAGCTTCGAAGCTGTCTCACGATGTCGCCGCGGCGGCTGCCGCGCGATTGATCTTGAAGACGAGGCATGACACGGGCGGCAGGACGAGGCTCAATGACTGCGGGTGGCCGTGCTGCGGGACCGGATCGGAATCGACGGAGCCGCCGTTGCCCAGGTCGCTCCCACCGTAGACACCGCCGTCACTGTTGAGAAGCTCGCGATACCTTCCCGGCTCGGGGACGCCGACGCGATACCCGAACCGGGGGACAGGCGTGAAGTTCAGCACGATGATCACGTAATCGGACGCGTCGCGCGCCCGCCGCACGAATGCGACGATGCTGTTCTCGTTGTCGTTGCAGTCAATCCACTGGAAGCCGTCGGACGTGAAGTCCATTTCGTGAAGCGACCGTTCCGCCTGGTACACCGCATTCAGGTCGCGCACCCACAGGCGAATGCCCGCGTGATGCCGCTCCGCGAGCAGATGCCAGTCGAGGCTGCGGTCGTGATTCCACTCGCGAAGCTGGCCGAACTCGTTTCCCATGAACATGAGCTTCTTGCCGGGGTGGCCATACATGAACCCGAACAGCGCGCGAAGCGTCGCGCTCTGCTGCCACCGGTCGCCCGGAATCTTCTCGATGAGCGATCGCTTGCCGTGCACGACCTCGTCGTGCGAGAAGGGCAGGATGAAGTTCTCGGTATAGGCGTACAGCATCGAGAAGGTCACGTTGCGATGCGAGTACTTCCGGTAGATGGGATCCTGACCCACGTACTGGAGGATGTCGTGCATCCATCCCATGTTCCACTTGTACGAGAAGCCGAGACCGCCGACGTACACCGGACGGCTGACCGCGGGCCACGCGGTCGATTCCTCGGCAATGGTCATCGTGCCCGGATACTCGGCATGCGTGCGGGTGTTCAGCTCCCGAATGAACTCGATGGCATCCAGATTCTCGCGGCCGCCGTACTTGTTGGGCACCCACTGGTCGGCGCGCCGCGAGTAGTCCAGGTACAGCATCGACGCCACCGCGTCGACCCGCAGGCCGTCGATGTGATACTGGTCCAGCCAGAAGAGGGCATTCGTCAGCAGAAAATTGCGGACCTCGTTTCGCCCGTAGTTGAAAAGCAGCGTGCCCCAGTCCTGGTGCTCGCCCTGGCGCGGATCTTCGTGTTCGTACAGCGCCGTACCGTCGAATCTCGCGAGCCCGTGGGCGTCCCTCGGGAAATGCGCCGGCACCCAATCCAGGATGACCCCGATGCCTTCCCGATGACATGCGTCGACGAGCGCGCGGAAGTCGTCGGCCGATCCGAGCCGCGCCGTCGGCGCGAAAAAGCCGGTCACCTGATATCCCCACGAGCCGCCGAACGGATGTTCCATGACCGGAAGCAGCTCAATGTGGGTGTAGCCCATGTCCCTGACGTACGGGATCAGGCGCGCCGCCAGCTCCCGATAGGTCAGCGGCCGATCGCCTTCACCGACGGCGCGTGCCCAGGACGCAAGGTGCACTTCGTAGATGGCGAGCGGTCGCTCGTACCAGGAGCTCTTCTGCGCACGCTCCGACATCCATCGCTCGTCGCGCCAGACATGCCGATCCAGCCGATGGACGATGGCAGCCGACTGTGGCGGGACCTCGAACTGAAAGCCGAACGGGTCGGCCTTGTGCAGCAGAAGGCCGTGCGCGCGCGCGCGGATCTCGAACTTGTAGCGCTCGCCCTCGTGCAGTCCCGGAACGAAGAGCTCCCAGACCCCGCTGGGCGTGAGCTGGCGCATCCCGTGAACGCGGCCGTCCCAGTTGTTGAGATCGCCGACGACGCTGACACGTTCGGCGTTGGGAGCCCAGATCACGAAGTGCACCCCGTCAGCATCACCCACGCGCATCGGGTGCGCGCCGAAGCGCTCGAACGCGCGATAGAGCCTGCCCTCGCCGAACAGATGGATGTCGAACTCGCTCAGAATCTGGCCGTAACGGTACGGATCATCGACCTCGATCGAGTGCCCATTGCGCATGGTGACCCGCAACCGGTAGTCGATGATCGAGTCTTCGGACTCGAGGACCGCCTCGAAGACGCCGGCCGGATGACGGCGCGTCATCGGCACCACCGGTGAGCCCAAGGGTGATCGCCGTATCACCTCGAGACCGGCCGCATGAGGCTGGCACGCCCGGATGGCGAGCGCGGTCCGGCCATCCACCGTGACCAAGTGCGGACCCAGCACGGCAAACGGATCTCCGTTTGTGCCGCGAATGAGCGATTCAAGTGCCTGATCGATGCGCTCGTCGGAAAGGCTCGGTCGTTCCATTGGACCCCGGATTATCTGTCGGCCGCCGTTCGCTCGCACATCAGTCGTGCGTCATTGGGGCGTCCGGCTGGTGTATGGGCCTCCAGCGGCGTCTTCGACAGCGCAGCACGCAGCCCGGGCCCCTCGTCAGGACTTGGCAGCCCGTGGTACAGGTCCGGCTGTATTCGGGGCGACGCCGGACTTGCACTATTGGCTGCTGGACACGGAGTCGTCAGCAGAATCCGAGCAAATAGTGATCCGCTCACAGACTGGCGAGAAGACTGGCTGCGGTCAGAGTCAGCCCCACGATGAGCAGGATGGCGGCGAGGGGCTCAATCCACGCCCGCCGCAGCAGCGGTCCAGATACAGGCGTTGCTCGCATCGCGGCAAGCTCCCGTATCAAGGTCGCATGGGCCGCAAGCGCGGCCGCTATCGTCGCGATGAGCGCGGCCCAGCCGGAACCGAGAAGAATGCGCGGCATGCCGTGGCGGATTCCTGGAAGCCAGGGAATGAACACGGCCGAGGTTATCCAGGCAATCAGGCTCATGGCGGCGATGAGGCGCATCTGGAAGATCAGCCGATCCGCCTCCTGACGCAGCAGCTCGGCACCGAACGCCTGTTGCGCGCGTTCGCGCTCGGCCTCGAGCGCCGTGCGCTCCAGATCCAGGCGCGCGCGATCGCGATCGAACGCCTCTCTCAGAGCGGCAACCACGACGCCCGCAAGGCGCGCCTCGAGCTGGCCAATACCGGCCGTCGACGACGACGACAGCGCATCGGTCCGCGGAGTGCGGCTGCCCGCCCGCCAGCGCCTCGACACGTCGACCAGCCCGCCCACGGCGTCGAACAGCTGAAGCCACGGTCCAAGTGCCATGTTGGCAGCTTAGGGGCGCCGCAGCTGAGCGGTCAAGCGCCGCAGTCTCGCACGGGTCACAGGAATACGAAGGCAGAGCTCGCAGCGGGGGCCGCGGTGGATGAAAAGAAGGGTTGGCGGAGAGGGGGGGATTCGAACCCCCGTGCCGGTTACCCGACAAGACGCTTTCGAGGCGCCCCCGTTACGACCACTTCGGTACCTCTCCGCACGTCGTGAGGCTGTTGATTCACCGCAGAGACCACAGCGCGGCTGCCCCGCAACCAAACCACTGGGCACCCGCGCTGGCGCGGGCCCGTCGGGCCCGCCGATCTAGTAGAACAAACGCTTTCTTGTCAGGAAAACACGTTCTCCGGCGTTTGTTCTACAGAGATCGAGAAAAGAAGCGCGCGGTGGGCCCCGGTCTCCGTCGCCTTCGCGGAGCTACCCTGCAGAACAAGCGACGACCTGTTGCTTCTGGATCTCTGTGTCCCCTGTGCGCTCTGTGGTCAGATTGATCCCACCTTCCCGCGCCTTTCGCGGAAGAACTCCCGGATGATCTCGCGGCACTCCTCTTCAAGCACGCCGCTGATCGCGTTCACTCGATGGTTCAGGGCCGGATGCTCGAAGGCGCGCATTGTCGAAACCACCGCGCCCGCTTTCGGCTCCGGTGTGCCGAACACCAGCGTGTCCACGCGCGCGTGCACGATCGCCCCGACGCACATGAGGCACGGTTCGACCGTGACGTAGAGGGTCGAGCCTGCCAACCGATAGTTGGCGAGCCGCGACGCCGCGTCGCGAAGCGCGACGATCTCGGCATGGGCCGTAGGGTCGTGCCGCCAAATCGGCTGATTGAAGCCAGCTCCGACGATCTTCCCACCGAGCACGACCACTGCCCCGACGGGCACCTCGTCGACGGCCAGCGCCCGGCGCGCTTGGTCGAGCGCGGCGCGCATCATGTCGTCGTGAGCCATCGGATCAGCCTGCGACATCTGGTGCCGTGCAGGACTTCAGCGTACGGTCTCACCACAGAGGCACAGCCCTCACCACAGCGTGCACAGAGCCCACAGAGCCACCGGTCCATGATTCCTTGTAACGAAGCTTCAGCGCCACTGAGGCGTTGTTCCTACCCGTCGGTTTGAGTCACAGCTTCGTTACTGATTTTCGGTGCCCTCTGCAGCCTCTGTGGTAAGACCTCTTGAGCTTTTGGCCGCGTATAACCTATTGATTCTAAATGTCCAGGGCCACTATCCCCAGGGCCGACGCTAACACTCAATCTTACCATAGCGCCTTCCCGAGACAAGTCTCCAGCGCGCTTGAGATGGGGCCCGATGAGAGCGCAGATCGAACTCGGCCGTCCAGGGCCGAGGGCTGGAATCTCGCCGTGCAGGTGGAAACCTGTCGAGCTCCTCAATGACGCCCAGTACGTCTCTGATGAACGTGCGTGTCTCGGGCGGAATCGCCAAAAGGACTTGCCGGATCGAAGAACAGAACGCCCCGTCGCCGCGATCGATCAAATGCTGGCAGCTCGGCTGAACAGAAAGCGCCGCACACGGACTCGGCGGTGCCCTCGCCCGTGACGCGTCTGTGCGGGGATGGCGGGCTTCGCGCGACAATTCAGCACGAGTGACACGATTCATGGCGATAGCGCGGCGCGCGTGCGCTCGGCGGCCCTGTATGCTGTTCGTCAGCGCGTCTCGCAACCTCCGCATACGCCGCTGCGGTACTGTGTCGCTTGAGGACGCAAACGAGCAGCCGATGCGGCGAACGCGTACATTCGCAGTCGTGCGGAATCTGGCCAGCGACGATGTTCGCGCAGGATATGTAGCCGTGCACCAGCGGGTTCGGTGCCCGGCTCGGCTGGAACCAGTGGACATCCTGAAGATCTCGCAATCGGACTTGCGCCGTCCGCCACCCGTTCCATTCACGCTGCACGCAGATCAGCATCTCGGCATGTGCCTGCATCGGCGCCTCCCGAGTCTCCTTGACGCGCGTCCGCCTACCGGTTTCCGAAAGTGAGGCTTTGCCGGGATAGGGGCCGCGATCGCAATCCGACGACGGTTGTGGTCCCCCCGTGGCGGGCATCTCGCAGGCGCTCCGCGTCGGACACGATCCGTCCCGCCCACGTGTAGGCGCTCGATCGCGCGACCACCGCTCGCATGTTCCGCATCCGCTTGCGCTGTTCGCGCTGGTCCATGCGAAGGGCCTGCGCCAGCGCGTCTGCCGTGCCATCGAGATCCAACGGATTGACAATCAGCGCGTCACCGAGCTCGCCCGCGGCACCGGCAAACCTACTGAGAACGAGGACACCCTGTTCGTCCTCTCTCGCGCCGACAAACTCCTTGCTCACCAGGTTCATCCCATCGTGAAGACTTGCCACGTAGCAGAGATCGGCCGCGCGCA
Source organism: Acidobacteriota bacterium (assembly GCA_016190995.1). GTDB lineage: Bacteria > Acidobacteriota > Vicinamibacteria > Vicinamibacterales > JACPPN01 > JACPPN01. The sequence goes on along the minus strand of JACPPN010000141.1, from coordinate 38,524 downwards.
GATATCGGAACACGTCCTGTGGCGCGTGGTCGCCCTCGAGCAGCGTGATCGGGCCGCGGCCCGCGCCACCGAAGCGCCGGTTGATTCGCTCGACCGCAGTCATTAGGCGCGCGCGGAGCTCGCGATACGCGGGCAGTCGCGCCCTGGTCGGTTGTGCCAGTTGCACAAACGCGAAGGAGTTCCTGAGTTCGGGGTACCGATCGAGCAGCCGCTCGATGGCCCCGAACTTTTCTTCGAGCCCTTTCGTGTAGTCCATCCGATCCACGCCCACGCCGAGTCGGACGTCCGGCCGCAACCGGAGCCCCGCCCGCACATCCTTGCGGCAAGTCTCGACGGACGGCGAGCAGGCCGCCCATTGGCTCGGCCACTCGATCGAGACCGGATAGGCACGCACCAGGACGCGACGGCCGGCGTACGTGATGACATGGCGATCGTGGTCGATCTGCGCCTCCAGGCTACGGTCGACGGCCTCGATGAAATGCCCGCAATCCGACGGCGTCTGGAACCCGACAATGTTGCTGCCCAGCACCCCTTCCAGCAGGTGGCGGCCCCAGGGGCACACCTCGAGGTCCTGCCAAGGAGGCCATGGGATATGCCAGAAGGTGACGATCACGCTCCGGCGAAGGCGCTCGCGAATCAGTTGCGGCGCGAGCGCGAAATGGTAGTCCTGCACCAGGACGAGCGGGGATTCGCTGATGGCCTCGTCGCGGACGGCGTCCGCGAAGCGCTCGTTGACAGTTCGATACATGTTGAAGTCGTCCGTGCGGAAGATCGGCTTCACGTAGGCGCGGTGGCACAACGGCCACAGGGCTTCATTTGCGAAACCATCGTAGTAGCCCCGTTCCTCCCGTTCGTCGAGCCAGACCCGCCGGAGCCGATAGGCCGGATTGCCGGGCGGCACCTCGACGCTGTCCCGATGTCCCACGGCAGCCCGATCGGCCGTTCCTCCACCGTGTGCCACCCACACACCGGAACACGCGGACAGCAACGGTTCGACGGCGTTGACAACGCCCGAATGCGAATGCCTCACGACGATGCCGCCCTGCCGGTCGTAGTCATGTCTGAACGGCTGCCGGTTGGCCAGCACGATGACTTGTTCATTGGCGCAGGAGGCCCTCAGCCACGGTCCGACCGCTGCGTCCGTCCGCGCGTCCGCCACATCCGCTGTGAGTTGCTGCATCATGGTGTGCGACCCCTGAAGCGGCGTCTCTTCGCAACCCAGTAGACCGCAGGGGCAGCCGCGAGAGCTATCCGGTTCAGAGGGGATGTCTGGTGGTTCTTGGGGGGAAGCCGGAATCGACTCAGGACGCGCGGGCCCGGCGGCTCTCCCCTGTTGACCGGATGCACCAACAGGGTCCGCCGGAGTACGCTTAGACTGACCGTCCTTCGCGGGATCGTTCGGAGGTGCTCATGCGATTCACGACGTGGCCTGTGGCGGCGCTGGCCCTTGGCGGTCTCCTCCTGCTGGTCATGATGTCGGTGCTCGCAGCGTCCCGCAGGGCGCAGGAGATCTACACGCAGCTCGATCAACTCAACACGCACCATCGAAACGTGGACACCAAGCTCCGGCGCCTGCGTGCCGATGTGCACCTGTCAGGCATTTTCGTACGGGACTACCTGCTGGATACCGCGCGTGAGCGGGCGCCGGAGTACCGCGAGCAACTGGCTGAATTCCGCCGCACCAACATGTCGACCGTGGCCGAACTTCGGGCGCTGGCTCGCGGACGCCGCGAAAGTGACGAACAGATCCTGGGCCTTCAAGCCAAGCTCGATGAGTATTGGCAGACCTTCGATCCCCTCTTCGACTGGACCCCCGCCGAGAAAATACTCCAGAGCGCCAGGTTTCTCCGCCGCGAGGTGCTGCCGCGCCGCGAAGCGGTCCTCACAATTACGGAGGAAATCGAGCAGCTCAACAACGCCAACCTGACGGCCCAGCAGGCGGAGGTGACTCGCCGGCACGCCGCCTTGCGCAGCGATCTGTACAAGCTGCTCTGGAGAAGCCTCCTGCTCGGGCTCGTCGTCGCCCTCACGGCTGTCATTCGGCTGCGCGTGCTCGAGCGCCGGTCCGAAGAGCAGCGCCGGACCGCCCAGGAGGCTGAACACCAGATGCGCGACCTGTCGCAGCAGCTCGTCGCAACGCAAGAGGAAGAACGAAAGAAACTCTCCAGGGAGCTGCACGATCATGTGGGACAGGTGCTCACCGCGCTGAGGATGGAGCTGGGACGCATCGACCGACTGAGAGCGCCCGCCGAGGCGCGACTGGGCGCCGCGGTCGCCGAGTGCAGGCAACTCGTCGATGACATCGTCCACACCGTGCGGGATCTCGCGCTCGGACTTCGTCCAAGCATGCTCGACGATCTCGGTTTGCAACCAGCCCTGGAGTGGCACGTACGCGATTTCGCGCGCCGGTACGGTATGCCAGTGGATCTGGATGTCGATGGGGAGTTCGACGCCTTACCGGATCAGCATCGGACGTGTGTGTATCGGGTTGTGCAGGAAGCGCTCACCAACTGTGTACGTCATGCAAGACCAGGTCGCGTCCACGTGCGTCTCACCGGCGATCCGGAGGGCTTGAACGTGTCGGTCACCGATGACGGTGTAGGCTTCGATCCGGCGCAGCGGCACACCGGGATGGGCCTGCGGGGCATCGAGGAACGTGTTCGGGAGCTGGGTGGGGTTATGGCGGTTCACAGTGCGCCGGGCGCCGGGACGACCCTCAGCATCCGCCTCCCGCTGGCGATCCGAACCACGGAGGCCGCGCTTGCGAATACTGGTCGCTGACGACCACGGCATCGTCCGCCGCGGTGTGAAGAGCTTGCTGGAGACCGCTTCCGACCTGGTGGTCGTTGCGGAAGCTGCAGACGGTTTGGAGGCTGTGAGGCTGTGTGAGGAACACCAGCCGGACATCCTGATTGTGGACATCGGGATGCCCAAGCTGAACGGGATCGACGTCGCGGCCCGCGCTCAGAAATTCGAACGGCCGCCGCGCGTCATCATCCTCAGCATGCACTCAGACGAGTCCTACATCATCCGGGCGCTCGCGGCCGGTGCTCGCGCCTACCTCCTGAAAAACGCAACAGATGAAGACCTGCTCCCCGCGATCCGGGCGGTTGCATCCGGCAAACCGTTCTTCAGTCCGGCAGTGACGGCTGTGCTCGTCGAAGACTATGTGCGCCGCCTGCAAGCGCGCGGTCTCACCGATTCGTACCACCTGCTGACGGATCGCGAAAAAGAGGTGCTTCAACTCCTCGCAGAAGGACGCTCGAACAAAGAAGTTGCCACGCTGCTCGACCTTGGCCTCTCGACCGTGGAAACACATCGATCGAATCTGATGCAGAAGCTCAATCTGCACAACACGGCGGAGATCGTGTTGTACGCCGTTCGCAAGGGCATCATTGTCTAGGAGCCCGTCCGAGTAATGCGTGAACGGGCTCCTAGTAGGCGCGCTGCGCGCGCGAGATGTTCGAAACATTGGCGTTTTCTGCCGGCGAAGCCGGCCTACTAGGAGCGTGTTCGGATTACTCAGACACGCTCCTAGGTGGTAGACGTCACCGCGCGACGATCGCGAAGGATGCGGGTCGCTTACGCGCGAACGTCAGGCGACGCGAACAACGACGGGTGTGCCTCGCCGTCGGTCGGCGTGGAGACCGTTGCCGGGCCCGTTCCGGGTCTTGCGGGGACTCCTTACTGCCCGTCTTTCTTCAGAGTCTGCAGGTAGGCCACGAGCGCGTCGAGATCCGCCGTCGGCAGCTTGGCATATGCCGGCATGGCGGGCTTACGCACGGACTTCGTCTTCTCCGCCATCGTTTTCGGATCCAGATGCCACTGCCGGATTTCGTCAGCCGTCAGCTTGCTACCCACGGCGTCGAGGGGCCCCTTCTTGTTCCCTTTCCCCTCGATCGAGTGGCACATCGTGCACTTCTGCTCGGCGTACACCTGCCTGCCGCGCTCGAGTTTGGCTTTCTCCTGCGCCTCCGCAGACGCGGCCAGCAGCACGGCCGCCACGACACCAATCATCACCGAATGCATGAATCCTCTCCGTGAATAACGGAATCCCGACACAGTGGTTGAACCCGTTCGGCCATTCGAGAGACCGTCACGCGTGACGTTTAGTCCTGAGAGCAATCGTCATTCCAGGACTTCTCGAGCCGTAGACATCGCCTGGAGAAACACGGCTCACCGGCGAACGGTTGCATGGCGCCAAGTTTCCGGCATCTGTGACTGGAATTTCCCCCAGCGGGACTTGCACCACGCGCTGGTTCATCTACGGCCACAGCTGCGCCCCTCCGCCGCGACTATGCCGTGAAGCCCCGTACTACAGGTATGTACTCCCTGGAGCTACATTCCCACGACGCCACCTGAACTGCCGTAAGGCATTGGGAAATGGATGGTTGGGAACGGACTGCGTCTGGCACAGCTCTTGGTAGAGTGCCCGCGGGCCTGCGCATCGGAGCTCTACGTTCTGTTCATGAGTGGGTCCACGGACGGACCCAGGAGAGACCGACGCAATATGGTGATCGACTATCCTCGCCTCGCCACCGCCCGACCGGCGGCGCAGCCGGACAGCGATGATGTTGATGCGCAGCTGGCACAGGGCGGGTTCCTTGCCCGAAGGTTGAAGCGTGTGAGCGAAGTCATGTGCCGCCTGCTGCACGGCCACGATCTGGTGCTGCACTTCGAGCAGAAGCGGGTGTGCCTGCGTTGCACGTCGTGCACGTATCACTCGCCGGGATGGGAAATGGATCTCCGGCGGCCGCAGCTTCGGTTCCGCGGCGATCGGCGACGTCACCTGCTCACTCGGCGGCCGACCCTCGCCCGCAGCAAGACCGCGTGAGGAACCGCGGCAGAATGCCGCACGTCCTCACCGCATGATCGCGTCGAGGAATCCCGCCTCAACGACGCGCCCGGCCTTTTTTCTCTCAGGCACTCGGTGACCCCTCGCCTCCGCCCGCAAGCGCTACGACTGCTCGAGTGCCATGTCGTCCCAGCACACCATGCGGCCCGCGCCAGCGCTGACGCGCCGGAAACAGAGGCTTTCCCGAGGCCAAAGACGCGTTCATGTTCGCTCGGCCCGCTGACTCCACTCCGATAACCTGCCTTCTAGACCGGTCTGTCTCACCTCAAGACAAAAGTGTAAGTCTCAGGCGAGCGAAAGCGCGTTTCGCGACGGGATCAGGCAGGCCTGCGATAACAATTTCGTAATGCCCGCGAAAAGTTGAAAACAAGCTTGCGACTTTGTGGTTTACTCAAGCACCGTTTCAGGTGTGGTCACCCGAGAGGAAGACACGCAGTATGGGGGGAGGGCCGAGCATGGCCCGCGAGGGGAAGCAACACATGCCCAGCGTTGAAACTGACCTCGAGAAGATTCGGGTGGACCTGCGCGACCTGCAGCAGGATCTCACCGTGCTTCGTGCCGACCTCGACGAGATGTGGCAGTGCGTCCAGAACTGGCGGGGCTGCACGCTGCCGCCGTCGCTTGCCTCTCCAAGCTTGTCGTCGCGTCAGCAGCCACACCGGGGGCCAGTGAGAGTGTCGAGCATGGTTTCAAGCATGCGCCTCAGGCGATTCTAGCCAAACGAACTCACATCCTGTCTTGCCAACCCTCGCCAACCCGCGAGTCGATCAAGGCCGACACATGAATTCGACCTGCGCCTCCATTTGAGCGAGGCGCTCTCGCAGAGCCGCCAGTTTGTGCTTATGCTCCACCGCCTCCTCGTGTCGCTTGCCGTGGGAGCTAAGGTAGGAATTCGTCATCCACCAATCGATGCCCATCTCACGCGCCTTGTCGACCGAGCAGATCAACAGACGAATCTGGATCGTGAGCAGTTCAATATCGACAAGCTTGATCTTGATGTCACCGGCAATAACGAGACCCTTGTCCAGGACCCGCTCAAGGACGTCCGCTAACGTTGCGGACCCTACTGCGTGTTGCACACCTGCTTGCGCGATCGCCATGCGCGGTGCCTAGATCAGCCTACCAAGAGGACCGAGGTCCAGGTTCAGATCCTCATCCGCGAGCCCGAACTCGTTCTTGAGCCACACCATCTGCTCGCCGAGCCGCAAGAAGGTCAGGCCCAACCGTTCAATCTCCTCCTCCGTGAGAGAGCCGGCGTTGATGCGCCGGAGCGCCTGTCGTTCCAAGAGCTCCCGGATCAACTGGATCACGGTTAGGACCAGTTGACCCAGCCCCTTCTTGATGTCCTCTGGGTCCAGCGTGATTCGCGGTGGCTGGGCGAAGGCGATCGAACCCATCACCCCGGGAGCCTCGCTGGTGGACTGTCGCGCCAGAACGCCGCCTTCACGTGTCATACGATGCTCGGCGACGAGCCAGCCCACGCCGGCGGTCTCAAGGTCAGTTTGAGCTGGGATGCGGTTTCGACCGAAGTGAGCATGAGCTGTACGCCGAGGTAGAGAAGATCGATTTCCGCCACTGAGATCACGATCTCCCCTCCAACCACCACTCCCTTGTTCAACACCCGATCAAGGGTCTCGCACAGCGAGACGCTTTCTGGATCCCACCTTGCCACGGGTCCCCCTCCCGGTTACAACAGGCGCTCGTAGATGCCGCGAGCGACGTGGCGGAACCCGTCGCGCCCATAGTCGCCGGCCAGCTTCAGCAACGCGCGCTGTGCAACGTCCGATTGCGGCGCTTCTGGGTGCTTCTCGACGAGCTTCCAGTACAGCTCCATCGCCAGCCACAGTCGTCCTTCGTTCCGGTATCGTTGTGCCATCGCGAGAAGCCGTTCGAGCGCTATCTGGTCCGCCCCGCCAGGTCTCTCGGACCCGGAAGCCCTTGCGGATTTTAGCGGCCCTCCAACTTCGCCAACACTACGCTCGCTCGTTCCGGGCTCGCTCGCGCGCAACTCCGCCGGCCCGGGTTCGTTACCTGACTCCATCTTGCCCTCCTCTTGCGGCGGTTGCGTCCGGTGAACGAAGGGGGTTCAACCTCTCCACGTTTCCTATTTGTTATGGCTCGCTTCGGGGTCTTGGTCGATCCCGTTCTCTTTGGGCTCGTCCTCGCTCTCTTGCCCGTCGAAATGGTCCTCTATCTCTGCAGGGACATCCTCGATCTCCTCGTCTTCGGCTTGAGTAACTTCGGATTCATCCTCAGGCTCTTCCTGGACATCTTCGTCCCGGCCTTGGATTGCCTCCAGTCGGTCGAGGAGCATCTTTTCTCCGGCTGCAAACTCTTCTTCCGTCACCGCTCCGGTCTCGAGCTTTCGGTACAGCTCGCCGAGGGACTCGGTCAGGGATTCCGCCTCTTGGGCCTGTTCCTGCTCGGCCGCCTCATAGATCTGTTTGAAGACCCAAAGCAGGCCTGAGAACGGCGCCAGCAATAAATCGTCCACGAGGAACATGCGAGCGGTCACAGCTCCAGCGCCACGCTGACGAAATTGTACGGAGCCCATGGTCCGTTGAAATCAAAGGCGAAGTTGTTATCGAAGAGCCTGGCCGCCGCAAACACGCCGTCCTCGAATCCTTTCAGCGCCTCCCGTTCGACCAAACAGGCGAGGTTCATCACCTCCCGTTCGTTCCGCGGCGGATTGCGCTTGATCTCGGCACACCGCGCCGACAAGATGTCTTCCACCTTTTCGGTGTGAGCCTCCCGTTCCTCGCCCAGCAAGTGATCGAACAAGCGACCCAGCTCGATCTTGTCCTCATGGGAGGGACCGCGCTGTTTGCCAAACACGTGATCGCGCAACGCTGCCAGCTCCACGTGATGTTTCACGAAATATTCGAAGATGTTGGGGACGTCCCAGGCGACGCGGAGGCCCATCTCGACCTTCCCGCGAACGCCATTCAATTGTTCCAGGAACGCCTCCCTGTTCTTCTCCAGGATCTCTCGTACGGCGTCGTCGCTGTCAGCGATGGTCCCGAACGCCACCGGCAGAACCGCTCCTTCCCCGGCACACCTCTTGATGACGCCGTGGTGGGCCGCGAGCTTGCCGCGCTCGGGTCGAAACCGCTTCGTGGCTACGTTGCTCACCAGCGCGGCGATCGGCCCGAGGCCGATGGCGTACACCGTAGCGCCATCGAGGCCAAGACCTACGTACCGCCGATGCATGCTCCCGTAAGTGATGCCGTACACGTAGCGTGCCGGCCCGGAGTCCAGCCTGGCCGCCGGCCTTGGCGTCGTTGTGCGCGCGATGTCACGCGTTTCTGTTGACATCAGGTCACCATGACAGTGCCACGGCGGATACGCATCCAGCCGCGCAGGGCGTGTCCGCTCACCAGATCCAATGGATCCTGACGCAGTCGCCGCAGCGTCATGATCTCTTTGCGCATGCGACACGCGACGCCGCGGCTGTTCAGGGTCCACACCGTTTGAAACGCCGCTCCTCGCAAGGAGGACTTGGCATCACGAGAAGTCGGAATGTTCCTCATGGGCGCGACTCCGGTGAAGCGCGAGCGACTGGCGCGCAGGACTCCGCCCCGCTCAGTAAGACAGCCGCCTTCTTCGCAGCTTCTCCGTCGGGACTGCATAGGTCGGAAGTGGTGAGGCGAGCGGTTGCTCTGGCGCCGCGCTCCCACGATTTTCGGTAAACCGGTGGAGTCGCTGTTCCTTGACGTTGATGTCAGCCACTCGCCTCCGAATCTCGGTGCATCGCCGTTCGGCTCGCTGCATCTCCCGCAGGAGTCGCTGCTTTTCCATTTCGAGCATGGAAAGCTCCAGCAACGCGCCGTGCGCGGTGCGGCTGCGGCGACCATCGACCAGCCTCGCCATGGTTCGAATCTGTTGCACACCCCGCCTGTCAAGCCCCATGATGAGCTCCCTCCGCTGCCGATGCCACGTTGACAAGCGGCTGCCTGCGGCGGGCGGGTGGTGGAGCCGTCCTTGGGGATTCCGCCGCGATCACAACGAGTGTGGACGAGCGGGGGCAGCACTTTTCGATGATCTCATCCAGCCGCTCGAGACCGGCCGCTTGCCCATCGCGCGTGACTTTGATGTAGTCAGCGTTCAACACGTCGCGGCACAGCTCCCGAAACGTCGGATCGCCGGCGGCCACCGTGCCGCCCCGCATCGCGACGATACGGCCGAGCATGATGCAGGCTCGGATCGTCGGGCGCGCGTTGTTCACGCCGAGGGTGCGGAACTCGCGGACGATAGCCACAATCGCTTTCGCGTCTCTCCATGGGATGCCCGATTTCGCCTGCGTGATACCCACCTCGGTCTCGAGGTCAGGGTGATCCAGCTTGAGCGAGATCATGCGGTCCATCAGGGCATCTTGAGTCTTGTGGACGCCGGCGTACTCCTCAGGGTTGCTGGTAAAAATGGCGCTGAAATGCGGGTGCACCTGAATGTAGCCCTCTCCGAGACGCACGCTGGGCAGCTCGAGCAATCGCTCTCCCAGAATCGCGAGCAGCACGTTGTTGGCCTCGGGCCGAGACCTGGTGAACTCGTCGTAGATGAGGGTGAATCCGTATTTGCACGCCGTCGTCAGCCGGTTGTCCACCCACTGCTTGGAGACACTCTCTTCTTTTTTCAGGACCGAGTGGATGAAGTTGTCAATCACCTTGGTCGATCGATAGCCCAACTGTCCGCCAATCAGGTCGGAGCTCCCAAACTCGTCGTCGCCGTGGATCAAAATGACCTGCCGGCCCAGCCTGGCGGCCACGTGCATCGCCAGAGCAGTCTTACCGGTGCCGGCAGGCCCGCAGAAATGGACCGGATACCCCGCTCTGACATAGTCGAGGGCCCGCGTGGTGAGACTCTCGATGTAGGGAGTCTCAACGAAGTCGGGCTGCTTCTCCAAGGTCAGGACGGTCAGTTCTTCCTGGTAGCTCATACGCGGCACAGGCTCCTCGCGCGCCGACGCGGCCGACCAGCCACTCTTCTCAGCGCGCAGCAAAAAGAGCTGGCTGGATCAGCGTTCCTAGGGTGCACTCTTGCCTTTTCGGCCGGTCGCGCGCGCCTCTCGCTTGCTTCTGTCTTCCTCGGCTTCGCTTCGTGCGGCTGCTTCCGCCTGCACACGCGCCTTCGCCCACCGATCGCCTCCCACGGCCCCGGCCCGCATCGCGGGGGTCGCTCGCCGCGTCGCGACGGCGGGCTGGACGGGCGGCAAGCTATTCCAGATGTGGTGGGCGGCCAGAAGATCCTCCGAGAGTGCCCCAAGCCAGGATCTGAAGCCGGCCAGCAGGCGACCGACTTCGGCGCGGCGCTCTTTTGCGCCAGAGGTTAGGTCGTCCTGGAGTCGGCCGGCCATGTCGGCGTGCGATCGCCGAAATCCATTCAAGAGCCCTCGCGTGTCGGCCGCAATCGCGTCCGTTCGGTTTCGCACGGCTGTGATCACCTGTTCCAGTTCCTTCGCCGTTTCGCGTCGGCCCTCCGTGCGAGCCGTGCGTGCATTGGCGAGCAGGCTGGCTACGCGGGATTGCAGCTCTGTCATGAATGCTTCCAGGCCTCCCGCAAGCCGCTGTGCGCTGACTCGGCGGGCCGTACCAAAGCCGTCCGTGAGATCGACCACCGCTCCGGAGCGGCTCCGGCGGCCGGCCGCCAGCCCGTCCCGTTGCGATTTCGCCATCCGGTCTTGGGCCTTGGCCATCCGGCGACGGACTGTTGCCGAGTCAGCCAAGCGGGATGCCACATAGGCGACGATGGTCCTGTCGGTTTGGGCGAGCCGCCGCGGGAGATCTCGCCACATCCGCTCGTGGTCGCGGCGAAACCGTTGGCGCATCGTTCGGACCTCCACGACGCGAGCCCGACGGCCCGTGGCTCTGGCCTGGCGCTCGGCCGATCGAGCGGCGTTCTGGGTCTCCGCCGCCGCCGCACGGTCCCGGGCAAACGCCGTCAACATGCTGTCGGCTTGCGCTTTGATCGTGTCCACCGTACCCTTGCGCGCTCGCGTCGAGGTGAGGATGCTGTCGGTCAGTGCCTGCATCTCGTCTCTAAAGCTAGTGCCCATCATGAGAACTCTTTCTCCTTTCGGCCGGCGCCGACCGGGGAAGGGGGCCCCTCGGGTTCCCTCACCGGTGCGGACTCGATCGCGCCGGTCCCTACGCCGGCGCAGCCGCGCTGGCTGTAAGACCGATCGCCTCCGCGTACTTCAGATAGGTCTCGACCGACGCGATCACAACACGCGCCTCGATCGAGAGTAGCTCGATGCCGACCAGCGACACCTTGGCCCACGCGTCGATCACGATCCCTTTTTCCAGGATCCGGTCCACGACTTCTGCCAAGCTTGAGGAGTCCGTCGATTTCTGTACTTTGGCCAACCGCACTCACCTCCTTTCTCCCCTTGAGATAGATTTCTGAGAAGACGGCATTGGGCACTGCGCGTCCAGGGAGGGACCCGGAAGGGAACTAGCAAGAAGTGTGCGCACGACGAGACCTCGAGTTTCTCACGTCACCGTTGCCCGCGAGCGAAGCCTGGCAAACGACTCGGTCGTCGAATTCCAGGCAAGATAATGAAATCGGAAACCTATGCTGGGTGAGAAGCCGTTGGCGTGACGGGTCGCGTGGATTGTCAGACCCAGTTGGTGCATCATGATACTGGGGAGGCGGCGCTATGGAAGGCACTCCATACTCGCGACGCCGGCTCCTCTCCATAGGGCCTTTCGAACGGCTCGGCGCAGATCCTCGTGAAGAAACGGCTTCGTGACGAAGGTGGAAAAGAGCCCTTTCCCCAAGCACTCCTGCACGACCTTGTCGTCAGCGTAGAAGTACCCGGAGACCAAGATCAGCGGAGCCTTACTCGGTGTTTCAGCCTGAATGCGTTGCGCCAGATCGATCCCTTCGATGTCCGCGAGCTTGGCATCGACGAGGATCACACGGAACACTGTCTCCTTGAGGGCCGCGAGGGCTTCGGCGCCGCTCCCCACCGTCAAGACCGTGAAGCCCTCGCCCTGCAGCAGCCTGTCCAAGGCCCAGCACACATCCGCGTCATCGTCTACAACGAGGACACACCGAGCCGTCGCCGCCGCACTCAACCGTCGCATCACCCATGTAATCCTATGTCCTAGCCCCATGGCGCGAGCGGTAGGCGGACGGTAAACGTACTGCCCTGGCCTTCCACACTTTCTACCTCAAGGCTGCCCCGATGTTGTTCCACAATCGTGTAGCTCATGGTCAGCCCCAGGCCTGTGCCACTCCCGATCGGCCGTGTGGTGAAGAACGGGTCAAAGATCTTTCTCAGGTTCGTCGGCGAGATCCCGCAACCCGAATCCTGCATACGCACGATTGCATCGGCCTCCTCGTGGTCCACCGCGATCGCGAGGTCGCCACCGGTGGGCATCGCCTGGCAGGCGTTCAAGATCAGGTTCATGACCACCTGTTGCAGAAGGTTCGCATTCCCCAGGATCGACACGGGCGACAGGGAAGAGTGCAGACTCAGCTTGACCTTTTGGAGTCTCGCTTGGTGGGCGACAAGACGCACGGTCTCCCGCACCAGCGCCCCCAGGTCGACCGGTTGTAGTCGAGCGTTTTCCGAGGGCTTGGCGAAGTGCAGCAGCGTCTCGATGATCGTAGACGCCCTCTGGATGCCGCTGATGACTTTCTGGATGCATTCCTCGCGGAACGTCTCGTCCAGTGGCTGCGCGAGCAGAAACTGTGCCGCGGAGAAACTGACCGAGAGGGGATTGCGCAGCTCATGAGCGATGCCCCCCGCCATGATGCCCAGGGCAGCGAGCTTCTCGCTCTGGAACAGCTGCATCTCGAACGCCCGGCGCTCAGACAGGTCTCGTCCAACCGCCACGACGCCACTCACGTGCCCCGAGTCGTCGCGCATCGGCGAACACGACCAGGCAACCGGAACCGACTTCCCGGAACTCGCGAGAAGGTTCAGTTCAAGGGACTTCACCTCGTGTCCGGTGACGAGCTGCTGAATGATCGCTGTCATCTCTTGTCGCTGGCCCGGGTCGCACAGGTCGGCGAGCTGTCGTCCTCCCACTTCCTCGGCTCGATAGCCAGAGACGTGCTCCGCAGCCGGATTCCACGTGATGACGCGCCCCTCTGAATCGGTGGAGATCACGAGGTCGTTGGCATTCTCAACCACACTCGCCAGGTGGCCTTCGATCCAGCGGGTCTTTTCGATCAGGTTCACCTTCTCGGTGATGTCGTCCATCAGGAGCAGCGCGTTCTCGACCATCCCGTCGTCCCGTTTGATCGGGACAACCGTGTAGTAATAGATCCGCGTCGGGATACCAGGTGCGCGGTAGGTCATTTGCTCGCCGTCCAGCGGCTTTCCGGTTTCGAAGACCCTCTGGATCTTGGCTTCCAGGCGTGTGTAACCCAAGATCGCGCTCGGGAAGATCTCACTGACGCGAGCACCCAGCGTATCGCGCTCGCGACGCCGCGATTTCTCGAGGAAATTGCGGTTGGCGGAGACGATCTGCAGCGACCGGTCGATCACGATGAGCGAGAATGGGATACTCGCCAAGAGCATCGTGTAGAGTCTCTCGTACCAGCCTTCCAACGGCGTGGCCGGGCGCAGCGTCGCTGTCTTGTCGGTCAAAGGCTCGTCCGCTGCGGCGAAAGCGGCGCTCTTTTTCATCGATCGTCCGGGCCAGAACCGGTGAGATTCGGACAAAAATTGTAGGGCGGCCAGGGCCCTCGTACTTCTAGCGTCAGACCGTTCTCACTGTAAGCTCGTTTCTGACCTTCAACAGCGGCGCAAAAGCCGGGCAACGCAGACCGGCTCACCAGGAAGCTGTCGTTGAGGATCGGTGGTTCCGAGCGTGCGCTCGCGGTGCTGGATCGGATGCTCAATTTGGTCGACTCCGCAGAATGCGCCGCGAGCGCCGCGTGGATGTCCTGGGTCACGTTCTTCACCCACACCCGCAGGGCCCCGTCAATCATGGCGTCCACTTGCTTCTGCTGAAAGTAGCGCGCGCCCGGCGCCGGCGAGAGCCGCGCAAGCCGGGATTGAACGGCGAGGTCCGCAGCAGCGAGATGTCGGCGGGCGGCCTCTTCCTCGAGGTAGCCCTTCACGCTCCACTCGGCCTTGTCGCACAGTTCCTCCAGAGTTCGCGAGATGGTGTCGTGATGGCGGGCCAGCAGACTTTCGAGACTCGTCAGCGAGCTGAAGATCGTCCCAAATTTGACCGGCAGGACCGGGGATGTGACCATAATTGCTTCTACAACGGCTTCGTGACGCAGAGCACGGGGACCAACCCACTTCAACGTCTGCATGTTCTCATCGTGAAACTCACCGGGATCGACCCGCCCGACAACGGCAACCACCCCATCGTGCTCCAGCGAGGACACCCCGTACCCCTCATCGACGCCAACACCGTGCTCAGCGAGATCTGTCACAACTGAGAGGCACGTGGGACGCGCCAGGCAGTAGAGGTAGACGCCGGTGGCCGTGGTCGCGTCTTGCGATTCCTTCACCGGTTGCTCTCCTGCACAGCCGTTTCAAGGTGGCGGCGTTCAATCACCACAGCGATGTCCTTGCCGTCTGCCACATCCGGGCTCGCAGAAATCAGTTCTCGAACGGCGTTCAGCGCGGCGCGCTGGCAGATCGCCTCGAGATCGGCGCCGGTCAGGCCGTCGGTTTGAGCAGCGACCGCCTCAAGACACACGTTCGTACTCACGGATTTGCCACGCGTGTGCACCTTGAGGATTGCCAGACGTTCCTCTTCATTGGGCTGCGAGATCTCCACCACCACGTCCAGGCGCCCCGCGCGCATCAGGGCCGGGTCAAGGATGTCCGGCCGGTTCGTCGCCGCCACGACGAGCACGCCCGTGAGCTTCTCCACCCCGTCCAACTCAGCCAGGAACTGTCCAACGACCCGTTCACTGACGTGAGAGTCTGTAGCGCCGCTCGAGCGCGTCGGGAGCAAGGCGTCGATCTCGTCAAAAAAGACGATGCACGGAGATGCCTGCTTGGCTTTGCGGAACACCTCTCGCACACCCCGTTCCGATTCGCCGACATACTTCGACAACAACGCCGGGCCTTTCACCGCGATGAAATTCACCTGGGTGGCATTGGCCAGAGCCTGGACCAGGAGCGTCTTGCCACAGCCCGGCGGCCCGGTGAGCACGATCCCTTTCGGCGGCTTCACACCGGCCGCCGCGAACAGGTCCGGGTACTTGACCGGCCACTCCACGGCCTCTCGGAGCAGCCGTTTCACGTCTTCGAGCCCGCCGACATCATCCCAGGTCGTACTGGGCATCTCGACGAAGACTTCGCGCAAGGCCGAGGGTTCCACTTCACGCAACGCCGACAGGAAATCCTCCCGCCGGACTTCGAGCTCCGCCAGCGCCGCGCGAGGGATCATCGCTTGCGCAAAATCAATCTCGGGCATGATCCGCCGCAGGCAGTTCATGGCCGCCTCACGGCAGAGCGCTTCCAGATCGGCGCCCACGAAACCGTGGGTGATCTCACCCAGATAGACGAGATCGACATCCTTGGCCAACGGCATGCCCCGGCTGTGAATCTCCAAGATCTCCAGCCGACCATGGCGGTCCGGGATGGGAATGACAATCTCCCGATCGAAGCGCCCGGGCCGCCGCAACGCCGGGTCGAGGGCGTTGGGGAGGTTGGTCGCCGCAATGACGAGGACCTGCCCGCGAGCTTTGAGGCCGTCCATTAGGCCCAGCAGTTGGGCGACGACCCGCTTCTCCACGTCACCAACAACGGTTTCGCGACGGGGGGCGATGGCGTCGATCTCGTCAATGAAGATGATGCTCGGGGCGCGTTTGGTGGCCTCGTCAAAGATCCTGCGTAAGTGAGCCTCGCTCTCCCCATAGAACTTGTGGACGATTTCCGGCCCGGTGATCGCGAAGAAGCTCGCGTCCGTTTCGTGGGCAACGGCCCGCGCGATCAGCGTCTTCCCGCACCCCGGCGGTCCATGGAGGAGAACCCCCTTGGGTGCGTCAATCCCCAGGCGGGCGAACACTTCCGGATAGCGCAAGGGGAGCTCGATGATTTCTCTCACGCGCTGGAGCTGGCGCTTGAGCCCGCCGATGTCCTCGTAGGACAGGGTGGGACGGCCGGTCCGGTGAGCATCCTTTTCCGCGCGCGGCGGTTCCACTCTGAGAGCCGTCGTGGGCACGATGATAACCGGCCCCTTGGGGCCGGTCTCCCGGACGACAAAGTCGATGTGACGGCTCCCGAACAGGATGGCCCGAATCTGATCGCCTTCCATCACCGGCAGGCCATCAAGCAAGTTCCCGATGTAGGTCAGGTCGCGGTCCGTCGGGGCAACGGTAGTGGGAGACAGGACTAGCCGCTGACTGGGCTGCGCGCGCACCTTGCGCACCGATATGACATCGTCGAGAGCCACGCCTGCATTTGTCCGCGAGAGGCCGTCGAGCTGGATCCGGGACCCCGCGCGTTCTTCCTTGTAAGCCGGCATGAGCTTGCAGGCGGTGCTGCGCTTTCCGGAAACCTCCACGATGTCGCCAATCTCAGCTCCAAGGGCCTTGATATCAGCAGGATCCATCCTGGCCAGCGCTCGACCGACGTCCTTGGCGAGCGCCTCGGTCACTTTCAGGTGCAGGGTGCCGTCGGCGTTCATCTCCCTAGTGTCCGCATCTTTAGCCATTGAATGTCAGAAGCGAAGGGCTGCGCTACTTGGGGAGCTTGACGTTCAGAATCCCATTGCGACAGCTGAAACTCATCTTGTCGGGTGAAACACTCCTCGGCAAGAGCACTTCTTTGCGGTATCTCGTATCGCCCCGCTCCGCGGCAAGCGTGAGGATGTCCTCGTGCAGTTCCAGCCGGACATCCTCCTGCATGATCCCCGGCACCTCGGCCACAATCAGAATGTGGTCCGGTTCGTCGAACACATCGGACATCGGCTCCCGAATCGGTCTCACGACAACCTGACCGCTGTGCTCGTCTTTGCGGACGTTTCCGAAAGGTTCAACCTTGAGCCCTTTCTCGCCGAGACCGACCTTGACCGTAAACCCGTACACCGCCCGGACCGGTTTCTCCGATCCCACACCGAACTCGCCGGTCTCGGTCACTTCGCCTCCCGCCTGTTCGGCCTTCTCTGCCAGGTCGCTCACCTGTTCGATGAGGCCGCCGAGCCCGCCGAGAAACGCGCCAAGCCCGGACTGCTGCCTCTTGGCTGGGCCTGGCTTTCCGAACAGGTTCCCGAGCCTGCGCCCGATTTCTTCAAGCCGGCGTTTCCCCTCGTCGAACTCCTCGCTGCGCTTGGTGGTCATGGACTGCCCCTTCCTCTGATCTGACGGGATCGAAAATACTATGAGCTTTCAACTTCGTAAGAACAGTCTTATAGTCGACATGTAGGAGCCGAGCAGCTTCAGCCTTATTGCCCTTGGCCTGTTGCAGCGCCTGGTTTAAGAGTACGTACTCCACCCGACCTGCCGCTCGCCGCATGGCCTCTTTCAGCGGAGGATGGGTGCCAAACTTGCTCAGCCATGAGGCCCAATCCTGTTGCAGCCCTGCACAGACGAGCGACCAGCCGTCACCGCAAGCCGAGCAATCCATGGGTGAGCACGAGTAGCGGCCGTGCCCCTGGCTCGTTGGCCCGCCTATGGTTAGGTGGCGCGACGTGATCAGCTCGTCCTTGCTATCGGCGAGCAGCACCGCACGGCGAACAACATTGCGTAACTCCCGAACGTTGCCGGGCCAGTCGTAGAGCTGAACTTCGTTCCAAGCCGCCTCCTGAAGGCCTCGCACGCTTTTGCCCAATTCCTGATTGGTAAGATCCAAGAAGCGTTTGACGAGGAACGGAAGGTCCTCTTTCCGCTCTCTCAGCGGAGGGACAGAAATCGTGAACTCCACCAGGCGATGGTACAGATCCCGGCGAAACGTGCGTCGCTCCACCATCGCGTGCAGATCTTCGTTGGTTGCGGCGAGTATCCGCAGATCGAGCTGCAGGGTCTTCCCACTGCCAAGCCGCTGAATTCGTCTCTCGTCGATGGCTTGCAGCAGCTTCGCCTGCATTGGCAGGGGCAGGTTCCCTATCTCATCGAGGAACAGCGTCCCCCCGGGGGCCAGCTCGAAGGCCCCGGCCATAGCCCGATCGGCACCGGTGAAGGCGCCTTTCTCATGTCCGAACAGCTCATTCTCAATGAGGGTCTCCGGAATGGCGCCGCAATCCACGGTCACGAATGCCCTGCCAGCACGGGCGCTACACCCATGAACGGCGCGGGCCACCAGTTCCTTGCCCACTCCGGTCTCACCGGTAATCAAGACAGAGAAGTTCGTCGGGGCGACCCGTGCCACTTGCACCATCAGGTCTCGAACAGCATGGCTGCTCCCCATCGTTTCAGATAAGGGAGCCGGCCGCGGGGCCTCGTCGCGGAATCGCCGGAACTCGCGCTCAGGCGGCGATGTTTCGAGGGCCCGGCGGATGGTCCCGAGGGCCTCGTCGTTGTTGAAGGGCTTGGTTAGGTAGTCGTACGCCCCGGCTTTCAGCAAGCGGACCGCGTCCTTCGGAGTCCCGTACCCCGTGAACATGATCACGGGCACGTCCTTCTGCTGCCCCTTGATGTGCGTCAGCACTGCCAAACCGTCCATATCCGGCAAGCGGACATCGAGAAGCACCACGTTGAACGACTGGTGCCGAAGGCGGGTCAGAGCCTCTTCCCCGTTCGCGGCCGCTACCGGCACCACACCCTCCCCCCTGAGGAGATTGGAGAGGACCCAACGGGCCTCCTCCATGTCATCTACAACAAGGGCGCAGGCCGGGTCAGGCATTGGACTTCTTACCGGTTCAGCGTGTTCCTGTCAGCGGCGGGTCCCGTTCGGAGCGCGGGGAGGAGGTTCGTCACAAGGATGTCTGCTTCCAGCAGGTGCTCCACGGCATGGGCCAGACCCAAGAAGAGCAAGCCAATCTCGCCGCGCAATAAGGTGGTCTTGATTCGTCTGGCGACATAGCGATCACGTTCGGCCAGCAGGCGCCGGCTTTGATCGTCCTCTCGGACCGCGACGCCGCTATCCTCCAGCGGAGTGCCAGCGGCGAGGGCGTCCTTCAGCAGTCGATACTCCCTTCGAAGCAGTTGTGGGTCTTCGGTGCCCATCAGCTTGGCTCCCCGTTGCATCAGCTCCAAGAGGAGCTGATGATTCTTGCTTCCCTGGGCAGCCACTTCCTTGATGATGTCCACTTCCCGCCCACACACAGGCAGTCCGTCCTGGTACAAGCGGACACTCGCATACGACAAGTCCAGAGCCTTCAGCCGCCGGCGAATCTCCGCCCAGACGTCGTGGATTGCCTTGCGATGCTGTTCCCACTTCGCCAGGCCGTACCGTTGGACATACTCCTCCCTCACTCTCTCTAGGAGCGATCCCAGATCGCGTTCGGTGTGAATGATCGGGACCAGAATGAGGGTTCGCATAAGCCGTCTAAGATGACAGCAGAATGCACTGCGTCTGTCGCCGCTGCTTGGTCCGGGCCATCAGCGCGAGGACTAAGAGCCGAAACGTAGCGCGGAGTCCCGGGGACTGAAAGCTGAAAGTCGGTGCTCGGTCGAGACAGGATCCACCCGCTGATCGCCGGATCGGTTCCGCGAGAGATAGGTCCCGTGGGAGCGGTGGCAGCGATGCCACCGGTCAGTTTCGTGCTGGCGTCTCCCTCTGGCGAAAGCACGCTACGCGTCGTACCCGAGGCGCGAGCTTCCAAAGCATGCCGCAATACACATCGAGCGGGGGGCCTGACACTGCCAGCTCGCAGTCGGGCTACGGCGCCGGCCCGGACCGATTCGCTCAACCCAGCCATCCGGCTGTGGTGCATTGCGTCACACGTGTGTCAGGCTTGCTTTAGGCTCCCCAACATCTGGTGGTGTTTCATGACCGGGCCGCATTATAGTGAGTTCGCAGAGCCGCAGCACTCCAGAAAACGCCGCGCTTTCTTCAGGAATCGTGATCTTGTGGCCGGAAATCGCAATGCGGTGAGCTCTTCTCGCTAGGTACTCCCACTCAGACGGAGTCACCCCTGCGGTCACGCTTGGTTCTTTGTGCGCCGTGAGTGTAGCACTCCAGGAACCACTTCCTGTAGTCCTTTGGAAGGCGGCCAGTCCAGCGTTTGAAATGTCGTTCGAAGGTCGTCAGACTGGCAAAGCCGCACATGCTGGAGGTTTCAGTCAGGGAATAATCTCTCTCGCGGATCGCGTCGAGACATTTTTCCACGCGATATCTGTTGAGAAGCTGCCTGAACGTCATCCCCGCGAATTGTCTGAGCAGCACGTTCAGATAGTCTCTGCTTACTCCTGCAGCTCGAGCTGCTTCGGGGAGACGAAGGTCAGTCTTCCAATAGTTCTCCTCGATGAATTCCCACAAGCGCGCTAATCTTCTTGAATAGGCTATGTGTTTGTGGAGTTCGTCTAGGCGCGCCGTAGGAGTGCGAGACGAAGTGGACGAGGAACCGCGATCTGCAGTCCAGCGGTCTTCTCGCTGCAACGGCGTTCCACCGGGCTGGGTACGAGAAACCTGACTTCGTCGCATCGTCGGTGTGCGCGGCCAAAGCCTCGAGAGCTGTTCAGGCCTGTGCTCCTCAACCAGAACGCGTCGCAATTGAGCACGGATCTGATCATCCGAGGCCAATCGAGAACGAAAGCGCTGATCGTTGTCGCTGACTTCGCCCCTCCCGGCTGTGACAAGGCGCCTCTCGCGGGAGCAACTTCAGTGCCCGAGCGATCTCCTCGACTCTTATCCTCGGCCAAGAAAACTTTCTCCGCGCTGTTCCGCGGGCCGCTTCCAGGCCGCAGCCAGAGCCGTAACGGTGGCCGCCGGAACCGGCCCGACGCGTGACATGGTTGCGTCGTAGCGGCGCATCCATGGACGCCCGTCCACAGATCGGAAGGCCCGTCCATAGATGGCCGGCAGGGACCGCACAATCGAGCCCCGGCTCCAAGCGGCGGTCGGAGCCGGACAAGCTCCCGCCCTGGTGGCCAGTACATTGGCCAGGGAACTTGAACCTGTTGACGTGGCGAGAGTTACGGACGTCGGCTTAGGCCTCCCGGAAAGGAGGAGCCAACGTCTTGGCCTGCCGGCTTGAGCCTCCCATGCGCGCTTCATTGACGGCCAAGGCTCCTGAACTCAACGATTTCCAGCCGGGTCCATCGCCACTCAACGCCACTAAGTTCTCGATGGGCCGCAAGAACCCTGCCGGACGGATCCACGAATGGAATGAACAAGCTCTCCGGCTTGGCCGAAAGCTTGCGTTGATGTTGAAAGCGCTCTTTGTGACCTCGAGAGATGCGCCTCATTCGGCGTCGCCCATGAGCCGCTCATTCATGGCCGTTCGGTAGCGAAGCTTCGCCTCAAACCGCCGAGTGACAACACACTACCGGGACAGGCGAACCTTCGCTACTAGACAGAAACCTTGCTTCATCTGTCACCGTTCCGGCCTTAGGAGATGTCTTGTGGCCCGCAGAGACTCCAGGTCTATCGAACGCTAGCCGAGGACCGATGCGCACGACTTTCGTGACACTGCCGTCCGCGCAGATGGTTCCCGGCGCGGTTACGAGCTCGCAATGGAAAAACGCAAGACCGGCCGAATCCTCGTCGTAGAGGACGATGAGAGTATTCGTTGCTGGTTAACCCGGCTGCTCTCGCAGGAAGGTTATGCGGTCGTCGACGCGGCGACTCCAGCTGTCGGAGTCAGGCTTCTGGAATCAGAATGCGTCGACTTGGTGGTATTGGACGTAATCTTCCCAGGGAGGCAGTCCGGCTTGGATTTGCTTCGTTTCCTGCGCAGCCATACTGCGACCGCTGAAGTTCCGGCTATAGTTCTCACCGGAAGACCGCTGACCGAGGAACAGGAAACAGAGATTCACACCCTGGTCGCGAGGGTCCGGCTCAAGCCGGTGGACTCGAAGGAACTGCTGGACCTTGTCGACCGGCTGCGCTCAACCAGCCAGCGGCTACACAAGGCAGGCTTTCGCGGCTGACCAACTTGATCTGTGCAGGGATCTTCATCATTCGGCCGCCGCTGTCCCGCCGAAGGCGGGGGCGTCGACGATGGGTTCGAGGATCGGTGAGTCGTGAAATACGCTGTCGACACGAACATCTTCATCGACAGTTTTCGGAACGGCAAGGCGCGGAACCTGCCCG
Organism: Acidobacteriota bacterium; assembly: GCA_016190995.1. Lineage (GTDB taxonomy): Bacteria > Acidobacteriota > Vicinamibacteria > Vicinamibacterales > JACPPN01 > JACPPN01. Next base: position 16,556 of record JACPPN010000141.1, on the reverse strand, counting down.
GCTGACGTTTCTCCCGCGGGCGACGCGTTCACCTCCTTGGGCGCGTCTGATCGACGTCAACTACTTTTGCCGCCCGGCAGATTTAATTGTCGTTGATCACGCGTCGGACCCTCGGCCGCGCTCGGCTGAACAAGCCCATTCCCGGACGCCGCCTCGCCGATCCGATATAATCCCCGCCGATTCTGCCAGCAATACGCCGTGGTTCTCCCGCGAAGCCCAATTCGCACGGATCGGGCGGCGCCATTTGCCGTGAACAGGCGATGAGCCTTTCGTCCGGCAGCCGACTCCGGCCGTACGAGATTCAGACGCACGGCGCTGGCGGCATGGGTAGCGCCTGCCGTCGCGGCGACCGGGGTCCAGCGCGGCAGCCCGCGCAGGGGCCCCGAGCGATCGAAGCGAGTCGAGCTCCAGCGAGCGAGGCCAGATGGGGCGTCTGATGGGAGACTTCATGCTGGGGCGGGAGCCCGAGCTGCCGCTCTTCGATCCGGAACGTTTCTTCAGCGAAAGAGCCGCACATGCCTGACGCGACACAATGGGCCTTGATGCGAAAAATCGCCCTGATCACGGGCGGCGGCACCGGCATCGGGAAGGCCATCGCAGAACGGTTCGCCGCTGCCGGCGCACAGGTGATTGTGGCGGGGCGCACCCGGGCGTCAATCGACGCCGTCGCCGGCACGATCGGCGGCGAAGCCTTCGAGGCCGACGTGTCGCGCGAATCGGATACGCGGGGGCTGTTCGAGGCCATTCTGGCGCGGCACGGCCGGTTGGACATCCTGATTAACAACGCAGGCATTCCCGGTCCGATTCTGCCGCTGGCCGAGATGGACGTCGCGCTGTGGGACGAGTGCGTGGCGATCAACCTGCGCGGCGCAATGCTCTGCCTGAAAGAGGCGGCGCGGATCATGACGGCGCAGCGTGCCGGCGTCATCGTTAACATGTCTTCGCTGATGGGCCTTGGAGGCTATCCGATGCGTGCCGCGTATTGTGCGACCAAGTTCGCGATTGTCGGAATGACGCAGGCGCTGGCGCGGGAAGTGGGCCCGAGCGGTGTGCGCGTCAATGCGCTCTGCCCCGGCGCGGTAACCGGAGAGCTGATGGATCGCGTGATCGCCCGGCGCGCGGCCCTCGAGGGGAAACCGGCCGAACAGATCATCCGCGAGCACTACACGGACGCGGCGGCGCTCGGCCGCTGGGTCGACCCGCGCGAAGTCGCTGAGGCCGCGCTGTTTCTCGCCTGTGATGCGTCCAGCAGCATCACAGGCGAAACGCTCAAAGTGGATGCGGGGCGGTTTTGAGGGTCAGATACTGCTCGCGGGCAGTAGGCGGAAGGCGGGCAAGCCGCGCCACCCTTCGCTCGCGGCGCCAAACAGCGCGAGCTACGGGTGGCAGACGATCCTAGCACGCTCCCCGCTCGTTCACGGTAGGCCGTTACCACAGGGGTGAGTCGTTGAACCATCGCGTCAGAACACTGTCGACTCCCCAGGTTCTTCCTTGCCCCTCGGTCAACCTTTTCATCAGCTCCTGGTCGTTCTCGAGCCCTGAGACCCGGTGCGTGAGCAGCTTCAATAGCCATCCGTGGCTGTGATGGTGTCGATGCCATCATGCAGGCCGTTCGCGAGCTGAACCCATGACGCGTCCTCTCCTCAAGTTTTTCTCGCTCACCTATGCCGCAACGTGGATCTGCTGGACGGGGGCCCGTGCGATCGCACGCGGGTCCCCGCCGGCCTCCCCCGCGCTCGCGGTATTCGCCGGCGCGGTGTTCCTCCTCGGCGTCTTCGCTCCGGCTCTGGTTGCTCTCGCACTTACGGAGCGAGCCGAGGGACGCGGGGCAACTCGGGCGTTGCTCTGCCGGGTCTTCAAGTGGCGGGTCGGCGCGCGATGGTACGTGTTCGCCGTAGGCTACATACCGGCGGTCAAACTGTCGGTCGCCCTCGTGCATCGCTTCGCCACCGGCGTATGGCCGCGTTTCGGTCAGGAGGCGTGGTACCTCATGGCAGCACCGATCGTGTTCTCGACATGGGTGCAGGCGGGCGAAGAAATCGGATGGCGGGGGTACGCCCTTCCGCGCCTGTCAGACCGCTTCGGCCTCGCGCCCGCTAGCGTCATCCTGGGAATAATTTGGGCCAGCTGGCACTTGCCACTGTTCTTCGTTCCAGAAAGCGACACGTTTGGACAATCATTCCCGCTGTACCTGCTGCAGGTGACCGCGCTGTCCGTCGCAGCGGCGTGGCTCTATTGGCGCACCAAAGGCAGTCTGCTGCTTGTCATGCTCCTGCACGCCGCGATCAATAACACCCACGACATCGTTCCGTCGGCGGTCCCGGGCGCGACGAATCCTTTTGCGCTCAGTACTTCGCTCGTGGCTTGGCTCACCGTCGCGTTCCTGTGGATTACGGCTGCGTATTTCCTCGTTCGAATGCACAAGACCGCTACGCTGCCCCGCGGCGAGATCACGAGTGATGAGCTATGATACAGTCACTCGCGCCCGACGCCTACGGAGCGTTTCAGAACAAAGTGACAAGCTCATTGCGAGGTCGCGCGCCGCAGACGCTCACCGCTCTCGCGCACCAGCGCCTCGGGGGTCACCTGCCACCGCTTCCCCTCCGAGTCTCGGACCTGGCCACCGACATCACCTCTCTGGAACGAGAAGGTGCCACGCTCGTACATCCGGTTTGCACCATCCCTCGACGTGACGACGACGAACCCCTTGCCCCAGCACCTGCATCGTCTTGCCCAATCCCATGTCGTCGGCAAGACAGGCGCCGAGACCGAGCGCGGACAGCAGGTGCAGCCAGCGTACGCCGGCCTGCTGATATGGACGGAGTGTCGTCTTCAGCGCGTCTCCGGGGTCGATGCGCGCGATCGCATCCGGGTGGCGCAGGCCTTCGAGCACGCGGCCAACGAGGTTCCAGGCGGGGCTCTTGCGGCGCAGAAACTCCTGAACCGAGGTCTTCGATTCGGCGAGCTCCGATTGGAACGCTGCTCCCAGCTCGATCCAGAGCGCTTCCAGGACGGGCGCTGTCAGATACTCCGCGCCGAGCATCGGCGGCGCGGCCGCGGCCAGCATCTCGAGCTCGCCGTCCGCGCCGCGTTCCAAGGTGGTACCGGTTGTCTGGGCAGGTCATGCGGCTGCGGTCAACGCTCGGTCGCCCGCCGCGCAGGGCCGGATGCACGGGCGCGCGCGAGCCTCCGGCGAAGCGACCGTGCAGCCCGATTGAGCCTGTCATCAAAGCTCGAGAAGCGCGCCTGCCGGGTTCCGGCTTGCCGCGCGACTTCAGCGAACGAAGCCAAATGGACGCCGTCGTAGCCCCGGAGCCGATATCGCTCCGCGAACTCGCCAGCCTCTCGACAGAGCGACGCTGACGCTTCGACGGCGAAGTACTTCGGCCAGTCCGCTTCGAAGGTGCGTTTGGCCGCCATGAAAGCGGCCGAACGAAGCGCTCCTTCTCTGCGCCGCCGCGCAAGCGCCGCGCGGGTTTCCGGGTAGGCAACCATCGACGTGGCGACAATCGTCGCCGCGTTTACGAATCTGCGCACGGCGTCTGTGCCCGGCTCAGCGACGTAGAGCTTCACCAAGCTGCTCGTGTCGAGGTACAGCGTCACCGGCGATCCTCGAGCACCGCCGCCGAGACGGTCCGGCCGGGAGCGACCGGGACCGGTCGGCTGCAGCCCACAGGCTTGCCGCCGCCCCAGCGGGCCCGCCCTTCGGCGACCATCTGGTGGGCCCAGCCGACGTCAGCTGGTGTCTTGATCGGATTGATGGTCGCGATGCAGTGCCCCCGCTCCGTGACCACCAGGCGCGCACCAGACCGAACTCGCTTCAAATGCCGACTCAGATGGGCCTTGAGCTCGCGAATCCCAACGGTTTCCATTGAGCCTCCTGCACTGAAGTGACTACAAGTCTATCATGATGTGGTTACATCACGCTCTCACATCTGTCTGCGGGTCACCGCCGGCCGCTGGGAAGCTTGAGCACTACGCCCGCATGTACGGCGACGGCAAGTTGAGTCTCGCAAGGGCTTCTCCAGGGCGAGCATCTCCCGACGTCTGGCGCCCCCTTTCACGTTCTCGAGGGTCACGAACCCGGCCGGCCGCGGTAGGATCCTGTCGAATGTCCCTCCACGCCGCTTGGTCGTGGATTCCTCATGGCGCGGTCCCGCGATCTCACGCGACCGACGCAGTGGTCGCGCGGCTCAGATGACCAATCAACGACGGCGCGAAGCCAAAGAGAAAAAACGCGCAGAGCGGCTTCGGCATCGGAAAGCCCGGCAGCTCCACGCGGTGCAGTGCGACCAACTGTTGTTCGAGGCGGAAGTCGAATGGCGAGCGAAGCGCATGGATCGCGCCGAGCGCCTGCTGGAGAGAGTCCTCCGGATCGACGCCAGCCACGCGGAAGCTCATCTCCATCTGGCCGAGATCTCTTTCGTCATGCGGCGCTTCGAGAAAGGGCTTCGACACTTCGAGCACGTGCCAGTCGACGAGGTCCCTACCCCATTGGTTTTCTATGCTGCGGACGCGAGCTTGGCCGCCGGCGAGTTCGATCGAGGGGAGACGCTGGCTCGGGAGCTTCTTCGGCGGCTCGGACGAGGACGTGAGGCGGAGCCCCATCGCGCGGCAGTAAAGGTCCTGATCGAGCAGTGCCGTAAAGGACGACGGGCCGCAGCCCGCGCCAAACGGGCGGCCGAAACCGGACAGGCTGACCTCTACGGACCGGGAACCCGCGTCGTCGAAGTCGCGAGCCGTGCGACGAAGCCCGGCGCTCTCGCCAAGGTCACAAGGGGATTCGCGCGCGGCCGACCAATGCCCAAGCCCATGGGTACTCAGGACCGGCCGGCTATCGTCGGCGGCGCGAATCCGGCCGCGACGCCATTAGTGACCCCTCCCACGGGCGACGGACCGGGCGTTGCGCCGGCACGCCCCGCCGTCGCGATTGCAGCCCTGCCGGAGCCCACGATCCCGCCGATCTCGATGACGGTCGAGTTCGACCCGGCCTTCTTGCCATCCTTGCCGGAGGTATCGCCGCCGCCGTCGCGTGAGGCGCTGTTGTGGCGTGAGTACGCCATAGTGCGGCTGCAGAGAGACTTCGACGAGCTAATCTCGCTCTCTGATGTCCAGGATGTCGAACATTTCTGGTATCAGCTGGAGACCGTCCGGCGCATCCTGCGCGATTTCCGCGGCCGTGTGCTCCTCGCCGACGAAGTCGGTCTCGGGAAGACGATTGAGGCCTGCCTGGCCCTCAAAGAGTACTGGGTGCGCGGCTTGGTTCGACGGGCCCTCATTCTCACGCCGTCGTCGCTCGTTGGACAGTGGGTCGAGGAGCTATCGGCCAAGTTTCGTCTCGAGGCTGCGGCCGCAGAACCCGGCCGGCACACAGGCAACGGCGACGGGTTCTGGACCAGACACCCGATCATCGTCGCCTCGCTGCCCCTCGCCCGTCAGGCTGCGAATCGCGCGATTCTCAGCCGCATCGACTACGACCTCGTCGTCGTCGACGAGGCACACCGTCTGAAGCGGCGCAGCACCGCGGCGTGGCAGCTCGTCAACGACCTCAAGAAACGGTTTCTCTTTCTGTTGAGCGCGACGCCGGTTGGAAACCACCTCACGGAGCTCTACAACCTGATCCTGCTCCTGCGTCCAGGAGTGCTGAGCACCGAGACCCGCTTTCGCCGGGAGTATGGACGGCTCGACGCGCTGCAGGAGCCGGCGCGGCGTGAGAAATTGCGGGCGCTGCTGCGGGAAGTCATGGTGCGGAACACGCGTGCGCACATCGATCTGCGGTTGCCGCGACGTCTGGCCGCCACCGTGGTCGTCCAGCCAAGTGACGAGGAGGCTGCCTATCTGGACGACGTCTCGGCCTGGATTCGAGAACGGTACATGGGGGCCGGCACCATGGATCGGGTCGCCCTGATGACGCTGCAGCAGCAGGCTGGCAGTAGCGGCGCCGCGCTCGCCCAGGGATTGCAGCGGGCCGGAGCCGACGGTGAATGGATTCGACGGGCACGGCGAGTACCCGGCCGTGTGGGGATGGCGGCGAAGCCCACGGCGCTCGTGGATCTGCTTCAGCGATCGAATGAGAAGGCCATCGTGTTCACGCGGTTTCTCGCCACACTCGAGGAAGTCCAGACAGCCCTCGAGGAAGCCGGATTCGCGACCGCCATCTTTCACGGTGGATTGAGCGGAGCGGAGAAGGATCACGCAATCGCCGCCTTCGCGTCGGGCGCGCGCGTGCTCGTTTCGACCGACGTGGGCGCCGAGGGACGCAACCTGCAATTCTGTCGCACGGTGATCAACTACGACCTGCCGTGGAACCCGGCCTCGATCGAGCAACGCGTCGGGCGCGTGCATCGCATCGGACAGACCCGTGACGTGTACGTGTTCAACCTGTGCCTGCGCGGGAGCATTGAGGAACAGATCCTGCGCGTGCTGCACGAGAAGATCAACCTGTTCGAGCTCGTGGCTGGCGAGATGGAGATGATCCTGGGCGAGCTCGACGAGGAGCAGGACTTCGCGAGTCTCGTCATGGACCTCTGGGTGAGCAGTGCCGCGGCGGGCGATCCCGAACAGGCCTTCAACGCGTTGAGTGAGCGTCTGGCGGCGGCCCGGCAGCGTTATCGTGACACGCGAGCACTGGATCAAGCGGTGTTTCGCGAGGACTACGAGGTGTAACGGTGACGCTCCAGGAGTTCACCGCGACCGTCTTGAAGACCCGCGGCGCGCTCGCCGAAACAGATGGGGCCAACCTTCACGTGGTCTTGCCGCCGGAACTCGCCTCGCGCGTTGGACTGCGCGAGTACCAACACCTCGTGTTCGACCCACAAACCGATTCCGCGACCGCGGCTACGGAAGCCATCCGTATCGACCACGATTCACCGCTCGTTGAGACCCTGGGCGCGCTCCTCGATCCCGCGACACGCCTGGCCTTCGTCGATGCGCCATTTCCTCGTCTCAAGCCGATCGACCCGGTGCAGGAGTTGGAGCGCGGGATCACCGTCCGCAACGGCGTCGTGCGCCTTCGCGAGTGCGTCTCGGTGCAGACGATCTACTTCTGCTTCGTCATGGAATACGAGGCGCTGGCGGACGAGCGCCGGGGAGGACTCCTCGAGCTCTGGATCAATCCCGATGCTGGCTCCGTGGCCGACTGGCCGGCGGTGCTGGAGGCGGCGGAGCCGCGCGACGCGAGCCTCGTGCCGGATCTCGGTCCTCGACTGCAGGCAGCCGCGATCGTGGCCAGCCGCGCGGCAGCCGGTCTGGTCCGGCACCGGCTCCAGGATTTCCTCACAAGTCTCGAACGGCGCCGAACGGGAGACTTGCGCCGGCTTCGCGAGTACTTCGACGGGATCCATCAGGAGATTCGGCGCAAGGTTCAACGCGCGACGCGACCGGAGATGCGTGCCAGCGAGATGCACCGACTCGATGCGACCGCCCACGCCTATCGAGCACGCGTGGCCGACGTGGTCGAGCGGTACTCGGCGCGGGTACGCCTGTGGCCGCTGGCCGTCATCGCCTGCACCGCTCCGGCGTATCGGTTCAGGGTGCAGCTCTTGCGACGCAACGCCAAGTCGGAGGTGACGTTCTCCTGGAATGCGCTGAACCGCGCCCTCGAACCCCGCTGCTGCGACGGCTGTGCGAGACCGACTCGTGTCGTCGACCTGTGCGACGACCACGTTCACTATCTATGCGACGGGTGTTTCTTGCCGTGTCACACCTGCGGCCGCCGTTATTGCCGTGCGTGCCACAGACGGTGTCCGAGGAAGCACGGGTAACCCTTCCTTTCTACGGATCCAGCTGTCCCGTTTCACCCTGTGGGGCGGCCGAGACCCGAGGGGCAAAACGAACCCTTGCCCGGCCACACGTAGTGCCTGCTGTACGCTTCCTCGAGCTTCGGATCGGCATTCTTTGTGAAGCGAAGCCGCATCTTCGGGCCCTTCCCCCAGCGCACGTACGTGGTCAAGGAAGGCACCAGCCTCAGGTCGTGTGCGTGAAACCGCAGGATTCGAAGGACGCGGGAGAGGCGAATGAGATTGAGCGACTGACTTTTTCGAACGAGGTGAGTCACTGCGGCTGCGCTTGATGGCGCCGGAGCGCGCAGCCGGCCGCACGGTTCATGTGAATCCCGAGCAACCCTGCGGTTGCGCACCGGAACGGCGCCGACGTACGCACCTCACTGCGCGAATCTTAGCGGAATTGGGCAACGGCCGGTGACATCGGCTTTTCACCTCGAAGTCCGGACTGTGAGCTCAGTCGAACGCGCCAGCCCTCTGGCGCGTTCGACCTCATTGCATTACAATGTCATGCAGGAGGAGTCGTGCAAGAACAACTCACCGTCCGCTTGCCGGCCGAGCTGGGCCGCGCGTTGCGACGCGCTTCGCGCCGGTTCCAACGGAAGAACTCCGAGATCGTCCGACTGGCTCTGCAGGCGTTTCTTCGCGCCGATGAGCAGACAAGATCGACGCCAGCCGATCGCGCTCGGCACCTGATTGGTTCGCTGGATTCAGGCGTGCCCGACCTGGCGACGCGGCATCGCCACTACATCCTTGAGAGCCTCCGACGTGGCCGGTGAGCTGCTCCTCGACACGGGCGCCCTCGTGTCCCTGCTCGACCGACGCCAGGCCCACCACGCTGCCTCTAAACGAGCATACGAGCAGTGGACTGGATCCGTCGTATCGAACCATCGCTGAGGCGAACACGATTTTGCGAGGTCTTGTTGGTTCCGGTGTTCACGGCCGCCGGTCACCGCCGCGACGTGCTCGCACTGCCGCCTTCCATGTCATAGCGTTCACGCCACAGGACGTTTGACATGTCGATTGTCGGCGTCGCCCTCGATCGCACCTCTCGCGACCTGCGTGTGTTCATCTCGACCCGGGACTCGCGCTGCGACGAATGTGGCGAGGATCTCGGCCGGCGCGCCATGATCTTTCTTGCCGGCGATCGCGGGGCCCTCTGCCTCACCTGTGGAGATCTCGACCACCTCGTCTTTCTGCCTTCGGGGGACGCGGCGCTCACGCGGCGCGCTCGGAGGCATTCCCGGCTGGCGGCCGTGGTGCTCAAGTGGAGTCGTGCGCGCAAGCAGTACGAGCGCCAGGGATTGCTGGTTGAAGAACCGGCGCTCGAGCGCGCCGAAGCCGAATGCCTGAATGACGCCGAGGCGCGGGCGAGGCGCCGCGAGCGCGAGGCCGAACGGCGCGCCGAACTGGATGCTGACTTCGTCACGCGCTTCGCGGCCCGCATTCGCCAGCTCTACCCCGGCTGCCCGCCCGATCGTCCGGAACGGATCGCCACGCACGCCTGCCAGAAATACAGCGGCCGCGTGGGACGTTCGGCGGCCGCCAAGCGTCTCGACCAGGATGTGGTGCAGGTGGCGGTCGCCGCCCACATGCGTCACGCGGAGACCCGCTACGACGAGCTCTTGGCGCGCGGCGTCGAGCGCTTGGACGCGCGCGATCGCGTCCGCGAGCAGGTCGACCGCGTGATGGCGCGGTGGCGCAAAGCATAGCTACGAGGGCCACGCACGTCACGCAGGGACGAGCAATGATGTTGGGTCGCAACGAGCGTCAGGCGCCGGCTACCATAGCGTGCGCACGACGCCGCTCTTCCGGATCGGCCGATCGGAGGTGATGAGCGTCAGGTCGTGGACGCGCGCGGTGGCCGCAATGAGCCGGTCGGCCGGATCGGGCGGGAACGCGTCGCCCAGTTGCTCCGATTCGATCGCCACATCGACCGTGAGGGGAAGCACTTCGAGGTGCGGCGACGCCGCCGCTGTGCGCAACCACAACGGCCACGGTCCGAAACCCTTGTCGACCACGACCCTCCCGTGGGCGAGGTGCCACGCGGCTTCCTTCAGGGAGATCGCGGCGATCCCGATGCGCTCCTGCGCGGGGAGCGCGCCCAACGCCGCGCGGGCGCGACGGCCCAGACGAGGATGATCGAGTACAGACCAGAGCCACGCCTGTGTGTCCAGCACGTACTTCACGAAAGGTCCCGGAACCAGGCGTCGGGGGATGCGATCGGCAACTCGATGTCGCCCCGGACTTCCGCGGTGCCGGCGAGGCAGCCGACCAGGCCACCGGCTCGGTCAGTCTTCGTTGTGATGGGCACGATCTTCGCGACCTCACGATCGCGGTTGAGGATGACCACCGTCTCTCCACTGGCCGCGCGCTGAATGAGTTCGCTCGCCCGGTCGCGAAACTCGCCGATTTTGACCCGTTTCATTGGCAACAGTGTAGCCAAGATACTTGGCCATGTCAAGTGAGGGAGGTCGTCGATCACGCGAAGCAGTCCGTGGACGGCGATGTGCAGAATCGCTTACGCGAACAGCGCGATCACGTACGAGAGCATCAACATGAACTGCTTAATCCCGCCGCTCCGTTGGCTCCCATCGCCTCGAGCAGGATCTCCATCCCGATAATGGCGTAGAGCAGATAGAAGAGGTAGTTCACCAGAAGGGTGCGTCTCGTTATCAGCACGCTTCGCCGCACCTCAGTATGGGTCGCGCTGGTCTCCTCGCCGATGCGCTTGTGCTCGGCACAGAAGGGGGAGTGAGTTTGACGATCGGCTGGGCCGTCATGTCGGAGCGGCTGGGAATGGAAGTGAGTTGGCTGAAGGCCGAGCGCTGCACGGCGCCTGCCTGGAGACTCGTCATCCGCGTCGTGCCGGCGGATCAGCTCGACGCGGAAATCTCGGGTTGGCAGCTCGTGGTGCCTGATGCCACAGTATGGATCGCCGAAACATGCGAGGTCCAATGACTGCAAGTGGTCGCCGAAGTCGATGCGTCGTTGTGCTGCTTGTCCTTCTCGTGCCCGCGGTAGCGTCAAGCCAGCAGGCAGGCCGATTTCCTCCGGCAGGCGGCCTTGCTGTTGGACTCGAGTACGCGATCGTCAACACTGCGCACTTCGTCGTGTCCATGGCCCGCACCTTCGCCGAGACTGGCATGCCGGCCATGAAGCTGCTCGGCGAGGTGACCGACTGGGGCGCGATGCAGAAAGGCCCCAACCTGCTAATCGACTTCTCGAAGCTCGATCTCTTCGTGCGCGAGTATCAGAAGCACGGCTTCACTGAGCTCACCGTAGCGCTGAAGCCGCACAGCACCTGGGGCTCCAAGGACGTGAGGCTGCTCAAGGTGACGAATGCGAGCCCCAAGCCGCAGTACCAGGGGCACTTTCAGCGCTGGGTGCGCGCCGTCGTCGAGCGCTACGACGGGGACGGCGTCGCCGACATGCCCGGCCTCAGATGGCCGGTTCGTCATGTCGAGATCGGCAGCGAGTTTTCCAGCTACGAGCCCGAGCCGGTGGCCGACTATCTCGAAGCACTGCGACTGGCGTACGAAGCGGCGCACCAGGCATCGGATCGCGTGCTGATCGCGCACGCCGCGTTTCTCCTCACGCCGGTGGACATGAACGTGACCAGCCCCGCGCAATACGACAGCGTGTGGGCGCGCACTCGGCGTGTCGACACGCACCACGGCCTCGCCGACATGCGCGCCGTCCTGGACCATCCCGAGCGGTTTGACGTGCTGAACATCCACAACCTCGGGGACCCGTACGAGATCGAACATGTGGTGCGCTGGCTCCGATACGAGACCTCACAGCGGGGCTACTCGAAGCCCGTGATCGTCAGCGATACCACGCCCACTTCATACATCGGATGGGGCACCGCCACCTCTTGCACAGGCAGCTCGCTCGGTGTCATTGCCGCTCCCGCGACCGAGGCCGATCGCTGCCGCCTCGCGGCCTACTTCACGAAGCTCGTGAATGGAGATGCCGCGACCCTGGCGTGGACGCGCGGTTTCGTCGCGTCCGACCACGTGCAGCGCACCGTGATCGCCGCCGAACAGGGGATTACCGTCATCAATCTCTCGTTCACCAGTGATCTGCCTTTTGCCACCAGCAAGGCTTTTCGGGCAGGCGCCGGGATCTCGGCCTGGGGGGGAGCTCTGAAGCTTGCCCCTTTTACGGGTCAGGTGCAGGAGCGCTACCCGCTCTTCTACGCCATCCAACAGCTTATGGGTCATCTCACCGGCTATCGGGCGATCGAGCGGGTCAAGATGTCCGATGGAAAGGCGAGAGTCTATCGGGTTACGAAACCTGGCGGCGGCGTGTGGATAGCCTGGCGCGACCCGCAAGCCGCCCTCTTGCCTGAGGACGGTGAGCCGGGATTGGACGTGCAACTGGACGTGGGCGTTCCCTCGGCAACGCTGGAAGGGGTCATCACGGGGATCCGTCAGATGCAGCCAATGCGCAAGACGGTTTCTACCTCGAACGGCCGATTCATGCTGCGCCTCACACACCAACCCGTGTACGTCAGCAGGCCGTAGACGGGCCCTCAGCTGCGGCCTTCGTGCGCGACAGCACGGCCTGCAACCTGCTGCTGGAGGATGCGCCGAAGGGATCGAGGCGTTTCTGACCAAGCGGCCTGCCGAGTGGCCCGGCCTAGCGAACTTCCGGACGCCGTCGTGAGTGGTGACGGAGGTTAGCCCGTGCGCGACGTGAGACTGCGTCCGGATCGTCGCAGCTGACTACGGATCAAGGCGGAAGACGAGACGACGAGCTCGAAGGCGTCCGGATCGGGCACGGCGAACGCTCCAGCATTCGGGCCCGTGGAGATGTGCTCGATGCGATCGAGTCGCAGCGGCTCGGCCGCATTGAAGGCAGCATCTCGAGTCTCTCCGTCCGACCCGATCTTCGCGGCAGAGGGATCGGGTTGAGCGGTTTGTCCTGGATGCCTACGCGCGTGCGTGGGCCGCCCAAGAGACGGGAAGGCCGACCGCCTACACGATTGAGATCATCGAGAGGGATGAGATCGAGTCAGAGCACGTGGTGATGTTCAGGGAGCGGTATTCAGCGCGGTGGCGCAAAGGGTGACGCCGATCCTCACGCCGCCAACGTCAGTCTCAATTCGACCTGCTCGAACGTCACCACCGGCCTGAGCTTGCGGCCTTCGCCCTTCTCCATCCGTTGCGGACGTACGTCCGGCCAGAGGGTGTCTTGGCCCCGACGTGGCGCTCACCTGAGGGCGGGGAGGGCGACTGGCGCGCCAGGTGCCAGGCACGCGGACGATCACGCCCGCCGCTTCGAGGCGTGGCAGGTCCGTCAGGAGTTGGTAGGCATCGGCGGGTATCCATCGCAGCGGGTGAAAGATCTCACCGGAGTCGACCATCGGCTTGAGCCAGGGGCACTGCTCCGCCTCGCGCTGCAAAGGCCTCCTGCAGCGGCCCTCATCCGCCAGCTCTACTCCGGCTGCCCGCCCGATCGTTCGGAACGGATCACCACGCACGCCTGCCAAAAGTACAGCGGCCGCGTGGGACGTCGGCGGCCGCCAAGCGCCTCGACGAGGATGTGGTGCAGGTGACGGTCGCCGCCCACGTGCGTCACGCGGAGACCCGCTACGACGATTCGCTCTAGCCGCTACCGATTGTCCGTCAGTTGTCAGTCACGGCAGAGCTGGTGGCGCGACGTCTCAAGAGGCTTTCCGCGCCTCGATCGCGCGATGCAGATCCCAGTCCGCTTGCAGCCGCATCCAGAACTGCGGAGACGTCTTCAACAAGCGCGCGAGGCGCAAGGCAGTGTCCGCTGTGATGCTGCGCTTGCCGAGCACGATCTCGTTCAGGCGGTTCAGCGAGATCCCAAGGCGGCGGGCGGCGTCGACCTGCGCCATGCCCATCGGCTTCAGAAACTCTTCGAGCAGGATCTCGCCGGGAGGGATCGCCGGACCAAACCAACTCGGATCCCTAATGATAGTCTTCGACGCGGACTTCGTAGGCATGTCCCTGCTCCCACCGGAACGTGACCCGGTATTGATCATTGATTCGAATGCTGTACCGACCCGCTTGGTCGCCCTTCAATTGTTCGAGTCGATTACCCGCTGGAATCTTCACGTCATCAAGTCGCGCAGCTGCGTCGAGCGCCTTGAGCTTCCGTTGTGCGGTTCGCCAGATGTCGCGCTGAATTCGACGAGCCGCGCGAGTATTCCGTTCGCGGAACAAGTCGGAAGTGGTCTCATCGGCAAAGGACTGGATCACCGGCTACCGTTACATGCTACACGGCTAGTGGGTAGTAAGTCAAATCGAGCCGATCGTGCCAAGGGCGGCCGAGCTACATGGACGAGGAGCTGCGGAAGGCACGGACCGGCGTCTGGGAGCGCCGCCGCCAACTGCGGGCGGTCGGCGAGCAGAGGCAGCGGGAAGCGACACCGCGCGGCGCGGCGCGTACGGGCCTCCCCAAGCGACGCGCTTGGCGGGGCGCAGGGGTCCCCGACATTCAAGCAATGAACCGCTGCCTTTTGTCAGTCAACCCACCTCATCACGATGGGCCGATCTCAGAAAGAGACGCCCCGCTTCCGTCAACTCCACCCGTCGTTTTGTCCGCCTCGGCAACGGCGTCTGAAGCTCCGTCTCGAGCCCATTGCTTCCCATCCCGGCGCCGCCGAGATCCGTGACCTCAGGAATAAAGCTGACGCTGATTAACCCTGGGGAAACGCTCACAGGCGCGTTGGTGTTACGCGGCGACCGTCAGCTTCAATTCGACCGTCTCGAACGTCACAATGGGCCTGAGCTTGCGGCCTTTGCTTTTCTCCAGCCGGACCAGGCCGTAGCGTTCCATCGCGTGCAGCGTGCGTGAGAGGTTGCTCTTCGCGCGCCCGCTTGCCGTCGCCAGCGCGTCGATCGAATCGGGTCGCCGTTCGGCGATGAGCGCCAACAGCCCGCGGTTCCGCTCGGACAGAATCTTGGCGAAGCTCTCGACCGAGGTAAACCAAATGTCAGGATCGTCGGCCGCGCGTCGCCGGCGGCCCGCCACGACATCGCGGGTGTAACGGGCGATCGCCTCGCGCGGCGCAATCCCGACCTTCAACGTCTTCCTCATTCGATGCCTTCCTTCTTCAAGATGGCCTCGACTTCTCGCCAGAAATCGTCGATCAGAGAGTCCGCATCGCGATGCGAATAATGCCGCACTAGCTCACCACGATGCACGTGATCGCATACGGAGGACGATCGGCTGGCGGGTCCGCGTGTCAGCCGGACTGGATGGGCATTGTCGATCCCGAACACGCGCCGCCCACTCCCATCGTGCATATGATTAATATATCAGACACTGATAACTACATCCAGAGGTGGATAAACGCAATCTGCTTCGATAGTCGGCGGACGTGGCCGTCGCTCGATAAGAGCAACGAGACGGAAGCGTCGGCGCGTGTCAACGCCGCCGAAGGCGCCGAGCGTGCGAGGGAAGCGTTGACACGCGCTGGCGCTTCCGTACGGTCGTGGGCGAGCGACGGCGGTGGGACCGCACGAGGCAATCTGAGGCAACTGGACGTCATCGAGGTAGCGCCGAGATGGGCCGGCCCCTCTGGTATGGGCAACCCACGCCATCTCCTCAGGAGATGCCGCTGCGAGCCCTCGCGTGGGATGTCCGAGGCGCTCCTGCACATCCACGAGCGCGCCGACGGTCCCACACCCAGTCTTGCGACGCGTTCGGGGTTACCTCGGACGACAGCGACTGAGGGACGACGCGAGCGCGGCGGTCGGTGCCGAACATCCGCCACCGACCGCCACTCGTCCATTCGCAGTCAACCTGTTTCGTCTGGAGGGAGCCATGAAGCGGAGCGCCTTCACCGAGTCGTTGCACACCAAAAGCGAAGAACAGTCGCCGATGCCACCCGCACGGATGTACGGCGAACTGCCGAATCGTCTGCTCACCGCGATGGAAGTCGCGGCGTTCATAGGCTGCCATGAGGAGACTGTTCGCCGCGCGTACTTGCGCGGCCTGTTAACCTCACAACGGTTCGGCGTCAGGGGAAGACGGTTCTACCCGCGCGACGTGCTCGACTGGATCGCGCGCGGCGCGCCGACGCGGGTCACGTAGGAACAACGCTTGCACCACTCGCCGACGAAAGAGGGAACCCATGGCTATCAGACGACGATGCCGCGGATCGTGTCGAAACGGACGCCGATGCCTCGAGCACCTGTGGTTCGACGTCACGCACCGCGGCGTTCGATATCGGATGCAAGTCAACGAGTTCGCGGTGCCGCGAATGGATCCGGGAAAGCAGCGCCCGATCGAATCCATGGAACAGGCGCGCGACTGGGAGCGGCTGTTCATCGGCGAGATCAAGGCAGGTCGAGACCCGCGAACCACGCCCGAGACCAAACGGGCGGCGACCGACATCCAGCACGTCGCGGGATTT
The DNA here is from genome assembly GCA_016190995.1 of Acidobacteriota bacterium. Lineage (GTDB taxonomy): Bacteria > Acidobacteriota > Vicinamibacteria > Vicinamibacterales > JACPPN01 > JACPPN01. Next base: position 380 of record JACPPN010000141.1, on the reverse strand, counting down.
CTCGACGCCTACTTCGAGCGCCACGTCAAGCCGTCGGGTATTCGGAGCGCCGTCACGGTGGCCGGCCACATCAAGGTACTGAAACAGTACTTCGGCGATCTTCCGATCAAAATGCTGGAGGATCCGGACATCGTCAACCGATTCAAAACGACGGACTATGCCCGACGCGTTGAGATGTCGACGCTTCATCGCGTGCTCGCGGTCCTGCGTGCCGCGATTCACTGGGGCCAGGCACAACGCCCGTCGCTCATCGACAAGTCACCCTTCCATCGGTTCGGCGTTCGATTGAGCCGCAAGGGAGAGACCGTTCGCGATCGGCGCATCTCGCGTGAAGAGGAAAAGCGCCTCCTGGACGCGGCGCTCGCGATGAACAGGTGGGA
>JACPPN010000138.1 GCA_016190995.1 Acidobacteriota bacterium | reverse complement strand
GACGATTGCTGAGAGCCCCTGAACAAACCGGTTCCGGGGCCACGGGCACCGTCGGTCTCGCTGGTGGAGGCTCCGCACAGAGCACACAGAGTACACAGTAGAACAAACGCTTTCTTGTCTGGAAAACACGTTCTCCGGCGTTTGTTCTACAGAGACACCTTTTTGATCTCTGTGATCTCTGTGCCCTCTGTGGTGAGTCTGACCGTGAGCCGGGAAGGTGGAACCGAGGTTCCCGTCGCGCGGGTTGGGCGCGGTCGGGCGCAGCAGCGCGGAAGGACGCGTCGTAATGGATGGCCGGCGCGCGTCCGGGCGGCCCATCAGAAGCTGTGCCTCACCCGGAAGTCCAGCGCGTAGGTGCGATCCTCATTCTGCGACACGATCCACGCGACGCGATCGCTCTGGTCGTACTCGAGCAGGATGATCTGGTCGCGGGTCGACGATGACAGGCCGCGCGAAAAGGTCAGGTACACGCGGCTCGAGAGGCGCTTGATGATCGTCAGGCGCGCCGTCGGGTTCAACCGCGACGATTGCTGCGACAGGTCGCCGAGCGAGGGGCTAATCTGCACGGCCTCGACGCCGAACGTCTCCTCGACGACGCGTCCCACGCCGGAGGAGATGGGGCTCGCGAGCAGACGCGCCGCGCGCGCCTGGAGCAGCTCCTGCTCCGTCGTGTTCGGGCTCTGAAGGGCGCGCAGCTCGGCATTCCGCGGATCGCGGGGGTCTCCGAACAGCAGCGACAGGATGTCGACCGCTGGCAGCGGCGGATCCGACATCAACTCGGGCACGAATCGATCGGGCGTGCCGGTGGCGCGGAACGTGATGCGGTAGGTCTGCCCCGCGGCGCGCGCCCGCGTCTCGGCCTCGACGTCGAAAAAGGGCTCGATCTTCGCGGGGTTGGCGAAGTCGATGCTGCCGCGTGTCACGAGGTATCGGTTGCCTTCGAAGAGCACCTCACCCCGCTCGATCGTCGCGTGCCCGAAGAGCTGCGGCCGGTCGTACGTGCCGCGCAGCGTCAGCTCGGCGCTCGAGACGATGCGCGCCGCGTTGTTCTCGATGCGGAACGACGAAGGCGCGATGAGGCGAATGTCGAAGGCGAGGGGAATCGTCGCCTGGCCCGACGGCACGGCCGGGGCCCGCGAGCCCGTCAGGCCGAAGAGCTCGGTGCCCCCCGTCTCGATCCGCTTGCTCCACACCGCGTCCTTCACCGTGACGGTGCCGGTGAGCGTCGGCCTGTTCACGTCGCCGCGCAGCGACAGGTCTGCATCGACGATCGAGCGCACCCCCTCCGGGTAGCGCAGGTGCATGTCCTGCCCCACGGCCGTCAGGCTCAGCTCGCCGGGGACGTAGCCGCGCAACCCGATTCGGCCGCCGAGCCGGACGTCTCCCCCGCCCATTCTCGCGACGACATCGTCCAGGCGCACGCCCGCCCCGTCGAACGAGACGCGCCCGTTGATGGCTTCCAGCGAATGCGGAAGGGAGAAGTGACGGAGGCGTCCGTCGGTCATCGACGCGACGCCCGAGATGACGGGTGCCCGCAACCCGCCGCTGATGTCCGCGACCAGCTCCATGGCGCCCGAGCTGCGCACGTCGCGGACGAAACCCTGGAGGACGGCGAGGTTGGCGTCGCCGGTCGCGCGCAACGCGATTCGTTGATCGTGCAGGCCAACTTCGCCGCTCAGATCGAGCTCGGTCCCTTCGCCCGTCAGGCGCATGCGATGGAGGCGAACCGTATGGCGGTCCAGGGCGAGCTGAATCGGGCCTTCGTTGCGCACCTTGTAGTCGAACAGGCTCATGATCACCTGATCGACCGTGCCGTCCGCCTGCACGTGATCGATGTCGGCCAGCTCGCCCACGATCCGGAGGCCGCCACTTGCGACGGCCGTCGTGAACGGTGAGAGCTGGGGTACGAATGCGCGCACGTACGGATCGAGCGACGTGTCCGTGAACCGGAAGCTCAATTCCGCGTCGGCTTCCGGGGTCAAGGCGATGCGACCCGAACCCGAGACGGCGAGTCGTGGGGAGGCGGCTTCGATCTCGAGCGTCAGCACTTCGTTCCGGACGCTGATCTTGCCGGTGACCTGGCCCACACCTTCGTCGGCGATGAAGAGATCGGCGATGCTCGCCCGCACGTCGTATCGCGGTGCATCGAAATTCCCGCTGCCGTTTGCGGAAAACTGCAGCATCCCCGACAGCGGCGCCTGCGGATAGGCCACGGCGGCGATGGTCTCCATGGGAATCCTGCGCCCGTCTGCATTGAACGAATAATCGCCGTCCCACGACGTGTAGGCCGCACCCGTGAGGGTGCCACCGGCTTTCGAGATCTCCAGCCCGTCGAATCTCACCCCGGGGCCCTCGAATCTGAGCCCCGCGGTCGCCACCTGGAAGGGCTCGCCGTACGCCACCCCGCTCTCGAGCGTCGCTCGGCCGAACCCGAGCGGCTGCTGGTACTTGCCGAAGATATGGAACTCGCCCGAGAGCAGGCCGTCGATCGGATAGTCGTCGAGCTCGAACGCGTGCCGCAGATCCGCGACTGGACGTTTCTCGACGATGACGCGCGCGTCGATCTCCTCGCCGCGGTCACGGCGCGGGTAGCCGAGCGAGAATCGCCCATCGGCTCGAATCCTCGACGGGCCCTCATCGATGACACCGTCGGTGACATGGGCGTAGCCGTTTTCAATCACGACGCGTCCGCGGCCGGAGCCCCACACGACGTGCCACGCCCTCAGGCGCTCGCCGCGAAACGTGCCTTCGATGCGGGGCTTGTTGAAGGCGTTGAGCATGACGCCGTCGAACTCGCCCGACCCACCGACCGGCACGGCCGACGTCGGCGATCCGAATGCCGTGAGGATGCCTGCGAGAATGCGATCGCTTTCCTGCCAGTCGGCGCTGGTCACATGAAAAGGGATCCGCGATCGATCGCCGTACGCGGTGCGTCCCTCGAACTCCACGTACGTCTTTGGCGTCGCGATGCGGCTCGAGGTCAGGACGATCTGGTCCCGATCGTACGCGTAGTGCAGCTCACCGCCTATCGGCACATGCCCGAGCGGCGGATGCGGCGCGAACGGCCCAATCTCCGGTCCGAGCTCGGCCTCCTCGCTCGCCAGCCCGGACGGAACGATGCGGCCCAGCACGCGCGTTCCGGCGGACGGCTGAACGATGACGTCGCCTTTGCCCCGGTGCTCCCGCCAGCGGCCGAGCGGCCATTCGAGCAGGTTGTGACCCGACGCGCGGCCCGAGATCCGAATGCCCTGCAGCTCCAGAAAATCCGAAAACTGCAGCAGGTCGACGTTCGTATAGGTCGCGTCGAGTCGCGCCGTCGGGCGAACGCTCTTTCCGAGAGGCTTCATCGAGTAGGTGAACCTCGTCTGGCCGCCGTAGAATGCGGAGCTCGCGTCGAAGACTTGGAATCGATCGGGCAGCCACCGCAGTGACCCACGGAGCTCGGGAAAGCGGTAGGCGTTGACGCCCGCGACGGCGCTCGTGAACTCGCCCTTCAGCTCGCGTCCGCCTTTGTACAGATGAAATACGCCGCGGAAGTCACCGTCACCGGAGAGGCTGAATTTCTCTCTGGCGAAGAAGATCTCGCGCATCCGGGGAAAATGGACGCGCGACTGCACCTGATAGGTCTGCTCGGGCCAGTGGCCGATGTCCACGTCGCCGGTGATCGAGGAGCGCGCACCATCGGTGACGAGATCGATGTGATTGAGGTGGACGAGGCTGCCGCGGATGACGAAGTCGGTCTTCATGTCCGCGCGCATCGGCTCGTAGGATTGAATCCGAACCGTGCCCTTCGAGAACGAGGCCTCGCCGCCGTATTCGAGCCCTTTCCTGACCGTCACGTCGAGATTGCGCGCGACGGTGCTCCACGGCGTCCCATGATCCTCGAACGTGAACTCGCCGCGTCTCGCCCGCACGATCTGCACGGTCGTCGTGAACAGCTTGCGCGCTCCGGGCTCCTTCGTGCGCGTGAGCTTCGGAAAATTGTGGCGCCCCAGCGGGAACGTTTCGACCACCATCCGCCAATCGGTGATGTCAACCGATCGGATGACCAGATCCCGCCCGAAGATCGTCCACCATGGCATGTCGACGACGATCTTCTTCGCGTGGAAGAACGGACGGTCGGCTGGCGTGAGCCCCTCGATGACGAGGTCTTCGACCACGAACTGTCCCCGCCCGAGCCGGACCGAGAGCGTCCCGATGTGCATCGGGCGCTCCAGCTGTTGGCTGCCCTGCCGTTCGGCGAGCGCGCGCAGCCGTGGTCCGAGGTCGATGGTGAGCGACGAGACGAGCAGCGCCACGACGACGGCGACCGTCAAGGCGACCGCGCCACGGAGAATCCGGCGCCACGGCCCGCGCCTCACGGGCGGTGTCTCGTCCGGTAGCGGTTGCGGTTCTGCTGCCACCCCTGCGACCCTTGAGCAGTCGACAGTTCACAGTCCACAGTCGACCGTGGATCCGGACGACTTGCGGCCCGTGGCGGCTAACAAGCCGAATCCCTTGTCAACTGTCGACTGTTGACTGTCGACCTCTATTCGACGATCGCGAGCAACCGGCCGGCCTCGACCGCCATGCCCTCGCGAACGCCGATGTGCTTCACGCGTCCGCTCTTCGGCGACCGGAACTCGTTTTCCATCTTCATGGCTTCAACGACGATCAGCGGCTGTCCGGCCCCGATCTGGTCGCCTTCGGCCGCCATGACTCGAAGAACCCTGCCCGGCATCGGCGAGACAATGCGCTGCTCGCCGCTGACGCCCTGCTCGCCTGCGTCGGCCCGCACGGCGCGGCGTCCATTCACAACGGCGCGAAAACTGTCGTGGCCCACGCGCACGGTCATCTCGCCGGTCGCGGGCCCCTCGAGCACCTCCACATCATGACTGGCGCGGCCTTTCTCGGGAACGATCAGCGAGAGCCCGCTGGCGCCGACGCGCGCCGCCTCGATGAGATGGACGTGGCCGTCGACGCTGACGCGAAACTGTCCCTCGCGCGGTGTGCGCTCGATCGCGACGGTGCGGATGCGGCCGTTCACTTCGACGGCGAAGGTCATGATGCGTCAGCGCCGCAGGCCTTCGAGCCGCCCCGTGCGTACCCAGGCGGTCGCTGGCCCGCTCTCGGAGCGGCCCCCAGCGGCGGGACCCCGGAGAAACCCGTGAAGCGCCGCGCCGATGACCGCGATTTCCTCGGTCAGCGGGGCCGCCTCCACGAACGGCTGGCCGTTTCGCGCGGCAAGCACCCGATCGAGATACGTCGTGTCGAAGCGACCGGCCTTGAAGTCATCCTGCGCGAGCACCCACCGAAAAAACGGAATGGTCGTCCTGATGCCGCCGATCTCATATTCGCCGAGGGCCCGCAGCATGCGCGCCAGCGCCTGCGGGCGATCGCAGCCCCACGCGACCAGCTTTGAGATCATCGAATCGTAGAAGATCGGGACCGTGAAGCCGGCGGCCACGCCGCTGTCGTCTCGAATACCCGGCCCAGACGGTTCGCGCAGCGTGCGGATGTGCCCGGGCGACGGCATGAAGCCCGCCTCCGGATCCTCGGCGTAGATCCGGCATTCGATCGCATGACCCGAGGGTTCGATCATCGCGTCGACGGGCAACGTCAGGCGCTCGCCGCGCGCGATGCGGATCTGCCACTGCACCAGGTCGACTCCGGTCACCATCTCGGTGACCGGATGCTCGACCTGCAGGCGCGTGTTCATCTCGAGGAAGTAGAACCGACCGTCGGAATCGAGCAGGAACTCGATGGTCCCGGCGCTCGTGTACCCGACCTCGCGCGCGACGGCTGCCGCCGCGGTGGCCATCGTGCGTCGCAGCGCCGCGTCCACGACAGGCGATGGCGACTCCTCGATGACTTTCTGATGACGCCGTTGAATGGAGCATTCGCGCTCGACGAACGGCACGATTGTGCCGTCCTCGTCGCCAAGCAGTTGAATCTCGATGTGGCGCGGCCGCTCGAGCCGACGCTCGAAGTAGATCGTGGAATCGCCAAAGGACGAGCCGGCTTCGGAGCGCGCGGCGCGCACGGCACTCGGCAGGTCGTGGCTCGTCGGGGCGGTTCGCATCCCCTTCCCACCGCCGCCGGCCACGGCTTTGACGAGCAGCGGATAGCCGACCCGATCGGCCACCGCACCGAGCTCGCCGTCGGAGATCGATGCATCGAGGGGCGTATCGGTGCCGGGCACGACCGGCACGCCGGCGCGCGACGCCGCGCTGCGCGCCGCGGTCTTGCTGCCCATCAGCGCAATCACGTCGGCCTCGGGCCCGATGAACGTGAGGCCTGCATCGCGACATGCCGCTGCGAATGCCGGGTTTTCGGCCACAAATCCGTAGCCGGGATGGACGGCGTCTGCGCCCGAGCGTCGCGCGATGTCGATGAGCTTGTCGATTCGAAGATAGCTCGCCATGGGCTCGTCGCCGCCCAGCGGATAGGCTTCGTCCGCGTACCGCACGTGCGGCGACGTGCGGTCGGCATCGGAGTACACGGCGACGCATGCGAGCCCCATGTCCCGGCATGCGCGCATGACGCGCACGGCGATTTCGCCGCGGTTGGCGACCAGGATCTTCACACGCAGAAAGCGGCCGGCTGTCGAGGCTTCGCCGCTGCCGGTTGTACGGCCGTCACGTGTCGGTGTGAGACGGAGCTTCGTTACCGTGATGATGACGGGCAGGAAACGAGCATCCGTCAGTATTCTAGCATTGCCATGCCTGCCCTCCGGCCGAGTCGGAGACCGGGCGCAACGCTCGTCACGATCCCGGCCTACAGGGGAATGTTGCCGTGCTTCTTCGGGGGATTGCTGTCGCGCTTGGTCGCGAGGCTGGCGAGCGCGGCGATCAGTTTCGGCCGCGTCTGTCGGGGGCCGATCACCTCGTCGACAAAGCCGCGCGCCGCCGCGACGTACGGGTTCGCGAATTTCTCGCGGAACTCGGCCACTTTCTCGGCGCGCAGGCGCACGACATCCGATGCAGCATCGAGCTCGCGCTTGTAGAGAATGTTCACGGCGCCTTCGGGACCCATCACGGCGATCTCCGCGGTCGGCCAAGCGTAGTTTAGATCGGTTCGAATGTGCTTGCTCGCCATGACGCAATACGCGCCGCCGTACGCTTTCCGCGTGATCACCGTCACCTTTGGCACGGTCGCCTCGGCGAAGGCGTAAAGAAGCTTGGCACCATGCCGGATGATCCCGCCGTACTCCTGCACGGTCCCGGGAAGGAAGCCGGGCACGTCCTCGAACGTCACGAGAGGAATGTTGAACGCATCGCAGAAGCGCACGAAGCGCGCGCCCTTGACCGACGCGTCGATGTCGAGCGTGCCCGCGAGGTGCGCCGGCTGATTCGCGACGATGCCGACCGGCTGTCCGCTCAAGCGGGCGAATCCGACGATGAGGTTCCGCGCGTAGTGGCGGTGGACCTCGAGGAAGTACGCCTCATCGGCGACGGCATGGATCAGGTCGAGCATGTCGTAGGGTTGCGTCGGCGAATCGGGCACGAGCCTATCGAGCGCCGCATCCTCGCGATCGAGCGGGTCGGCGGTCTCGAGACGCGGCGGATCGTCCAGATTGTTGCTCGGCAGAAAGCTCAGGAGATCGCGAATGAGCGCGAGGCACTCGCGATCATCCGCTACGGCGAAATGCGCGACGCCGCTGCGGGCGTTGTGCGTCATGGCCCCGCCGAGCTCCTCCTTCGTCACCGCCTCGTGCGTCACCGTCTTGATGACGTCGGGCCCCGTGACGAACATGTAGCTCGTGCGCTCGACCATGATGTTGAAATCGGTGATCGCCGGCGAGTACACGGCGCCGCCCGCGCAGGGTCCCATGATGGCCGAAATCTGCGGCACGACCCCGGACGCCAGCGTGTTTCGGAGGAAGATGTCCGCATAGCCGCCCAGTGACAGGACGCCTTCCTGGATGCGCGCGCCCCCCGAATCGTTCAAGCCGACGATCGGAGCGCCCAGTTTCATCGCCCGATCCATGATCTTCACGATCTTGGCGGCGTTGGTCTCCGAGAGCGACCCGCCGAAGACCGTGAAGTCCTGCGCGAAAGCGTACACCGGCCGCCCATCGACGCGGCCATGTCCCGCGATCACGCCGTCGCCGGGCACGATCTGCTGATCCATGCCGAAGTCGCGGCCCCGGTGCGTCACGAACTTGTCCAGCTCCTCGAACGTCCCTGGATCGAAGAGCGCGCTCATGCGTTCGCGCGCCGTCAGCTTGCCCGCGTCGTGCTGGCGCTTGATACGCGTCTCGCCCCCCCCGAGTTCGGCGCGGCGTTCGAGATCGGCCAGCTGCTGCTTCTTGTCCATGGAACCTAGTGGATAATGACCATGGCTCACCCCAGAGGACGCAGAGGGCACAGAGTAACTTCAGTAGTATCTGGTCTCTGTGCGCTCTGTGTCCTCTGTGGTGATCAGGGGTTTCTCAGCATCCTGCTACCTACACCTTGGCCGCCTGGCGCGCCTTTTCCCAGTCCTTGAGGAACTTCTCCAACCCGATGTCGGTGAGCGGGTGCTTGAACATCGCCTCGATGACGGCGGCCGGACAGGTACAGATGTCCGCCCCGAGCCGGGCGGCCTCCACGACGTGGATGGGATGCCGGACGCTGGCGACGAGCACTTCGGTGGGAAATTCGTAGTTGTCGAAGATCTCGATGATGTGTTTGACCAGATCCATGCCCGCCGTGGAGATGTCGTCGAGCCGTCCGACGAACGGGCTGACGTAGCTCGCCCCGACCTTCGCGGCCATCAACGCCTGGTTCGGCGAGAACACCAGCGTCACGTTGACGCGAATCCCCTCGTCGACGAGACGCCGGCACGCCTTGACGCCGTCCCGCGTGAAGGGCACCTTGACGACGATGTACGGATCGATGCCGGCGAGCTCTTTTCCCTCACGGACCATGCCGTCGGCGTCGGTGGCTACGACCTCGGCGCTGACGGGACCCCGCACCGTCGTGCAAATCTGCTTCAAGAGAGCGTGTGGGTCCGCCGACTCTTTCGCGAGAAGCGACGGATTCGTCGTAATGCCGTCAATGATGCCGAGCGGAACGAGGCTTTCGATCTCTCTCAGATTGCCGGTGTCGATGAACAGCTTCATGCCAGCTCCTGGAGCGCGCGTACCGGATTGGTCAGCTCGCCAACCCCGTCGACCTTGATGGTCACGCTGTCGCCGGGCACGATCGGCCCGATGCCGGCGGGTGTCCCGGTCGAGATGACGTCGCCGGGCAGCAGCGTCATGATGCCGGTGATGTAGCTGACGAGCTCGGCGACAGAAAAGATCAGCTCGCGCGTATTGGATGCCTGACGCCGCACGCCGTTGACCCAGCCTTCGACATCGCGGTGGTCGCCATCGATCGCCCGCAGTATGCACGGACCGACCGGCGCAAACGTGTCGTAACCCTTGCAGCGCGCGTACTGAATGTCCCGGTTTTGCAAATCGCGCGCGGTCACGTCGTTGACGCAGGTGAAGCCAAGGATGTACTCGGCCGCGCGATCCGCGGGAACCCGGGACGCCCGTTTGCAAATCACAACGCCGAGCTCCGCCTCGTGATCGACCCGCCCGATCCCGGGCGGCACGACGATCGCCTCACCAGGGCCGATCACCGCCGTGGAGGGTTTCAGAAAGATTATCGGCTCCCTTGGGAGCGGCTTCTTCTGCTCGGCGGCATGATCGCGATAGTTCAACCCGACTGCGACGATCTTCGACGGCCGGACGGGCGGGAGCAGCTTCGCGCCGTTGCGGCGAATCTCGCCTCCGAGCTCGAAATCGCCGAACACAGATCCATTCACCAGACGCCACACGCCCTCACGCTCGATGACGTACCGCGGGTAGCTTTCGTACTCGATGCAATACAACCGGTCCATCATGTCTCAATCCTCATCGTGCCGTCTCTTCCACTCGATTGGACTCTTTGCTGGTATTGGGCGGTACCGCGGTATCGACCGCGACCACGGCGTACACGTAGCGCACCCCTGGCGTCACGCCCGTATCCCGGTACGTCGTCTCGCGAACAGGCGACGAGGTGACGGGTTGAAGTGTGTCACCGGGCGCCTCGGCGCGCAAGACCAGGTAACCGGCGAGATCGCCGTTGTCGTTCGGCTCCCAAATCAGGCTGATGGCGCCCTGGCTCGCGACCGCCGCCAGGCTGGCCGGCGCGACGGGGGGGAACGTGTCCACAGGTGTGACACACTCGATGGCCGACGTGACGCTCTCGACGAACATCGTCGCGATCTTCTCAACGGTCCGGACCGCGTAACAGCGCTCCTTGCCGAATTCGAGACGGACGTCCGCAAACGGTGGACGGTCGAGCGGCTGTTCGTTCAGCGGCCGCGCGCCGGGCGGCGGTGTCGGCTCACCGGGAGGAACCTCGTAGACGTTGAACGTGAACGGGTTCAGCTGCGTGAAGACGGGCGACGATTTCAGCGCCGTCCCCGTGGCGGGCGCCTGAACCGGCTGCGGCGCGCCAGGGATATCCGGCCATGCTACCGAGATCTCCGCTTCGGTGTACGCGAGTTGTGGCGTCGCTGGCGGCGGCGGGGGAGGCCCTAGCGGAATGACGGCCATCGCAGATGATGGTCCGGGTCGCGATCTCCTGTTGATACCAATGGTCGCGTAGTTGCGCGTGATCGGTTGTTCCAGCGTCAGGGAGACCGCTGGCACGATCGGCGGGATCGCTTCATCGGCGGAAGCGGGCGCCTCTTTCTCCTTCTCCTCCGGAATCACGACAGGCGCCAGGACGTCTGGCGTGAGGTGCTCGATCACACGCGCGCGCGATCCCTGCGGCGGCCGTCGATCCGCGGGCTCGGGTGGCGGAGGGTTCTCACCGTTCTCCTTCGCCTCGGCCGGCGGCCGCACCTCGATGGTCGCAATCCGGGTGGCATGCCTGCGAAATTCCGCTCCTGAAAGGCGCGCGAGTTGTGGACGTCTGGGGTCCTCGGTGAACCCATAGACTTCGACCAGGCTGAGATCGGCTGGGGACGACCCGTTCACGTTCTTCGTGGGGATGGTGAAGTGCAGCTCGACGTCATTGCCGATGCGCCGCGCGGACACATCGTCGACGCGGGCGGGTAGCAGGTTGAGCGGCGCCAGCGGCGGTCCCTTCTTGCCGCAGGCGCCCGGCGCTGTGGCGAGCGTCAACAGCGCCAGCAGGCCGGGGACTGGACTGCGCGGGCGCCTCACAGAATGTAACGCGACAAGTCTTCGTTCTTGACGATGTCGGCCAGCATGCGATCGACGTATGCCCCGTCAATCGTCACGGCCTTCCCTTTCAGATCGGGCGCCTCGAACGAGATCTCGTCGAGAAGCTTCTCCATGACCGTGTGCAGCCGCCGCGCGCCGATGTTCTCGGTCCGCTCGTTCACGATGCTGGCGAAATCGGCGACGCGCTCGATGGCGTCATGCGTGAACCGCAGCGTCACGTCCTCGGTCCCCATCAGCGCGACGTACTGCGTAATGAGGGCGTTCTTCGGCTCGGTCAGGATGCGAATGAAATCGTCGCGGCTGAGCGGCTCGAGCTCGACCCGGATGGGGAATCGACCCTGGAGCTCTGGAATCAGGTCTGACGGCTTCGAGACGTGAAACGCTCCGGCGGCAATGAACAGGATGTGATCGGTGCGCACCATCCCGTACTTCGTGTTCACCGTGGTGCCTTCGACGATCGGTAGGATGTCCCGCTGGACGCCTTCACGGCTGACGTCGGGGCCATGGCCGCCTTCTCGTCCGGCGATCTTGTCGATCTCGTCGACGAAGATGATTCCCGCCTGCTCGACGCGCTCGAGCGCCGCGCGGGCCACGCTGTCCATGTCGATCAACTTCTGTTCTTCTTCCTGCAGCAGATGGTCGAGCGCTTCGGGCACGCCCAGGCGCCGCTTCTTGCTGCGGCCTTGAAACAGTCCCGGCAGCGCGTCCTTGACGTTGATGTCGATCTCCTCGATGGACGACCCGGCGATGATCTCGAACGACGGAAAACTCTTCTCGCGGACGTCGATCTCGACGAAGCGGTTGTCGAATCGCCCTTCGCGCAGATGCTCGCGAAAGCGCTCGCGCGTTCGCTCGGCGTGCTCGCGGCCGATCGCGTCTTCCGAGGGGGTCATCGGCGAGGGTGGCAGCAGCAGGTCGAGGATCCGTTCCTCGGCGTTGGCTTTCGCCTTTTCCCGAACTTCGGCCTGACGCTCGCTTCGGACCATGTCGACGGACAGCTCCGTGAGATCCCGCACCATGGACTCGACGTCGCGTCCGACGTAACCCACTTCGGTGAACTTCGACGCCTCCACCTTGATGAACGGCGAATGCGCGAGGCGCGCGAGCCGCCGCGCGATCTCGGTCTTGCCCACGCCCGTCGGGCCGATCATCAGGATGTTCTTGGGAACGACTTCTTCGGCAAGGTCCGGCGGCAGCTTCTGCCTGCGCAGCCGGTTGCGCAGCGCAATGGCCACGGCCCGTTTGGCGCGCTCCTGCCCCACGATGTACTTGTCGAGCTCCGCGACGATTTCGCGCGGCGTCAAGGCCGCGCTCGACGAGGTGGTCGTTTCAGGCAAGTAGATGGGCATGAAAGCACAACGGCATCACAACTCTTCGATTGTAATCGCAGCGTTCGTGTAGATGCAGATGGACGAAGCAATGCGCATGGCGTGCTCGGCAATGGCTCTCGCCTCGAGCGAGGTGTGCGCCGCCAGCGCTTTCGCCGCCGCGAGGGCATAGGCGCCGCCGCTACCAATGGCGACAATGCCATCGTCCGGCTCAATGAGATCTCCCGTTCCGGACAACAGGAACATCGAGCTCTGGTCGACGACAATGAGCATCGCTTCCAGCCGCCGCAGGAGACGATCCGTGCGCCAGTCCTTCGCGAGCTCGACAGCCGATCGTTCCAGGTTTCCCCGATACTGCTCGAGCTTGGACTCGAATCGCGCGAAGAGCGCGAAGGAATCGGCCGCCGATCCGGCGAAGCCGGCGAGAATCCGGTCGTTGTACAGGCGCCGGATCTTGCGCGCGCTCTGCTTCACGATCGTGTTGCCGAACGTCACCTGTCCGTCACCGGCCATGACAGCATGGCCGTTGCGGCGGATGGCGAGAACAGTCGTGCTAGCAAACATCGGCGGAGGAGGGAGCGCCCAGGCAATCGGCGTCGCGGCGGGTCCCCGGCGGTCTCGAAGGCAGTCTAGCGACGGTAAAAAAGGGTGTCAAGAAAACGGGACGCTTGTCGTCCCGACAGGACGACCGATCTTGTTGCAGCGGCAGGACTTCGTTGATTCCGCACCGTTTTGCGGTTATTGTCGATCATGCACGCCTGGCAGCAGAGTTGCCAGACATCTTTTCTAGTACCGAAGCTTCGCCCCACCGCATCGTGCTTGCGCGTCGGTTGGAGGCGGAGCTTCGCTACCTTGGCAGAGTGATGAAAGAGGCTCACCATGGGCACAGCGGAGACAGCGTCCTTGCCTCTTGGTTTCCTCTGTGCTCTCTGCGCGCTCTGTGGTAAATCAACGCCCTCTGTGGGTAATCTCTGCCGGTTTGCCTGTTGCCACCAGGAGCCCGTCATGAACAGCCTGCGAATTCTGCTCGTCGGCACGGTAGTCCTTTGTGCCGCCGCAGTCACGTCGGTGGCCGCGCAGGAAGAGCGCGCCCCGCGTGACCCTGCGCCTGAAGTGCAGCCGGCACCGCCCCCTCCACCACCACCGGCGCCTGCCCCTGTCGTCATCGCCGTGTCCCGGGACTCGGGCGGCGCATCCGGTTCCCCGGATGATGGCGGCCGTCGACGCCCGACCCAGGACTCCGAGCGGGCGGTTCCACGCGGTTCGGTTGCCGAACCGCGCGGCTCCGGTTCGACGCGACCGGATTCTTCCGCCTCGCAGCCATCCAGAAGCGGCGGCAGTGACCGTGCGGTTCCGCGCTCCGGACGTTCGCGCGGCGACAGGCCGGCCGTTGGACAGGCCATCCCGCGATCCCAGTCGCCGTTCCGGACGCGACCTGGCGCGGTGTTCCTGCCTTACACCGCGGGCTACTACCCGTATCCGTACGGCACCTTCGGGCTCGGGTACTTCTACTTCGACCCGCTCTGGTGGGGTTATCCAAGCTACGGTTATGGTCCCGGCTGGTATGGTTATGGTACTGGCTGGTCTGGCGCGGGCGCTGGCTATTCCTCATATGGATTCAGAGACGTCGGCGGTCTGCGGCTCAAAGTGAAGCCGCGGCTGGCGCAAGTGTTCGTCGACGGCTACTACGTTGGTCTGGTGAATGATTTCGATGGCGTCTTTCAGCGGCTCACGATCGATGCAGGGCCGCACCGCATCGAGATCCGCGCGGAGGGGTTCGAGCCGCTGGCATTCGAAGTGCTGATCCTCGAAGGCGAGACGATTTCCTATCGTGGAGAGCTTCGGCGCAGGTGAGCTGTTGCGGCGCCCGGAGGACGACGCCATCCGCGGGCGCTTGTTCTTGTCTCGCTCGTCACGACGCTTCACCGTTCTTGGCTCTCTTGCCCGTCCCTCGGCGGCTTGAGGTCGAGCCTCGTTACTCGTCCTGCTCGGCGACCGATGACGCCCGGTCCCTTCCGGAACATCAGGTAAAGAGGAATCCCGGCGGCAATGATGATCAGGCCCGCGCCCGACGTTCGGACATCGCGGTATAGGGCGTTCATCACGATCAAGAAGCTGGCACCGGCGAAAACACCCGGCGCAATCGGATAGCCCCACGCCCGAAACGGGCGCCGCTCGTTCGGGTAAACCTGGCGCAACCGAAACAACGCCACGACAGCGATGCCCGAAAACAGGACGACGGCAAACCCCGTGTACTCGACCAGCTGATCGAAACGCCCCGACAGCACGAGCACGGCGCTCCAGAGTGCCTGGGCCACAATCGCGACCGCGGGCGTGCGGAAGCGAGGATGCACGCGGGCGGCGGCCGAGAAAAACAGCCCGTCGCGCGCCATCGCGTAGTACACGCGGGGCCCGGCGATGAGCATCGCGCTGATGCTGGCCGCGATCATGACGATCGTCGCGCCGGCAAGCCAGTCTGCGATCGCAGGACCGATCAGCCGATCGGCGGCCGCATCGATGATGCGAATCTTCAGGCCGGCCAGCTCTCGCGCCGAAAACGCGTACAGATACGCGACGTTCAGGCCGAGATAGATCACGATGACCGCGACGGTCCCGAGCGCGAGCGCGAGCGGCACGTTGCGTTCGGGCTCCCTGACTTCTTCCGCCACGTAGGCCGCGGCATTCCAGCCGGCATAGCTGAACATCACGGGAATGAGCGCCAGGAGCCAGCTCGTCGCTGCGACGTCACCGCCTTCGGCCACGTGGCCCATCGAACCGCGCCCGAATCCGAACCCGAAGGCCACGAACAAGAGCAGCGCCGTGACCTTCAGCCCGGCAAGCAGATTCTGAACGACGCGTCCCGGCCCGAGGCCGAGCACGTGCACGACGGACAACGCCCCGATGGCGACGATCGCCACGCCGGCCCGCGGCGAAAGCGTCAGGGTGACGAGTCCGAAGTCGAAGGATGCCAGGGCCGTCGTGTCGCCCGCGGCCGGCGCGAACCGACCGAGATACCCGGCAAGGCCTACGGCGCTGGCTGCGATGGCGCCCGAAAACCCGGCGACGAAGGACGTCCAACCGGTGAGAAACGCCCACAGCGGCCCGAATGCTTCACGCAGGTACACGTATTCGCCGCCCGCCTGCGGGCGCAGCGCTGCGAGCTCCGCGTATGCCATCGCTCCCGCAAGTGCCAGCAGGCCGCCGATCACCCACGCCGACAGCATGGCCCACGGCGCGAGAGCCAGCGAGGCGACGATCGCGGGAATGATGAAGATGCCCCCGCCGATCACGTTCGAGACGACGATGGCGGCAGCGTCAAGCGGTCCCAGACCGCGTGCGAGAGACGGACGCGGAGCGTGGTGGGAAGAAGCGGAGGGAACGGAACCAGGCGGCTGGATGGCGAGTCCTTCGGATTCGGACGAGTCCCTACTGCATCAGGAGCTGACGCTTGACCGGAAAGTCGCCAAGCCGCACCCATTGGTCGGGGCCGTGCTTCGCGAAGACTTCGACGTGGGCGTCGCGAAACTCGCTGTGCGTCAGCATCTGCCCGCGCGGCTGCTCGCCGGTATAGCCGAGCGTCGAACGCAAGACGATGGCCGGGCTGCTCGCTCCGGCGGCCAGCCCTTCACCGCCGATGCCGCGCGTGAACGCTGATCCCCATTCCTCCTGCTCGCCGACGCGGCGAAACACCGTGTTGAGCTGCACGCTGGAGATCCGCCCGCGCGAGTTGTTCTTGAGCTTGAGGGAGATCGTGGGAACGAGCTTGTTCTTGCCGCCGACGATACCCGCGTCGAACCAGCCGGTGGTGATCTCGGTGACCTGCAGATCCGTCTTGAGGTCCACTGTCCGAGGGGCGCAGCCCGCGAGCGGCGCGAGCCACGCGCTCATGAGCACAACGAACACGGCACCACGCATGCGGCGGATTGTAGATCAGAACTCGTGCACGTCAACGCGCTTTCTTGCCTCGTCGCGTGTCAGGCGATCGCTTCTGAACGCCGCCAGATCCGACCCTTTGATGCGAAGCACGATCGTCACGAGCTCGAACATGTCGCCCGCCGTCAGCCGGTCCTCGTTGTCACGCGCCGCAACCGTTAGCCATTCCTCCGGACCGAGCGGCATGGGCCCGCTGTGATCCAGCATGGCGTTCATCAGGGCGTCTTTCACTTGCAGCTCGTACGCGTCGTTCGGATCTTCGAGCGTCGCAGCCTCGGGCGCGGGCGCGTCCTGCACGCTCTCGCCTGCGACGCGTGGCGCGGCCGGGGACGCGGCTCGCACCGCCGGCGACGTCTTCGCAGCGGGTGGGGCGGCCGCCATGGGCGCGACTTCGAGCTCGAGACGCTTCAGCGCCTGCTCCAGGGTGGTGCGCTCGCGACCGCTCGGCATGGTCTTGACATGCGCGCGCAGCGACTGCAGCGCATCGCTGGCACCGAAGTCCTGGCTCAGCGCGCGCACCGACCACATGACGCTCCGGCGCAGGGCTGGCACCTCGACGTCGAAGAACACGCCGTAGCCCTCCAACCGAAACCCGCGCGCGCGCGCAGGCCCGGTAAACAGCAGCAGGTTCGGCGTCAGGCTCTGCATCCGGCGTCCCAGTTCCTTGGCGCCGTGCTGGACCGCAACCTCCAGCACGCGTTCCATGACGCCAATCTGATACCGCACTTCCGCCGCCGCGTGACGGTCCTGCGGCGCGCGGCCAGCGGGCTGCGCCCACAGCGGATCCGCAGCGAGCACGATACCGATCAGCATTCCCTTGATCACGATGACCTCCAGCTCCTCACATCTCCGATGTTGATGAGCCCGCGACCGGTTCGAGCCTCCTTCGCGACCTACCCAGGTCACGGTTTGCCAACGTCCTACTGCCGCGGCCTTTGCGAAACGCGAACGAGATAGTTGAGCAACTCGCGCTGCCGCGCGGCTTCAGCGCCCGTCATGCCTTCGAGCCTGCCGAGGTTCTGTTGCATCTGCACGAGATCGGTCTGTCGCTGAACATCAAAGTCGCGCGCGAGCTCTGCCACGCGCAGCGCCAGCTCACGCTGCTGCCGTTGCTCGCTCTCTTCGAGCAGGGCGCGGACGCGGCGCAGCAGATCCGCCTGGTTCATCGACCCCGACGGCGCCTTCGACACGTCCAGGACGGGGCGCACCGCACCGGTGGAAAACTCGCGGCGCAGCCGCTGCTCGAGCGCGCCCAAGTCCGTTCTCGTGACCGATGCCAACGGACTCACCGGCCCCACTGCGGCCCTCGACTGAAGCGACGACGTCGATGGCACCCAGCCGGTACGGATGACCACGCCGTCGGTTCCATAGCGGACTTCCACCTGCGCGATCGCGGCCGCAATGGCCACGACGAGCACCGCCGCCGCCGCGAGGCCCCACGCCGGCGCCTTCCACCACGGCGCCGCACGACGGGGGTCGGCTACGACGCGAATCGACGCGCGCCCCTCCGGCGGACTCCAGCAGATCAGATCCTGGCGAACGCGGTGGAACGCGTCCAGATCCGCCGCGCACGACCCGCAGGTCGCGAGGTGCGCTTCGAACTGCTCGCGACCGGCCTCGTCCCCTTCGCCGTACAAGTACGAAACGAGCGCGTCGTGCTGACTGCAGGATGGCACTTCCGTCATAATGATTCTTCCATGGGCGACAGGGCCGGACGCGATGCTGCGCCGAGGGCATCGGAGGTCGCGCGCACGCCGGTCTGCTCCAACTCACGCCGGAGCACGGTGAGTCCCTGATAGAGCCGTGTTTTGACTGTACTGAGCGGACAGCCCAGAAGATTCGCGATCTCCTGAAACGTCAGGCCGTGATACTCCTTCAGGATGATCGCGGCGCGCTGCTCCTCGGGGAGCCGCGCCATGGCGCGCGCGATGAGCCGACTGACGTCTTTCCGGGTCACGATCTGCTCGACGGACTCCGAAACGGTGTCCTCGACCAGCAACCGAAGCGGGTCCACATCGTCTCTTGCCCGCACGATCGGCGAGCGTCGCTCTCGGCGGATCCAGTCGCGACAAAGATTCAGCGCGATTCGGTACAGCCAGGAAGAGAACTTCGCCTGACCCTTGAAGCCGCCGAGCGCCCGGAACGCGCGGAGGAACGTTTCCTGGCACACGTCGCGCGCATCGTCTTCGCGGCCGATCACCCGATATGCGAGCGCATAGATGGGCCTCTCCCACCGAAGGACCAGCTGGTTGAAGCTGTCCGTGTCTCCGCCGATCGAGCGGGCGACGAGCTCTTCGTCAGTCCGGGCCATGTAGGGCGGGTCGCAGCGGTCGCCACCGCTCGGCGGGAGCCGAAGCCGAATCGACAGTCGCGCGCTGTCACCTTGTTAGACGGCGGACTCCTCGAGAGAGTCGGAGGCGAAAAACCGACGCGAGATCCTCATGATACATGAGGACGTAAGTGTTGGGTGACGTGTCGGTTAGGGCACTAGCCAGAGCAGGGGGGTCACGCCGCATCAGCTGGCCTTGCGGGGTACCGTGCGGGAAATCGCCCGATCCGCCGATGAATCTAACTAGCGTGGGGCTCCGCCCCACACCCCGGCTCGGTCGCTTGCGGGGGCCCCTACGCCCCGCGCCGCTCCCTCGCAGGCGCGCCGTGCGCGCCTAAGCCCGGTATGCGGCCCGCGTCCGCCGATGCAACGGGTACGAAATTCTCGTAAGGGGCCGCATAACGGGCTGATGCGGCTCAAAGCACGAGCTGCAACCCCGGCCCGATTCGTTAACGACTTCTTTGGCCAGGTTCCGTCCGAGCGAACCACCATGTCTGTCGCCACCTTGACAGCCTTGGCGCGCACGCTGGCGCGTTCCGATCGCGGCCGGGACATCCTGACCAGGCTGCATCAATACGTGCTCGAGTCGACCGGCGGGGTGTGCTCGGTCGTGCTGCGCGCACATCCGCGTGGAACGTTTCTGCAGGCGACGTCGGGGAACGCTCCGCGTCCGAGAACGCGCTGGGTGTTATCGGCCAGCGAGCTCGTCCAGCTCGAGCCGTTGTTCCGATCGCGGGAGCCCGAGCTGATGACCAGCCTGGCGCTGCGACTGCCCGGACTCGCCGAGCAGCTGAGGACGCAGGGCGCGCTCCTGCTGCCGCTGTGCAGCGGCCTGGAACGAATCGGCATACTTGCCGTGGGGGTCCATCCTCCGTGGCCCGACCAAAGCACCATCGAAGGCCTGGCGCTCGTCGGCGATGCATTCGCCCTCGCGCTCGACCGCGTACGCCTCGAGCGCGGCGTTGAATTGCAGCAAGGCGTCGATGCGCTGCTGCAGGCGTTCTCCCCCACGCCAACGGGACTGCCGGCCCTCCAGGCAGGGCTGGAGTTTTTCTGTGAAGGGGCGACGCGGCTGTTCCGCGCCGTCAGCACCTCGGTCTGGCTGCACGATCGTGAGGCACGCGATCTGGTTCGTCGGGCTTCGTCCGACGTATCAGAGCGCGCGGCGGTCGAGCGCGTGTCAACCGAGAACCGCACGTCATCGATCGCCTGCGCCATGCGCAGCGACACGGCCGACGTGATCTGGAACGAGCAGGACCCGGCGAACGTCGCCGCAACCGTGTTGGTGCCCCTGCGCGGGCATCGACGGGCGCTTGGGACGCTCGTGCTCGAGCGCGTCGCGGTTGAGGCGGGTGACGAGGTCGACGTGATCGGTCGCGCTGAGGAAGTCGGCCGCAAGCTGTCAAGCGTCGTGGAACACGTGCAGTTCGTGGAGGAGATTCTCCGCTCGCGGCACGAGCTCGAAGCCACCTTCAACGCGCTTCCGGCTCTCGTCGCGGTCTGCGACGCCAATTTGCGCGTGCTGCACGTGAACGCGGCGTTCGCGCGTCACGTCCGCCACGCTGAGGCGGAGTTTGTCGGACGCTCGCTCGATGAGTTCGTCAGCCCCGCAACGGCGGCCTGGCTGCGTGAATGCGACGCATCGCTCGGGGAATCCGAGCTGTTGTCGCGCGAGGTTGATGATCTTCGGCTCGGCGGCCGCTTCATCCTCACCACCCGGGCGCGCTCGCAGGACGATCGTCCGAGGGGGCTGGTGATGATCGCGCATGACATCACGAAGGAGACGCACTCGGCGGCGGAACGCGCGGCGCTGCGCGAGCGTCTCGCCCAGTCGGAGAAGCTGGCGGCGCTGGGACAATTCATCGCGGGCATTGCCCATGAGTTGAATAATCCGCTGCAGGCCGTCCTCGGTCATCTCGAGCTCTTGCGCCGGAGCGGAGTGGTGCCGCGCCCGCAGGCGCGCGACTTGCGCCTCGTCTACCGCGAGGCCGAGCGCGCGGCCAAGATCGTTCGAAACCTGCTCGTCTTCGCGGGATCTCGCCGGATTCCGCGGCGCGTCATCAGTCTCAATGCCGTCGTCACGCGGGCCGTGTCGCTGCGGAGCGGTCCGTGCCAGGCCGCGAATATCTCGCTCGTCCGCGTGCTCGAAGATGGGCTGAAGATTGAGGGCGATCCGCTCCTCCTGCAGCAGGCTGTCCTGAATGTGCTCATCAACGCCGAGCAGGCGGTCGCCGACGTCAAGGGCGCCCGCATCGAGGTGGGCACCTCCCGCTCGCGCGACGGTTCGCACGTCGTTCTTCAGGTTCGCGACAACGGGCCCGGCATCCCCGAGGATGTGCTGCCGCGAATCTTCGAGCCGTTCTTCACGACGAAAGAGGTCGGACAAGGCACCGGACTTGGGCTGGCCATCACCTACGGCATCATCCAGGAGCATGCCGGGCAGATTTCGGTGTCGAACCATCCGGAAGGTGGAGCGTGCTTTCTGATTCAGTTCCCACCCTCCGAAGTGGTAAAGTGAGCACCAAAGGACAAAGTGGATGATTGAGGAAGCCTTCCTGACCACGGACGAGGTGCTGGAGTACCTTCAAGTGAATCTCCGCACCATCTACCGCCTCATCAAAGCCGGCAAGATTCCTGCGGTGCGGGTCGGGCGCCAGTGGCGTTTCCGGAAACGTGATGTCGACGCCTGGTTGGAGGGGCAGCGGACGCGGTCCCGAGTGGCGACCGCCACTACTGTGGCGGCCCCGAGCACGACGCTCAATCAACGGCCGCGAATCCTCGTCGTGGATGACGAGGCGAGCATCCGGGATCTCCTGTCGAAGACGCTGGCGCTCGCCGAGTACGACGTCGACGTCGCGCCCGACGGGGAGACCGCGCTCGAGCGCATGCGGCTGGCGCCGTACGATCTGCTCATCACCGACCTGAAGATGCCCGGTCTCGATGGCCTCGCCGTCATTCGGGAGGCGCGCCGCTTCCAGGCCAACCTGCCCATCATCATCATCACCGGCTACTCGACCGAAGCCAGCGCGATCGAGGCGGTCAACCTGGGGG